>JAOARU010000022.1 GCA_025210675.1 Candidatus Altimarinota bacterium | reverse complement strand
TTTATCCCAGAGGGATAAAATAAAAAAATATCATGTTTGATGCGGGTAGAGTTTGAACCGTGGTTCGACCAGCGAACGGAGTGAGAGGAATCGACGCATTTATGCGGAGATTTCCGAACGAGTGAGCTAGATTTGCTGAGCCTGGTCAAAGTGAGGTTTTTTTGAGTGCTCTGGAGATCTGTATATATAGATCAGCAAGCCTCCTACCCGGGCAGCCATCTCTCAGCGAGAAAAGTGTCTCGGAACGATAGGCACGAAGTGCCAAAGTGGAGAGGGATTTTTGAGAAAAAATTATGAAGCGAAGCAGAATGATTTTATTCCAAAAATCAAACTTTTCCCTAAGTTAGCTCTCAGCGAGAAAAGTGTCTCGGAACGATAGGCACGAAGTGCCAAAGTGGAGAGGGATAAAATAAAAAAATATCATGTTTGATGCGGGTAGAGTTTGAACCGTGGTTCGACAAATAGGCTTAGATTTGACGTAGAATTATGAAATCACAAAAGCAAAATAGTTAAACTTAGTGATAATCTGGGCAGATTATGCTGCATTTATTTTTAATGCAGTGAGTTTTGTAGTGGCAATTTGATTTTAGTAAATATTCAAATGGCATGTCTGGGCAGTCTGTTGTTTTTTTGCAGGATTGTTCTTGAATTTCTGCGATTTCGTATTTTGCATTCATGGAAAAATAGCTCTCTGCTCTGTCTAGGTTGATTGAGCTGAGTTTGCCGGTTGATATTGAGTTTAGGGCTTTTCTGTATGGTTCTGGAAAGTTGTTTTTTAGGTCGATATTATAAAAACTGCCATCTCTTGGTATCCAATGAGAGATTGCTTTGCCTTTGTTTTTTAAGATTGTAGGGACAGATGTTCCTGCTGATTCTTTGAGGTAGGGTTTTTTTAGTTGTGTTATTTTGCAGTCTGTGTCGCATTTTGAAAAGTCGCCTTGATTATTGTCTACTGAAAAATGTTTTTCGCATTGGTCTTGGGTTTCTGCTGTTGGGCAGCTTAGTTCTTTTCTTTTTGGGAAAAATTCCTGACATAAGACGTGCATGTAGAGATTTTCTTCTGATTCGTCATTTAAAAGTTCGTATGAACAGAAATTTTCTCCTTCACTTTTAAGGCCATTGATCAGTTTTTCTTCAAAATAAGAACTGATGTAGGATTTCATGCCGTAGTTTTCAGGAATCAATTTTGAGCTTTTTAGAATGTCGATTTGGCTGGAGTTTGTATTGTTGCAGCCGGTAAGTGCGCAAATTAATAGAATTATTAAGTATTTTTTCATCTTTTTTTTATACGCAGCTTTTTAAAAAATGTGACAGTTTTTTTGTATTTAGTTTTGGATTAAAATCCTATTATAATATTGGTGTTATGACAAATTTATTTTCAAAAAATAGCGTTTCGGTTTCGCCTTTGGCTGATAAGCTTCGCCCAAAGTCGCTTGATGAGTATGTGGGTCAGCATCATTTATTGAAAAAGGGTGAGGCGCTCAGGAAGATGATTGAGGAGGACAATCTATCAAGTATGATTTTGGTGGGTCCCGCGGGTTGTGGTAAGACTTCTTTGTCTCATGTGATTTCGCAGATTACGGGTGCAAATTTTGTTGAATTTTCTGCGGTAATGCAGGGAGTGTCTGATCTTCGTAAGGTGGTAACTTTTGCGCAGGGTGAGTTGGATTTTTCCGGGAAAAAGACTATTTTGTTTGTTGATGAGATTCATAGGCTAAATAAGGCTCAGCAAGATGCTTTTTTGCCGCATACTGAGAAGGGTGTTTTTGTTTTGATTGGTGCAACAACTGAAAATCCTTCATTTACTATTAATAATGCGCTTTTGTCTAGGGTGCATGTTTTTAAAATGGAGAGCTTGAGTGAGGGGGATTTGGTGAGTATTTTGGAAAAGACTGATTTTAAGATAGATGCTGATGCTAAGAGTCTTTTGGTGAATTATGCTGAGGGTGATGCCAGAAAGATGATTTCTGCGCTTGAGTATACTTCTAAGGCGTATAGTGGTGTGATTAAAAAAGAGCATATAATGAGTGCTTTAAGGCAAAAGACTTTGCTGTATGATCGAAATTCAGAGGAGCATTATGGTTTGATTTCGGCTTTTATTAAGTCAATGAGGGGTAGTGATCGTAATGCTGCGGTGTATTATCTGGCTAGAATGTTGCATGCGGGTGAAGATCCGAGGTTTTTGGCAAGGCGTATGATGATTTTTGCTTCTGAGGATATTGGATTGGCAAATTCTCATGCTTTGACTTTGGCAGCAAATGCTTATTTGGCGACTGAGAAAATAGGTATGCCAGAGGTCAAGATAATACTTTCGCATGTGGTGAGTTATCTTAGTATGTGCAAAAAGGACAATACGACTTATAAGGCTATTAATAAGGCTTGGGCTGAGGTTGAGCGTTCGGGTTCATTGGCTGTGCCTATACATCTTTTAAATGCTCCGACGAAGTTGATGCAGGAGTGGGGTTATGGTGAGGGTTATGAGTATGCGCATGATTTAGATGACAAAAAGCCTTCACATGGACATTTGCCGGAGGATATTTTGGGAATGAGTTTTTTTGATTAAGGTGATTAAGGAGGAGTTGAAAAAGCTTGCAAATCCGAAAAAGGTAGAGACTGTGGCGAGATTTTTTTGAGTGATCGGCATGATTTGATGCACAAGGCAACAGGTTGGTTGCTCAGGGAGTTGGGCAAGAGAGATTAGGATTTGTTAGAGGATTTTTTGAAAAGACATATCAAGGAAATGCCGAGATGTACACTTAGATATGCTATTGAGGGATTTTTTAAGGAGAAGCGACGGGCTTATTTGACTTTTTGATTTTTTAGTAATAGAATGTAAGCCTCTTTTAGAGTAAAATGTTGGAAAAACTGAGGCGAACTAAGCAACCCCAAGAAAAAGTTAGTGTTTTTGGCTTGAGGAGTGTTAGTAGGGGGGCGATTGTGGCTTTGACTGGTGTGTTGGCGGGTCTTGGCATAGTTGATAAGTCTGTTGATGCGCATGAGAGAATAACTCCTGATGTGCCTATTTCTGCTGTTAGGGCTGATTTTATGACTAGGTTTCAGGATATGCTTTCTCCAGAGTTACAAGCACGGGCAGATGAGGCTAGGGCTTTGGTTGAGGCTGAGCAGAAAGATGTTAGAGCCAGTCAGATGTTGATGATTGAGGCGGCTCATGCTCTGGAGAGTTGTGAGATTGGTGAGTATGTTGAGTTTGAGGGTAAGCTTTATAAGGTGTCTCAAAAAAATGAAAATAATAGTTTATTGCTCAAGTCAAATGATGAGATGAGGGTTATTGGAGTTGATGATTTATATAAAATAAAAAAAGTATCGGACCCAAGAGAATTTTTAAATTCAAAAAAAATAGTCTCTATATATAGTGGTGATACGGCAACTGATATGTTGAGGAGGGTTTTTCCTGAGGCGACTTGGAGAGATTGGATAGATAGGGGTATTGGTCATTTTGTAAGTGTGGAGACGGCTCAGGTGGTATATGATGATACAAGTATTCCAAATGGGGATTATATTTATGTAGATGATAATGCTGAAAGAGATCAGGTATTGTTTGCAATGGGTGTAGATAGTCCTGTTGCAGATGATAGAGATGCTGTTGCTTATGGCAATAGGGAGGATTTGCCTGAAGTTTCTGATGCGGCTCAAGATATTAATTTGTCAATCAGAAATACGGTTTCTAAAGAGCCTGGGTTAATCAGGACAATTGAGGCTAATTTTTATAGTCCTGTTGACAAGGTTGATACAGATAGGATTGCTCGTGATTTTAGTGATTTATATAAAAGGGTGAGCCATGTTGATGATCACAGGTTAAATCCTTTAATTGAGCAGCATTTTGCTGAGATTAAAAAGGTAAATCCAGAATTAAAAGATCCATATCAGGTTTGCAAGGCGAGAATTATTGCTGAGAGTGATGGATTGTCTGATATGAGCAAATTGCTTGATGCAGTTAAGCGGGGAGATGTGGCTGCTGTTAGCAAGATTACCAGGTATTTTAGTGGAGATGGGGGTCTGTCTCTTGGGATTGGGCATATGCAAGATGATTTTGTAAACTCTGCTGCTAAGGCTTATGAGGCATTGACAGGAGAAAAAATCCCAACTTATATGCTTTCAAAAAAGGAGGCTAATAAGGTTTTGATGGATATACGCATAGCTACAATGGCAGATGATAAGGCAAAAGCTATGGATTTGGTTAATCAGCTTCAGGAGAGTGATGTGAGATTTACTGATTATGCTATTGATTTGATGGTTGCTGATTATTTGCGGGTTATTGAGTATTTGCGTATGATTCCTGGATTGAGCGAAGACAATATCGCTCAGGCTGCAGCATTGGCTTATCGTTATGGTACTGACAATGCGGTGAGATTGGCTAAGGATTTTGCAAAAGGTGATTATGAGGGTGATTTTGCTCAATATTTAAAAGGTAGAAAATTTTATGAAATTTCCTTGAGGGGTATGCATAGAGAGTTTGCAGCTTCAAAGATTTTTGATGGAATTGATCAGCAGGCAGTTGTTGCAGGGTTTGATGTGAAATCAGATATTGATCAGCAAAAAATAAATGATGATATTCAAATTGCGCTTAGACCTGTGAAAATTGAAAATAGGATTAGGATTGCAGAGTGGATAAAGGGTAGAATGCTAGGACATGAAACCGTTGCGGGTACTCTTTTTAGATTGCGTGATGATTATGTAAATAGTAATGATATAAAAAAAGCAAATGTGATTAGTACCATGCTGTCTGAGTTAAATGGCAAGGACGCTATACACAATAATATAGTAAGGACTATTTTTGATCAGCAGATTGAGCAGGTCTTAAATGTAATTCCTAAGAGTAGGCAGCTTGCGATGGTTGAGTTTTTTAAAAAGAGGCAAAAGGGTGGTAAGACAGTGCCACAGATTTTGAGTCAGCATGAGAGGCGTTTTACTGCAAAGGCAGAACAAGCGGATAGTCTAAGTGAAAAAGAGAGGTTTTTGGCGGTTGCGAGGGATTTTGCTAAGATGAGAAGCGTGGTTTAGTGTTTTGGGAAATTGGTCAAAGGGGGTGAGGGGGTTGTTTTTTTGTTATTTATGGAGTCGCTTTATTGGTGGTGTGGTGGGAGTGTTTGATAGTTTTTGTGAAATGGGCTGATTTTTGTTTTGATTTAATGCTTTTTTCTGTCTCTTGAACAAAAAATGTGTTCAGCGACAGGGTGAAAGGTGGTAGGTGTGAATTGTGCGTATGGGGTTTTGCAGGGAGTGTGGTGGTAGTGTTTGATAGTTTTTGTTGTGTAGTTGGTTATAAATATGAGTGAGCTTGCCTCAGGGTAAGTTAAATTTATGGCGAGAGTAATTTCTCTGCTGTTTTTTACTTATTTATTCAAGCTTGTAGCTAATTTGTCTCTTGAACAAAAAATGTGTTCAGCGACAGGGTGAAAGGTGGTAGGGGTGATCTGTGCGTGCAGAGAGGGTGAAAGGTGGTAGGGGTGAATTGTGCGTAAAACAGAGTGAAGAGGGAGGTGCTTTTTAAGTATGAGTGGGGGGTATAAAAAGAGGTCGAGTTTGGCATGTTGAGTTGTTGGTATGAGGTGGGGGTGTTAAAAAAGATGGTGAAATATGATTTATTAAATGGATTTAGTCGCAATTTTGTTTAATAATTTCATTTAAATAAAAAACACCCGCCCTTTTGAGGCGAATGTAATTCGGCTGTTTTATTTAAGCTGCAAGCAGTCTGTCTATATCAAAGTTTTGTGGTTTTGTTTTTTGTTTCTTGGCTTGTTTTTTGTTTTCAATGATGTTTTTGATTTTTAGGACTTCTTTTTCTTCGTCGATTAGGGTGAAGATGTGGAGAAGTTCTTTTAGTGCTGCATCTTCAAGGTCTTCGAGGATTTCTGTTTTGGCTTCGTGTAGGATTTTTGTGATTCTGTGGGTTGCTTCTTTGACCATATGACGATTGACACGTTCTTTGATTTGAGGATGGAGTTCTTTGATTTGGTGTTTTGTTTTGAGTGATGTTTTTTTGTTGTTGTGCCAAATGAAGTCAATAATATGCCCAATGCTATGATCGTGATTGATTTTTCCAAGTGCTAGTGCGGCATGACGACGAATGTCTTCATTTTCATTTTCTAGGAATCTCATGAGGCGTTCTTTTTCAGAGGCAAAGCGGATTTCGCCAACTGCAAATATTCCTGATAGGACTTCTTCTGTGTCTTTTGAGTCAAGAAGTGCCATGAGTTTTACTATTAGTTTTAGTCTGAGTTCAACGAATTGCCATAGGGCAATGATTGTGTTGCTGCGAACTCTGGCGGATTTGTCTTCTAGGTATTTTTCAACATAGAAGGCAATGGTAGGATCATGGAATAATCCGCAAGCAAAGATGCCTTCTGCTCTTATTTCTTCGTCTTTTGAGTTGATCACATCTAGTAGGAAAGGTACGATGTCAGCGTCTTTGATATTTGTAAATGCGTGTACTACTTCTGTTTTTAGTTTTTTTGATCTGGTTTTTAGAAATAGTGATTTTAGGGCTTCGCTGACGTGGTATTTTGCAAAAGATTGTGAGAGGAAGTGTTCTCCGAGATTTTTGAATTTTGAGAGTGATTTTACAGCTTCGATCTGTACGTCTATTGAGCCATCTTTAAATGATTTAAGAATTGTAGGGATACTTTTTGGATCTCTGAGTATGCCTAGGGTTCTTATGATTTTTACTTTTACTTCTGGGCAGTCTTTTCTAAATGTTAGTTCTTTTGTTAGGATTTCAACTGCATTTTTATGTCCTTTTTGTGAAAGTACTTCGATGGCGTCCATTTTTTCTTGGGGTGCTCCTTGCATTTCGAGGTTTTTGCGGGCAAGAAGTGTGTATTTTTCTGATAGTCTGCTACTTAAGGTAAACATTGTAAATGCTGTTATGACTAGGGTGGTGTTTAGTGCGTAGTCTAAAACTTTGCCATGAAATAAGAATTGCATCAAAAAGATTACGAGAGTGCCTGAGATGGCTCCAAGTGGTTTAGAGATGCCTTCGATAAATTCTTTGGCATGGGCACGGACTTTTTCTTTTAGTGAGAAAAATGAAACTTGATGAGCATTTCTAAACATTGCTCCTGTGGCTTCGAATATAGTTTTTGCGCCTACTGCAAAAATAAAAGTAAAATTGAATGTAAATAATGAAAATATAATGCCTGAGAAGATTGGGTTAAGGGATATGGTTTTGACTATGCCTATTTTTTTCATGGTTCTACTTGATAAGAAGATTTGTACTCCAAGTAAAACTGCTGAGATAAATACGTGTACAGTACCTAGTCCATGAGTAAGGGCTGAGGTGTGTTCTAATCCATGGTCTCCATGGTTATTTGAAACGTGGGCGTCAACTGCTTTTGTGAATTGAAATTCGAGGATATTGAATGCAGCAAAATGAAGGAAGACTAGTGTTACCAAAATCTTTAGAAATGGGATAATTTTGGCATGTTTAACAAGTCTTTGAAGGGATTCTTTTTTGCTGACTTTCTCATGGATCTCTTCTTTTGATCTGAGTATAGGCACGGCTTCGCTTACTTGTTTGTAGTAAAGCAAGATGGGTAGCATTAATCCGATACTAAATGCTGCAATTAAAAAGAGAGATTCCACGTGAAAGTATTTTGTGGCACCGACTATTAACACACCAGCGCACAGAGAGCCGATTGGCTCAGATGATTCGATGACTGGAAAAGTGCGTACAGATTCCAGTGGGGTAAATAAGTCCTCTGTGAAGAGAGACATCACTATTGTTAGCTGGGCAATAACCACAGATAAGGTCATGATGAACACTCCGAAAAACAAAAAGTGGAAATCTTTTAGGAGGAATAATAGTAAAAAGAAAGTTACTGAAACCCCTATTCCACATAGGATAAAGTCTTCTTTTTTCATTCTTTCCGCTAGTGGCGAAAATACGAAAACGCTCGCAATCAAAAATGTAGATTGTAAAATATATAAAGACGGGAGTTTAGATACCCCGAACTCATCGACAAACAAAGCAGTGAGTAGTGTTGCTCCTATAATAGTGCCAACTTGTAGTAAGAACTTGAGTCCCCAGCTTATAACAACTCTTGATAATTCATGATGAGAGATGTTAAAAACATGCAATAGAAAATGCTCACGTATTTTTTTGATTTTTGTTTTCATTACATCATTATATCATATTAATGATGATATGTAAAGCCTAGAGGTTTATTGTTTTTCCAAATTCGTCTAGGATTTGCACTTCTGGTTCAAGGATTATATTGAATTTGTCTTGAACTCGTTTTTTTATGATTTTGGCAAGTTCAATCATATCAGCTTGGGTGGCATTTTTTTGGTTTATGAGAAAATTGGCGTGTATTGGTGAGCAAAGGGCGTCATTTATGCTTAGTCCTTTGCAGCCTGCAAGGTCAATTAGTCTTCCGGCTGAGTTGTTTTTAGGGTTTTTAAAAAAACTACCTGCATTTTTGCCTTTTGGTTGGATTTCTGCTCTTTTTTTGGCTTTTTCTTTGATTGTATTTAGTATTTCTTTGGATTGTTTTTTTTGGGGTTTTTTAAATTTTACTTCGTATATTAGCCTGTCTCTGTGGTTTTTAAAATCAGAAAAACGGTATGAGTTGGGTATTTCTGAGTTTTTTTTGGTGTGGAATTTTTTTTCTTTTAAGTCAAAATAGGTGATTTCTAGGAGTTTGGAAAATGTGTCTGCTTCTGGTGTTCCTGCATTTCCAAAGACGCTTCCACCAATTGTGCCTGGCCATGAAAGATCGGAGAAATCATAACCCATAGTTGCCATATTGATAACAAAAGAGGGTAGATTGCAAGATGCTGAGGCTTTGATTGAGTCGTTTAGGGCTTGAAAAAATTGGTTATGTAGGCGGACGATTTGCCCACGAAAGCCTTTGTCGGAAAAGAGAATGTTTGTGCCTTTTCCTATGATTAGGTGTGGTGAGGTGATTTTTTGGAGATCTTCGGGGTTGTTGATTTCTAGATATGAATCTGCTTTGCCGCCGATTTTGAGACTGTTTAATTTTGATAAATTCATGTGGTTTGGGTGTTTGCGATTGGTTTTTAAGGCTTGTTTTATGGATTAGCTTGTTTAGTTTGTGAACACATTTTTTGTTCAATGGGGCAGGAGGGGGGCTTAGTTTTGAGGTTAGAGTGAGGTGATTGTATTTTTATTTGCGATTGGTTTTTAAGGCTTGTTTTATGGATTAGCTTGTTTAGTTTGTGAACACATTTTTTGTTCAATGGGGGCTTGTTAGGTTTAGTATATTGATGAGGTTTGAGTTGTGGATTTGCTTGATTGTAAGGCTGATTTAATGTGTAATAGGTTTTATTTTTCTGGGTTTATTTTGACATATAAAAAAAAGTCTTGCAATTTGTAATTTTTTCTGTAAAAATCTTATGGCGAATGCGGAGTGGTAGTTCAGTTGGTTAGAACGCTGCCCTGTCACGGCAGAGGTCGCGGGTTCGAGTCCCGTCCATTCCGCCATTTAATATGTCTTTTGGCATAATTTATGGGCTTTTGAAAATTAGGACGCATAGCTCAGTTGGCTAGAGCATCTGGTTTACACCCAGGAGGTCGGGGGTTCGAATCCCTCTGCGTCCACCAAGCGCTTAGCGAGAAAAGACGATGCAAAGCGTAGTAGTCGAGTAAAACGAGACTACGGAGCGATGCAAGATTTTTGCGGAAAACTTGGGATTTTTAATCACAAGTTTTTAAGAAAATCT
>JAOARU010000021.1 GCA_025210675.1 Candidatus Altimarinota bacterium | reverse complement strand
GAATAGCAGTCTCTGCTGTTTCCTGATCTCTGATTTCTCCGATCATTACAACATTTGGATCTTGACGCAAAATAGACCTCAAACCACTCGCAAAAGTAAGCCCCTTGTCAGCATTTATCTCACACTGAACAATTCCTGGGATCTGAAACTCCACAGGATCTTCAACTGTTACAATCTTTTTGTCAGGCGTATTTATATAAGAAAGCGCAGAATGTAGAGTTGTTGTCTTACCGCTTCCAGTTGGACCAGTAGATAATATAATACCATTTGTAGATGCAAGAGATTTTTTAAAATCAGCATAAGCCTTAACAGAAAAACCTAAATCATCTACATTTAAAATACTTTTTTTTGAGTCCAAAAACCTCATAACAATACTCTCGCCATTCTTTACCGGCAAAGTAGAAACCCTAACGTCAACTGCACGATCAGTCGCATCAAAGGTGTATTTTCCATCTTGCGGTAAATAATCAATATTGAGCTTTAATTTAGCCAAATGCTTAACAGTACGCACCATATCAACAGCCTTGTCTTGATCAAGCGTAAAAAATTCAATTAATACACCATCAATCCTTGCTCTTACCTTTAGGGTTTTATTTTTTTGTGGCTCAAAGTGAACATCAGATGCTTTTAGCTTAAGCACCTCAATATGCAATAGATTTAAAGCCTCTTCACCTTTCAAATTGCCTATCTTTTGAGGAATCTGTCTAATAAGCTCAATCTCTTGATCAAGTGACTCTGCTTTTTGGCTATCATCTGCAATTATTTCTTTTTTTTCAAAATGTAAATCAGAGGTATAAGACTGCTGAGCGTGAGCCATAGACTCATCAGAACAAAGACTTATTGCCACTTCATATTCCTGTTCTTTTAGGCGATCAATTATTAGCTTAATATTGGGATTTTGAAGATTTGTAATAGCCAGCCTTATTTTGCGCCCCACACCAAAATAAGGTATCAAAGAAGCGCTTTTAGACTCTTGTTTTGTCACAAGGCTCAAAAAATCCATATTAATAGAAATCTTGGTCAAATTAATATAACCAAGTCCAAGCTCCTTTGCTTTTTCTGCGACTTCTTGCTCTTTAAATTCATCATTAAGACCTGAGAGCACACTGCCGATACTTTGATGATCTCCTTGTAAATTCATTTTATTTAATCAGATCATTATACCAAAAAAATAGCTTATTATCAAGAATAAGGGTTATTTTGATAAAAATAAAATTACATCAATCCAAATCAGGCAGATTTATCTTTCTTTATTTCTTGTTTTTTTACTGCTGGCCTTCTTTTTCTTGGACTCCTTCTTGTGGCTCTTTTTGGCTTTTCTGTGTTGTCTGGATTTGATTTTTTATCAGCTTTCTCTTGTGACCCTTTTTTATATTCCTGCTTTTTTGGCTCTTGTTTTTTTGATTTTACTGCAGGTTTTTTAATCTCTTTCGCAACTTTAGGCTTATCTTTTATCTCTGCCTTTGGTTCTAATTTTTCCACTGAAAAACTACTCACAGCTGTCTTAACCTCCTCAAAAAACTTACCGATGTCTTCTTTTTTAAGCTCTGGAGATTCAGGCTTTGGCACTATTGGAGCAGGCTTTGGGGATTTTATAACTGGTGTTATGTCTTGAGTTTTTTGATTTGCCATAAATGAAAAATCAAGCACTTTTTCTTCACGTTTTTCAGATCTTATAACTGGATTTTCAGGCTTTTTTTCAATTGGCTGAATTTTTTGAGGCAATATACCAAGCCTATGCGATTGGTATGATTTAATTTTATCAATCACATCAAAAGATATTTCATCAAAGCTTTTTGAGTCTTTTTTAATCTTAAATCCAGCTGCCTGACGATGCCCACCTCCTCCGAAAATCTCAGCAATCTCCACAGCATCAATAGCATTTGAGGTAGTTCTAAGGCTACCTGAAATTATACCGTCTTCACGCTCTTTTAGAAGCAAGACAACCTCCGCCCCCGGAGCAGATGAAAGCAGATCATCTAAAATACCTTTTAATTCATCACTTGTGGCTTGCGTTTCAACTAAATCCATCATTGATACACTGGACCATACAAATCTATGGATTGGATCATTTTTAATCTTTGACAATACCTTGCCCCATAATTTAAGTGTTGAGAGGTTTTTTGTCTTAAATAAATGCCTAATAATCTCTTGCTGCCTGGCTCCCATCTCCACTAATTCAGCTGATACCTCAAAGCTTTTTGGTGTAGTATTTGGATTTTGAAAACTTCCAGTATCAGTAATAATTCCTGTCAAAAGCAAAGTAGCAATATCATCGTCCATCAATTTTTTGCCAAAATGCTTCTCTGTTTCTAAAATCAATTCATACAAAACCTCAGTACAAGAAGCCGAAGACCCATCAACCATATTAACAGTACCAAAATTTGTATTGGAAACATGATGATCTATATTTACAATAGTTGATTCTGTGATCATCTCAGGATTTTCAAAAAAAATATCACCAAGCTGCTCACGATCAGCCACATCAACAGTAATTATCAAAGAATAAGCACTGCTTAATTTTTCAAATACTGGTTTTTGCTCTTGAATTTCGCCATGATTAGGAGAAATCAAAATACTAAGTGTAGAGTCCTTTAAGCTCCATCTCAAGCGACTAATATCAATATCTCCTACATCAAGCTTTATTAAAGTATCTTTCGGAAAATCTTTTTTTTGAGTAAAATTCTCCGTAGCTGGTAAAAAATCAAAAACCTCTGGCAAGCTATCACTACAAGCCAGTTCCACATTGGTTTTACCGAGCTTCTTTAACACCAAAAAAAGAGCAAGACTCGCAGATATAGTATCCCCATCAGGCTTAGCATGAGCCAAGATTAGGATTTTGTCCTTATTGGATATTAGATTTATAATTTGCTCTTTTACAGAAAGTTCCATTTTACTTTTGCGAAAAATTCAATTTTTTATGTATTCATATCATTATATAATAATTATAAAATTTGTCAAGAAATATTTACCAGTTTTTTTAACATTTATTTTAGCTGTATCAATGCTTGTTTTTTGGCTTTATCTACATACTGATATCGACAAAAATCTATTCAATATTCCAAAAAGCACCATTATAAAAGATAAAAACAATATAACTCTTTATGAATTTCTATCAAAAAACCAAGAAAAACACCAAGAATTAAAATACAAAGACATCAATGAATACTTTTTTAAAGG
Organism: Candidatus Altimarinota bacterium; assembly: GCA_025210675.1. Classification (GTDB taxonomy): domain Bacteria; phylum Patescibacteriota; class Gracilibacteria; order CAIRYL01; genus JAOARU01. Next base: position 3,443 of record JAOARU010000021.1, on the reverse strand, counting down.
GCTAATCGCGACAGAAGACAAGCGCTTCTTTTTTCACGAAGGAATAGATTATATCTCAACTTCAAGGGCTTTAAAAGACAATTTTATATATGGTCGCACCTTATACGGCGGATCTACTATCACTCAACAATTAGCCAAAAATCTATACAAGAACAAATCTCGCACTATCGAAAACAAAATCCATGAAGCAATTCTCGCCCTTCAGCTTGAAAAAAACTATTCCAAACAAGAAATCCTAGAACTATACGCCAATCAAGTCTCATTTGGAGGGGTGAACAGGGGCATTTATTCAGCTAGTACAGATCTATTTAACCTAAGCCCAAAAAACATATCCCTCAATCAATCAGCATTTTTAGTGGCAATCTTAAAATCTCCTACAAAACTCCTAAAAGACTCAAAAAAAGTCAACGAAAGAAAAAACAAAGTCCTAAAAAAAATGTACGAACAAGACTATATCTCAAAAGAACAATTTGAATCAAATACAGCAAAAGACATTGAAATAAAAACAAAAAAAGATCAAATTCTTGCGCCACATTTTGTATTTTTCATAAAAGACAAGCTCCCCAAGCAAAAACAAATCACAAGCACGCTAAACTACGGCATGCAAGAGCAAATCCAAAAAATTGCTGATAAGCACATAGGACTAATCGGAAAAAACCACAACATCAACAATTACGCTATTTTAGTAGCAGAAGTAAGGACGGGAAAAATCCGCACAATGATCGGCAATAGTGATTATTTTAATGATGATATTCAGGGCAAAGTCAATATAATCAACTCAAAAAGACAAGTTGGTTCAACCCTGAAGCCATTTTTATATTTACTAGCTTTTGAAAACCTAAATTGGAATAAAAACACTACCATTATAGATGAACCAATAAGCTTTCTGAGCTCTATTGCCACACCATGGGAGCCAAAAAACTACAACTTAAAATACAAAGGCACAGTTGAGATCAAAGAAGCCTTATCCCAAAGTCTCAATATCCCCGCAGTCAAAACCTTAGATCAAATCGGACAAAGAGAATTTATAGGATTTTTAAACTCACTGGGCATACAACTTGAAGATGACAATGACTACGGGCTATCATTAGCTCTCGGCGCACCAAATATCAACCTACTAGAACTAGCACACGCATACGTCGTACTCGCTAGAAAGGGTGAAGATTTTGATTTTCTCTATCTCGAAAACCAAGAACAAAAACCAAGAAAACAAATATTTTCAAAAGAAAAAGCCTCAGAAATCATTGACATAATGAGCAACAATACCTATCGCATAGATAGTTTTGGAGAAGACTCTCCTCTTAATTTTGATTTTTTTGTGGCAGCAAAAACAGGTACTACAAGGGATTTTAGAGATAATTATTGCATTGGATTCAATGACGAGGTTTTGGTTTTTGTATGGGCCGGAAATGCAAACGGAGAACACATGAGAGATGTATCTGGAATAACAGGAGCAGGACCCCTGTTTAACAAAGTTATGAATTTTGTAGCTGACCATTATCCAAAATCACCCAAAAATACAAACACTGACATAAGAAACATAAAAAATGAAACCCTTATGATTACAAAACCTATCAATAACTCAGAATTTATTATTAAAAAAGGCGACAAAATAAAACTTGAAGCTAATCAAAAAACCAACTGGTATATAAATGACAAATTAATAAGCGTTGAAAGTGAGGAAATTTTTTATGAATTCACTAAAGGCATACATCAGATCAAGGCAAAAAAAGACAATCAAGAAGCCACAACACAAATAAGAGTCCGATTGGAGTAAAAAAGGAATCATGCTACAATCAAAACATATTTTAAACAAAACCATGAATCAAGAAGCCACAAAACACCTCCTCTTAGCACAAAAAGAAGAAATCGAAGGCTACCACGTATATAATTACCTAGCAAGCAGAATCAAAAACCCAGAAAACACCAAAGTACTCAAAGAAATTGCAGGACATGAAATGAAGCACTACGAAATCCTTAAAAAATACTCAAAGCAAGATGTCAAACCATCAAAACTAAGAATACTAGCCTATCGCATCATGTCACGCACCCTTGGGCTGACTTTTTCACTTAGACTCATGGAAAAAGGCGAACAAAATGCAGATCATGTATACAGTAAGCTAAAAGATCATATCCCCGAAGTCGCAGAAATTCTCAAAGACGAAGAGACCCACGAAAAAAAACTCATCGGACTAATCAATGAAGAATCATTAAAATACATTGGATCTATTGTACTTGGACTAAATGATGCTCTTGTAGAGCTCACTGGGGCATTAGCTGGTTTTACATTTGCTATTCAAAATAGTCGCACAATCGCACTAATAGGACTAATCACCGGAATCTCCGCCAGCTTCTCAATGGCAGCTAGTGAATTCCTCTCACAAAGACAAGAAGAAAACACCGAAGAAGCCATCAAATCAAGCATATACACAGGAACGGCCTATATAATTACAGTGATGCTACTAATTGCACCGTACCTATTATTTGAAAATCACTTCATAAACCTAGGCGTGATGATGAGTATTGCACTCTTGATTATTCTTTGTTTTAATTTTTACATAGCTGTTGCAAAAGACCTGGAATTCAGAAAAAGATTCCTTGAAATGGCAGCAATTAGCCTTGGAGTAGCCACAATTTCATTTGGCATAGGATACATAGTAAAAACATTTCTTGGACTTGAAATATAAACATCTATATGTCTTTGACATTTGAATGTAAAAAGCATATAATAATGGTGATTTTTTAAAAAACCATGAATAATCAATGCAGAAATGGATTTAGAAACGGAAGAAATGCCTCAGCATTTATCCTTTTATTCTTAAAACAAGAGCCAATGTCAGGCATAGACCTCTTAAACAAGATCAAAGAACAAGTACCAGCTTCAAGAATGGACGGAGCATGTATTTACAGAACACTAAAAAAACTAGAAATACAAGAAATGGCACACTCTAAGTGGCAAAAAAACCCAGAAAGCCAAGACCAAAAAATCTACACCATTACACAAGAGGGGATAGATTTCCTATCTATTAAAAAAGAAGAAATTGCTAAAAAAATTAAAAATTTTGAGTTTTTCCTTAAAAGATACGAAGAGTTATCTTGATTTTTTTTAAGAGTCTTTTTAATAAAAACAAAAGTCCAACAATAATGACTCACAGGGGGGCAAGTCTATCAAAGCAGCCTCCCCTCTTATTCATTGACATATTATTTTAAATGCAAATCCAATATCACTGCGATTTTTGCCTCAAAACCAAAGCTAATTAGCGACTAGGGTTATATGATAGTTAAGCACAGATAGCAAAAGAATGTTTAAGTTGAGATTTTATAAATAAAGTTACATAGTTGAGTTTTGCTCAACTGCAAATATTAATGTGAGGATAAATTGCGAGAGGGGTGCACAGGTGGGCTTTGCTCGACTGTGAGGGGCGACGTGAGCCCCTTCTAAT
>JAOARU010000020.1 GCA_025210675.1 Candidatus Altimarinota bacterium | reverse complement strand
TTTTTATTTTTTTATTTTTCTTTTTTGAGTTCCTGATCAAGAATTCATATCATTCTACAAAAATTTTTGTTTTCATGCAACTACTTGCGGTGGTGTTAATTAATTTTTATGGTATAGATATATTTTGAAATTAGGGTAAATCGTGTATAATTCCCACATGAAAGCGATTTTCTTTTTAGGAAACAAAGGCGATAAATATCATTTTACAAGACACAATGCAGGGTTTTTGTTAGCAGATTTCCTATGTGATGAATGGAATCTTGGCTCTTTTAGAGATGAAAAAAAACTAAACTCTAAAATTGCTGAAGGATTTTTAAACACTGAAAAGCTTGTTTTTATAAAACCTCAGACATATATGAATCTGTCTGGTGATAGTGTAATAAAAGTGATGAATTTTTATAAAATAAAAAAAGATGACATATTAATAGTGCAAGATGATAAAGATATGCAGTTTTCAAATTTGAGATTCAGAGAAAAAGGCAGTCATGGAGGGCATAATGGCATCAGAGATATTATTGCAAAATTAAAAACTCAAGAATTTGCGAGACTCAAGATAGGCGTAGAGTCGAGGAATGAGGAGAGCAGAATAGAGACTGCTGATTTTGTGCTTTCTAGTTTTACAAAAGAAGAGTTAAATACATTAAAAAAAGAGATTTTTCCTGCATGTAAAGAAAAAATCTCTGATTGGCTTATGAATTAGCTTTTTGAAATTTGCTCTGCTGTTAATATAAGACGGTTTTTTGATGTGCCAACTGGCGTACAAGTCATCAGTGTTGCTATTTTTTGGCTTTTTGGCTGATCTAGTACGGTTGTGTCCTTTGGGCTTACGACCTTGATTTCGCTAATTTTATAGTCAAATTTATTTTGTCCCCAATAAATAGTAAATTCATCACCTTCATCTAAGTCGTGCAATAAAGCAAATACATCTTTGTACTTTCCATCGTCCCATATATAATAAGACGAATGTCCAGTTATAAAAACATTTCCAATCTGTCCTGGCTCAGCTGTTCCTGGATAATGCACTACGCCATTCTTGAGTCCATCTTGAACATCTTTTTCGAGCTTTTTCCAGTCTTCACTGACTAATGATTCGTCTGATATTTCTACGATGGGGATATTTTTTGCAATTTTTGGAATCACTATCCTTTTTTCTAGTGGATATATAGGTATATTCAAATTAGGAAATTCCTTTACATTATCACGCTTAATACCTGCTGTTGGCAGCCTTTTTGCCCTATGTGTATCTGACTCTTTCGTGATTTTTTCTAACTCAATCCTAGCTTCAGTGTATTTGTCACTGTTGATTTTTTTGTCTAAAATTTGTGAAAAAGCCTGAAAATTCATGCCCACAAAAAGTACAGCAAAAATCGTACCTGCTGTTACCCCAAACCTCCATATTTCTTTCATCCATTCAATTAAAGAGTTCGTTTTTTGTTTTGATTTTACAATTACCTTATTTTTATAAGGAATATTTAAAGTTTCTGATTTTTTTTCTTCATTTTTTATATTTTGTATATTCGCAAAGCTCTTAGTAGGTTCTTCTTCGGATTCTACCTTGATTTTAATCATCTCATTTTTTGTTTCTTTTTTTTGTGACTCTTCTTTGATAACTTTAAATTTTCTGGCTATCTCATCTCTACTAGCTACTTGAGCCTCTTGTTCTTTGCTGCTATGAGTCATGTTATGAATTTTTTCTGTGTGCCTCATTGCATGATGCACCCTGTCTGAGAGCTGCTTATCCGCCAATCTTTTTAGTTCGTCGTTCATTTGGGTTTAATTATCCTTTTATTTTCTCATATTTTAACAGCAAAATCAATCTATAAAAAAGCAAAAAAGCTTTACATTTTGGCTTAAAAATTGTATTTTCTTTTTTGATTTAACTAGTTAATGAATTTTGTATTTTTTCTGCTACTTTTTGGGATAACTTTAGTATTTTCGCTTATTGTAGCTTCTTTTTACTATAAAAAATTTCAAAAGCGTGATCTGGCTATTTCTATTGTGATATATTCACAGCTTATATTTAGTATAGTTTATTTTGTGTCTTTTGAGAGCAATATTGGCTTAGGGATAGGGCTTCTTGGTATCTTGAGCCTGATTCGTTTAAGGTCAAACCTAGAGAGCTTGATTGATATTGCTTTTGTGTTTTACGCGATTTCTATTGGACTTATAAATGCCTCTGTTTCAGATATTACAACTTCCTTATTTATAGATGCTATTTTGACGGCTCTGCTTTTGGTGATGCCGCTTGTTTTTAAAAGAGAAGTGCTTTCTATGGGGATTGTGTTTGATGATATTCCTGAGGATTTATCTACTGAGTCCTTGCGTGAGGATATCAAAAAAAGGTATAATATAAATCCATTATCAATACAAATAGTCAAAATAGACAATTTAAAAGAGACTATTAGAATGGACATAACTTATGAAAAGCTTGCAGATTAAGAATTTAAAAAAAATAAACCTCAAAGAATTAGTTAAAAATGACTCATTTTTCTCTGCCAGAAAGGAATATAAATTTATAATTCAAAAGAAGCACATGCTAGATGTACTTAATTTTTTGAGAGATGACTTTTGTTTTGTGGTGGCTGATGATGACTCATTGACCTCTGCCTATGAGAGCGTGTATCTGGATACAGAGGATTATTTGTTTTTTAATTTACACAGGGTTGGCAAGCTTAAGCGTATCAAGATCAGAACTCGTTTATACAAGGGCGGTTTTGGTGATCAATTCATAGAATGCAAGAAAAAGCTATCTAGCTTGAAAGTTGAAAAATATCGTTACAAAATAGAGGGAGATCAGATCCTTGATCCTGATTTATTTGAAGGTGAGCTCTTAAAACACGGCTTGAAATTTGCAGATTTAAAAAAAGAAACCACAGTTAACTATAATAGGATCAATCTTATCTCAAATGACTTATCAGAAAAAGTAACACTTGATTTTGATTTAAATGCTCAAAATCAAAACGGAGAAGTAAGTTTTTTGGGCAATTATTTTATCCTAGAAGTGAAATCCCGTTCTTTTCCTAAAAAAATCGCAAAATTCCTCAAAACAAATTACAGAGTACAGGAAAACGGCTTTTCTAAATACTGCATAGCACTTTGTCTTTTAAATAAAGACTTAAAAAAAGCCAAATGGAAACATATCTTTAAAAAATACCTCTAATGAAAAAATACCTAATTTATACACTTATTGTTTTTATAATTGGCTTTTCTGCTTGCAGTTTTCATGACAAGAAGCAACAAGAGACAAAAAAAAAGGCACAGGAGGCAGAAGAGATAAAGACAATTTATTTTGAGCAAGAAAACACCAGTGAATTAAATTATTTTCAGCATATTAATGGTGATTTTAGCTTTTATTATCCAAATAATTTTGAGGTAAAGAAATTTCAGGATATATATTATGTGCAGAGTGCTACTTCGAAGGAGCCTTATTTTTTGATTTTCCTAAAAAATAGCAATATCCAGTACAAAAAAGGGATTTTATGTGCGCCTGATTATTGTTTTAATGCCAATAACCAGGGTGTGGTTTTTAATCTAAGTTTTGAAAAATTCTCAAAAGAGCGTGATCTAACACCTATTACCAGAAGAGAAGCCTTGATTAGAGTGATTGACTTAGCTTATCCAAATGATGATTTTTCTATTTATACAGATTGTTTTAGTGATGAAAATGATCCTAGAATTTGTTTTGCCAAGGAAAAAGGCATAGTAAAAGGCATAAGAGGTGAATTTCATGGTGAGCTCTCGGTCAACTTGTGGGGATTTTTAAAGTTTTTGTTTAAGGCATTTGAGATAAATGATTTTGATTTTGATCAAAAATATCTAGAAAATATCTACTTTGAAAAATTCAGTAAAAATCATGTGGATTACGATTTGATTAGCAAAGCTTTTTATGAAGGCATATTCGATCAGATCGAAAAAGATACAATATGGGCAAACAAGACTCTTTTTAGAGAGGACATATCTGTTATATTGGATAATTTCCTGACTTATAAGGACGGAGAAGCGCTCAAGGATTATAAAAAACCAGAAAAAGCCTCAGAGCTTGAGCCTGTCTATATAAGAGATGATCTTGTGCTTAGCTTTGAAGAGAGCAATGGGTTCAATGATGATGAGTATATAAATGCTCAACTAGAACAGTCGGAAAATGGTGTCGATATTTATTACAAGATTAATAATGGGATTTATTTCTATCTTTACAATATAGAGGGGGTAAGATTGAAAGACATAGAATATGCAAAATTAAATGTAGAATTTGAAAGATTTGATTTTGAAATTAAAGTCAAATTTAATGATGGCAAGATCTTGATGTTAAAAAATAAGATTCCTCGTCATAGATTCGCAGAATTTAAAGACATAGACTCATCAAGGGAAATAGAATTTTTAAGCTCTGCCGCACTCTTGCCGAATCAAGAAAAAGCACCTAATGGTGATATTTTGAGACTCAGGATATACACAGAAAATAAATCTTTTGAAGATTTTTTCTTAAACAGGGAGTCAAATCAAAGAAAAAGAGCCTACCTTGAAATGCTCTATCCAAATGGTGACGTGAGGGGCTACTCCATACTTTTAAAAACCAGAGGTAATTCTAGTAGAAGCTATATCAAACAATCCTTTACTATCGAGAGCTTTAAAGATTTCGCCAAAACCCCAAGTGAATTAGATGAGTTTATAGAGGATCGCAATGAGTTTAAACTCAGAAGCCTGATCTCTGATGAAACCAGAATGCAAGAAAAAGTGATGTACACAATGTTTAATGATTTGGGCAATCCAGCACCAGATTATACACCTGTAATGGTTGATTTAAACGGCGTACAGATGGGCATGTATCAAATGACAGAAGCTATCAAGAAGCACTTCTTTCACTCAAGAAATATAAATTATGATTATTATTTTTATGCTAAAAATATAGACTCAATTTATCCTAGCAACCTTTCATTTCAAAAAGACAAAGCAACCACTCTGGAAAATTACAAAATCAAAAAAGAGCCAGATGCCCTCCTGGATTTAATTGATGCTCTCGATCGCAAAGATCCTGATTTGATTAATTCAATTAACAAACAAAATATATTTGATTATGCCTTTTTGCTTTATTTGTCTGATGCTTATGACTCTTTGACGCATAATTTTTATGTATATATGGATAGTGATACTGAGAAATGGGGTTTTGCTATGTGGGACGCTGATATTGCCTTTATCCATGCTAATCCTGTTGATGAACAGAGTTTTTTAAATTTTGTACGCCAGAGAGATTCCTCTTATAATAATCTGATTTACTACACCTTTGAAAACATGACCAATGATGAGTTAAGTCAGTATTTTCAGAGAGCTTCCGATATACTTCATAAGAAGGATTATAGAGAAATGATTAGGGATTTTCGTAGACAATATGGAGATTTTGCAGATTATAACCATAGGCTCTGGCAAGGCAAATACCTTCAAAGGAAAAACTACGCAGATCGACCAGAGGAGTCAATAAAAAGGCTTAGGTCAAATTTAGATTTGCAATTTTTTAAAAAATAAACTTGCATTATTCTTAAAAATTAATATACTGCACTAAGTTCTTTTAATTTCTGAGAGAAAATAGCCTTTATACCTAACAAAAAGATTTTTGTGGCTTAATAATAACGCCGATATCAAAAACTTAAAAAAAGTATAAAAAAAGTGTTGACTTTTTCCCTCAGACGTATAAAATGTTTCTGCTCTTTACATGAAGAGATCATTTTTTCCACCCAGTAGATTGTAAAACCTTATTATTTACGGGGTGGATAAAATTCACTACTGTCCCTTGAAATCACAGGATATTAAATTTAGAAACGACATCTAAAATAAACTAAATTTAAATTTAAATTGAAATAAATTATCAATCAGATATAGCAATTTCTGAAGAATGCATGTCAAGCAAGGTTGAAGAAAATATGTAATGCAAATAGTGGATGCCTAGACTTCTAAACTCCGATGAAGGACGTGGGAACCTGCGAAAAGCTTCGGCGAGTCGGTAAACAGACATTGACCCGGAGATCTCCGAATGGGGAAACCCGATAGAGCAATACTCTATCATTTCTAGTTGAACACATAGACTAGATAAAGGATACACAGCGAACTGAAACATCTAAGTAGCTGTGGAAAAGAAATCAACCGAGATTCCCTTAGTAGTGGCGAGCGAACAGGGACTAGCCCAAACCACCTTTGAGTGGGGTTGTAGGACCTCAATATCTTAACAATTCTTATAGTTGAATACTCTGGAAAGTGTAACCATAGACGGTGATAGTCCGGTAAGTTAAAGAAGTTTTGTTCAGTATAGTGTTCCTGAGTAGTGTCGGACAGGTGTAATCCGGCATGAATCTGGGAGGACCACCTTCCAAGGCTAAACAGGTATAGAAGATCGATAGTGTACCAGTACCGTGAGGGAAAGGTGAAAAGAACCCCGGTGAGGGGAGTGAAATAGAACCTGAAACTATTTGCTGATAATGAGTGGGAGCCTTCGGGTGACCGCGTACTTTTTGTAGAACGGCTGAGCGAGTAAGCTGTCTGTGGCAGGTTAAGGGATTTACACCCGACGCCAAAGCGAAAGCGAGTCTTAATAGGGCGTTAGTCGCAGGCACTTGACCCGAAACCAGGTGAGCTAACCATGGGCAGGTTGAAGCAAAGGTAAAACTTTGTGGAGGACCGCACCCGGACGTGTGCAAGACGTCGGGATGACCTGTGGTTAGAGGTGAAATGCTAATCGAACCTGGAAATAGCTGGTTCTCCCCGAAATAGCTTTAGGGCTAGCCTCGAGTGTTAAATAATGGGGGTAGAGCTCTGTCAAGGCTAGGGCCCTCCAACAAGGGTACCAAACCTTAACAAACTTCGAATACCATTATGTATTGCTCGGGAGTCAGACTGCGACAGCTAAGTGCCGTAGTCGAAAGGAAAACAGTCCAGATCGTCGTCTAAGGTCCCAAATATGGTTTTAGTGGGAAAGGATGTGAGAATACTGAAACAGCCAGGAGGTTGGCTTAGAAGCAGCCATTCCTTTAAAGAGTGCGTAACAGCTCACTGGTCTAGTGTTTTTGCGCCGAAAATGTAACGGGGCTAAATCCATAACCGAAGACACGAATTCATACTTTTGTATGAGTGGTAGGGGAGCGTTCCATTCAGCGCTGAAGTCGAACTGTGAAGTTCGGTGGAGCGGATGGAAGTGAAAATGCTCAGATGAGTAACGGGTAATGTAAGTGAAAACCTTGCACGCCGCAAGACCAAGGTTTCCCACGCAATGGCAATCAGCGTGGGGTTAGTCGGTCCTAAGGTGAGGACGAAAGTCGTAATCGATGGATATCAGGTTAATATTCCTGAACCAGCAATGTTTCGCCAAAGTGAAGCTAGTTAGAAACTGATCCGAGTTTTTTTCCTTCGGGAAAAATCCAAGGTGATGCGGATAATTAGTGGAGCTAGCAATGGAGGGACGCCGTTTGGTACTTCCAGCCTATTAATGAATTTAGGTGCAAGCGTCTAGGCGTTGAGATCTATAGGTAAATCCGTAGATCGAGCTGAAGCGTTATGCCAAATGCTTTCCTGCGAGGGAAAGTGAGTGGAGCGACCCAAGCGGACCGGAAAATCTTCTAGCGAGAAACACTGCTGACCGTACCGCAAACCAACACAGGTGGTCGAGTCGAGTAGACTAAGGCGTTCGAGATAATATGTGTCAAGGAACTCGGCAAAACAGCGATCGTAACTTCGGGATAAGATCTCCCTACAGCTTTTATTTATAGGAGCTCGTAGGGCGCAGCGAAAGAGCTCAGGCGACTGTTTACCAAAAACACAGGTCCCTGCCAACACCCAACGTGGATGTATAGGGGCTGACCCCTGCCCGGTGCCAGAAGGTCACGAGGATGCGTGAGAGCGTTGAATCTAAGCCCTGGTGAACGGCGGCCGTAACTATAACGGTCCTAAGGTAGCGAAATTCCTTGTCGGGTAAGTTCCGACCCGCACGAATGGGGTAACGGTCTGAGCACTGTCTCGACACATAACTCGGTGAAATTGCAATATCGGTAAAAATGCCGATTAACTACGGTTAGACGGAAAGACCCTATGCAGCTTTACTACAGCTTGACGCTGGGGTTCGACATAACATGTGTAGGATAGGTGGGAGACTTTGAAACAGTGACGCTAGTTGCTGTGGAGTCATCCTTGAAATACCACCCTTGTTATGTTGTGCCTCTAACCTCAACCGTCATTAGTTTCCAAAAAATTGGAGATTAATGCCGGTTGAGGGACCGCGTTTGGTGGGTAGTTTAACTGGGGCGGTTGCCTCCTAAAGAGTAACGGAGGCGCGCAAAGGTTGGCTTACGACGGATGGAAATCGTCGTGAAAGTGTATACGCACAAGCCAGCTTGACTGCAAGACCTACAAGTCGAGCAGGTGCGAAAGCAGGTGTAAGTGATCCGGTAGCACCACGTGGGTGGGCTATCGCTCAACGGATAAAAGTTACGCTAGGGATAACAGGCTTATTTCCCCCAAGAGCTCACATCGACGGGGAAGTTTGGCACCTCGATGTCGGCTCGTCGCATCCTGGGGCTGGAGAAGGTCCCAAGGGTATGGCTGTTCGCCATTTAAAGCGGTACGCGAGCTGGGTTCAGAACGTCGTGAGACAGTTTGGCCCCTATCTGCCGTAGTCGTTGGAAATTTGAGAGAAGCTGCTCCTAGTACGAGAGGACCGGAGTGGACGAACCTCTGGTGTACCGGTTGTTCCTGTCAAGGGCAATGCCGGGTAGCTACGTTCGGAAGGGATAACCGCTGAAAGCATCTAAGCGGGAAGCCCATCTCGAGATAAAATTTCCCTATCAGCTCCCTCGGAGACTACGAGGTTAATAGGTTGCAGGTGTAAGTGCAGTAATGTATTCAGCCGAGCAATACTAACGAGCGATTGATTTTCTTCATTGTTATAAACCTTTGTGTTTATGCAATACGTTTATACACCTTGTTTGACGTGTATTCTACGGAAATTACTATACTGATTGAGTTCAATATTCTTGGTGTCTGTAGCGAAAGGGGTACACCTGTTCCCATTTCGAACACAGTAGTTAAGCCTTTCAGCGCCAATGGTAGTGCTGTTCAGCAGTGCGAGAGTAGGTCGATGCCAAGAATATTGCATTCAATCGGTTATAGCTAAAATGATTGATTTTTAAATAAAACGAGAGTATTATTTACACTCGTTTTTTTTGTATATTAAAAAACTACCAATAAAAAAGATGCCCCTGAACAATTTTCATTTGCAGCTCAGGCTTATTTAATTGACATCAAGTCAAGTTCAAAAAAGATAGCCTAGTTGTTTTTGCTTTTTTCTCTATTTTATGATAAAATAATATGATTTTTATCATATGATAGGGGATTTTTTCTTACATCAGAGGCTAATCTTTAACAAAGCTCATAATCCTGAGTTTATAAGATCAAGTAAATCTGAGATACAAGAACTTAGAGATCTTTTGAAATCATCTAAATCTCCAAGCTTATCTCAAAAAAAGAAAATCAAAAAACACCTAAATTCCACAAGGCTTTCTCCTCAAGAAAAAGCGGCTTTTTCTGCCTATATCGAATCAGAAAAATCAGAATTAATTGCAGCTTGCAAGAAGAAAGAGATCGGAGATAATGACAAAGAGCTTTTGATGAACACACCTCTTGATTATGCCTTTTCTGAGCTTCCTAGTCCTCTTTTTCCGAAATTCATTAACCATATTAGAACACTGGCAAAAAACAAAAACTTTTGTTTTGAATTAAAGAGTGAGCTTGATGTTGATTTTTTAAACAAAACAAAAGCTTTTCCAGTTGTAAAAGAATTACATGAAGAGGTGAGACTTAGGCTAAATGAAGACTTTGTAGAAGAATCATCACGCAAAATGCGTGATTCCAGGGAGCTTTCAGCGATTATTAGCGATATTGATTCAAGCAACAAAACTCAAGCAGAAAAACACGACGAGATAATTTCCGCTATTTCTGGGGTACTTTCGGACGAGCATTTAAAAGAAGCAAAAAAACTACTTCAATTAGAGACCTATGAAAGCAAGCAAGCTTTTGTTGATATGATTCAGCAAGATGCTATGCGTAAATTCAAAGAAGCCCTGAGTGATTCTGTTGAGCAAGCACAAGAGATTCTTGATGATATGAATCATCTTATTACAAAGGTTTTGATACTTGTTTTTGGTGAACATAGAGCGACTTTGGATCTCATAGATAGCGCAAACTTAAAAGACTCAAATTTTATTGAATATTTATCTGAGCAGGAGTTTTCACATGACCATAAAGAGATTTTTATAAATTACTTAAAAAAATCACAGATCAGATCAAAGCAGCTTGATATTATTAGGCAATCAGAAACTGAATCAGAGATAGCAGAAAAACTAAATCAAAATAAATGGATACAAGAAGAGGAGTATGAATTAGCTAAAAAAATTCACAATAGAGTTGCTGATTTTAAATCAAAACTAGCAAGATTTCAGCTAAAAAAACAAGAATTAAAAAAAGAACTAAGCAGCCTACATGAAGCAGGAGCTAGATCTTTATTGCACAATGAAGATGTAGATATTTCAGAGCTTCAAGAGATATTTGGACTCAAGGATCATATAGCTGTGCGAGATGAACAAGGGCAGCCTATTGGCATAAAAGAACTAAAAAAAGAGTTAGCCCATGGCATTAGTGAACTTGATGATGCTTTTTTTAATGAATCCGAGGAGCTGTCTTCTGAATACGGCTTAATGGTTGATGAGCTAGTAAATTTTGATAAATTAAATCTAGCATCACATGAGCAATTTTTAGAAAAAACATTAGATTCAAATGAGAGAGAAATATTTGCTAATAGTGAATTTTTACAAGATTTTTTCTCTAAAAAATCCAGCGGAATGCAGGCAGAATTACTAAGGAGACTTTTTTATGATGCTAAAAAAGATGAGTCAGAAGCTCTCAGTATGCTTTTTGCTGAGTCAAATGAAGTCTTATCTGAAAAATTCAAAAAACTCAAACAGGAGACAAATGATGCAAATTCAAAAATATTTGAACTAAAAACATCACTTCAAGATAGATTAAAGCTTTTAAATGAGAGAAATGCTCCAAATGAAGCCATTAATGAGACAGAAGATGCGATAAGAAATGTTGCTCAGATTCCTAGCTCAGAGCTGGATACTGTTATAGAATCAGATCCATTGCTTAGGGCTGATCTTAGCCTTGCTCTGGATTCTGTTGAGCAGGGACTTGGCAAGAATAGAGATTTTTTTGATCAAATAAAATCAAAAAATGAAGCTCTTGCAAAACCTATAAAACCTATTTCAATCAAAGAAATCCAGGAAGACAGAAATGCTAAATGTTTAGATGATTTTATTAACCTCAAAAACTCTATCTTAAAGGGCAGTGTTGATATTGAATTCATAAAAAGACTCAAAAATCCTGATGGTTCAGATGTGTTTTGTGTTTTGCCGAATGAGCAATTTGAAAAAAAATACGGACATGAAGCTAAAGCTTTTGTAGATTTCAAAAATTCTACACTTGGACAAAAAAAACTTCATTTATATGTAAAAGAGGCGTTTCAGGACAATTCTGATATTATTTCGCATGAGGCAGTGCATATTGTTGATTTTTTGAGTAACAAAAAACTCTCAAAGGCTTTTTATAAAGAGGTTCATGCAAGACTTAAAGACGACCTAAGCTTTCAGCGTCAAAAAAAGGCTTTTGAAAAAATATATGCAAAAGAAGACCTTCCTGATGAGATTTTGGCACATTATCTTGCGGGAGATACAGTTACTATACCTGTTGGCGCAATGATTAGATTAATCAAGCAATATTTTTCTCAATCTGAATTGGATCTTATCTTAGAAGGATCTCTTCCGACTGATGAGAGTTTTAGGTCATCTGCGGGTGAACATTTGAACAAAAATAGTTTTTTTGCTTCATCTGAACAAAAATTTGCAAAAGGCTCTTTAGGGGTTGAAATTAAAAACAAAAACCCGCTTTCTGAAGAAAGATATAACAAGCAAAGGTCAATTTTTGAAAATAAAAAGACAATTTTAAACAAAAAACTAGAAAATATTGCTGCTTCAAAAGATGTCACAGATAGAGATATTTTTATAGCAAAGATAAAAGATTATGTTGCTCAACTTGAAGATATGGCCAAATTAGGCGAAGTTGACGAATCTACATTTGTAGATATTAATAGCGATATGACCAAATTAGCAGATGATTGCTCCGGTATTTTGGCTCGTATAGCTGAAGAATGTGAAAATAGCGAAAATTATTTCATGAAATTATACAATGAGACCACCTTTGTGTCTATGGCAGATATGAAGACTATTTGGTCTACTTTTATGGAGTACATGGAAAGAAAACACCAAAGAAACTCAAAGGCTCGTGCAGGTGCAGTTGGTTCGGCCGTGTTTGATGGTATTAATGCTCAGCTCGCCTCTGAATACGACCTTCTTTCTGAGTCCGCAGAAAAAGAAGAGGTTTCAAAATATGAAGATGCACTTAGCAATAAAGACGCATGGCAAATCTATGATGTAATTGAAAAAACCAATAACAAAGATGAACTAAAAGCTTGCCTTGGTCAATTAGCCAATATAGGGCGTATTAACTGGAGAGATGAGAGGCTTTGGGGTGCTTTTCATAGGCTGCAGTCGTCGGTTTGTTTTCGTCCGAGTGATGGAGATGACCTAGTTGTGCTTTATCAAAAGTTAAATAAAGTAATCACATCTCTTTATGATGGTGATACTTTTTCAGAATGGGAAAGGTTAAATAATTCAAATCTTGATTCTAAAAAATCAGAATACAAGCGTGATGCTATTAATTGTCAAAATTATCTTACAAATCACGTTAAAAAAATGCTTACAGACACCAAAAAAGGCAAAAAAGTTGACCCTCATCGTTATGAGATGTTTTTAGATTATGCGATTGAGGCGGGAAAAATGGACGTAGAGACAATGCTTTATTACTTAATACAGGGTGTTTATGAGGGGATCTTGTCTCCTGAGAGGCCGGTTGTTTTTGCTGGACAATCCAATAATGTTCCACCTCTTGAGCTAATAGACAAGAAAAAACCAACAATTGAAGAATGGTGTAAATGGGGAGCCATGTTCGAAACCTCTGATGGTAGTGTGCCAAGTGAATATATAGAGTGGTTTCATGTAAACTGGATGACAGAAAAATCAGTCTATGAACGCACATTCAAATCTGCGGGTCAGATGAGTGCTAAATGGGATCATGACTGGATGCAGATGATTGCAGCCATAGGAAGTACAAGTATGGCATCCAATATTACTAGCAAGATAGATGGTACACCAAAGTATCAAGCTACTGCTTATCCAAATGCTCTAAATGGCATATTGCATCATTTTACAAGTGTGGCTCGCCACAAAGAAGACATATCATATGATGATCTAAAGGAAGAGTTTGCGAGACAGATGGGGTACGCCATGAATCTTGAAGGCATCCTATTCAATAAGGTCAAAAAAGGAGACTATAAGCTGTTTAGATTTTCAGCTGATGATATAAACTACCCTCCTAGGGCTGATGGTTATGGTGCAGGATTATCTACTGGTCAAACAGCAGAGCATCTAAGGGAGATTACACGTGCTGCTTGTCCTGAATTTTTTAATGAATTATTTTCAAAAAAGCCAGATTTTGATAAATTAAAAAATATCTTAGAAAATGATTTTTGGTTTACTCTTTATGACCCAGAAAGCATAGACGAAAATGGTAAACTTACAAAAAAAGACATAAATGATATCCCAGAGGGAAGTAATCCCGCTAATATTGATTGGTATTATGAGTTTATTCATACCTTTACACAAAGATTATTTGAGCATGATCCTGATAGATTGCAGGCTTCAGTAGATAAATGCGTAAAGCTGTACGCAGATGACCACAAAGGTCAGAAATTTAGAAAATGGGATTGGTCTATTGGAGGTAGAGATGACGTTAAAGAAAGCGGCGGCAATCCTTACATGGCAGCTTAAAGAGATCCTTTGCTAATACGAGCTGAATGACACTGGATATTTACTGCAACTGGAAGCGATGCAATATGGCAAGGTGAGTATTCTATATTTAAATCAAGTATGGTCTCATTGCCCCCTAGTCCCATTGCTCCCATTTTTAATGAAGATAGGTCTTTTTTTATATCTTGTTCTAGTTTTGCAAAATCACTATCCAGATTGTCTGTGCCGATTCCTCTGATTATGGCTTTTTTAGCGAGTGATCCAACTGTATCAAACATGCCACCAACCCCGACTCCAACCAAAAAAGGAGGACAAGCACTACCGCCAGCCAACTCAAGCGTTTCTCTGATAAACTCCATTACCCCCTGAACGCCTTTTGATGGGGCTAACATTGTGAATCTGCTTTTGTTTTCTGCACCTCCTCCTTTTGGCAAAAAAACGATTTCAAACTGATCACCCTCTACTTGTTCGATATGCACGAAGCAGGGTGTATTGTCTCCTGTATTAACCCTTTTAAAGAGAGGTTTTTCACAAATTGATTTTCTGAGATAGTATTCTGCATAAGCCTCAGATGTGGCTTTGTTTAGGGTGATTTCTAGTACTTCTTCTAGCTCCACCTGATGCCCCATTTTAATAAAAAAACAAGCACAACCAGTATCCTGACATAGTGGCAAACTTTCTTGTTCTGCGATTTTATAATTTTCAGTTATTTCAGAGAGCGCTTTTTTAGACAAAGTGTTTTGCTCTTTTTTATTTAATTCATCAAGCTTACTTCTTACTTCCTCTGGCAGTATAAAACTTGCTTCTCTGATTAGTTTTTTTGCTAGATTATGGATATCTTGGGCTTTAATTTTTCTCATAGATTTTAATTAATTTTGTGCGATCTTTGTCGCCTGAGATTATCTCAATCTCAAATCCTAGGCTTTTTTTAAAAAATTTTTTAAGTTCTAAATTCGCTTTATTTTTGTCAGGTATAGCTTGGATATAGATTTTCCATGCTCCATCTGCCATTTTTTCTTTGATGTATGTCTTTGGAGCATTTGGAACTGCTTTTACCTTTATATAATGAGGCAATTCCTCTATTTCCTTGAGTAATTCTTCATTCATCTTTAATCAATTCCATTATATAAGTATTAATAAATTTACCGTTTTTTAGAGTTTTTTTATTAGCTAGTCCGACCTCCTTGAATCCGACTTTTTCATAGACGTGTTTGGCTTTCTTATTATCCTCAAAAACCATTAATTCAACTCTTTTTAAATCAGCATCATTAAATACAAAATCAATAGCAGTTTTCAGAGCATCAGTACCATAGCCATTATTCCAATAATCCTTATTAAATATACAGATCCCAAGTCTTGCGCAGTGCGGGTTTGTTTTTGTGATTTCCAGACTAAGCGTACCGATTGGCACAGAGTTTTTTTTGTCCAATATCGAAAGCGGTATAATATTTAGATCCTTAATTGAACTTAGATAAAATTCTTCCTCAATTTCATGGGTAAATGGTGGAGAAATCGTCAAAAACCTACACACCTCCTCATCGTTTAGGTATTTTAGCCAGTGGTCTATATCGCTTCTGTGAAATATCCTCAATTCAACCTTGCGCCCCTTTTTTGGAAAATTACTCAATCTCCAGTTAAACACTCTTTTTTCAGCCTGTGAAAGCCCTTTTATATGAGACATTCTCCAGTCTTCTATTTTTTGATGATCACCACAAAGCAATACTTCTGGTATTTTTTGCCCCATAAAATCAGCAGGGCGGGTGTACTGGGGATACTCTCTTTGAAAAAAAAGCTCTTCCGAATAGCTTTCTTGTTCTGTACTTTTTTCATTGATCACATTTGGCAGCAGCCTAGATACAGAATCAATGATACACATTGCAGGTATCTCTCCTCCGGTTAATACAAAATCCCCAATAGAAATTTCTTCATCTACCATACTATCAACTATACGCTCATCTATTCCTTCAAAATGTCCAGTTACTAAAATGAGGTCTTTTTGTTCTCGGGCTATTTTCAAGGCTTTTTCTTGATCAAATCTTTTACCTTGAGCGCTTAGGTATATTACTTTTGAGTTTGGATTTTGTTCTTTTGCCCATGATATAGCTCCATGAAGAGGTTTTGGGCTCATCAGCATGCCTGCACCTCCTCCAAATGGAGTGTCATCTACATTGCGTCTTTTTCCTTCTGCGAAGTCCCTTATATTTTTAGTTCTTATCTCTATTAAGCCATTTTCCTGCGCCCTCTTTAATATGCTATCTGAAAAAGAGCAATTAAACATATCAGGATAAAGTGTCAGTATCATGAATTTCATGGTTAAATTTTCTCATAAACTTGAGAAATTTACAAAAAAATGAAAAAATACTTACAAACCTAATTAGACAATAAATGAAAAAAATATTTTCTCTCTTGATTGCATTGAGTTTGACGGCTTGTTTTTGGCAAAAAGAAGACACAGATCATAGCCCTGATGCAGATAGCCCAGCTTCACAAAAAGAGAAAAAAATAAACTTTGAAGAATATATCCCAAGCAACTCTTATTTGTTTTTAAGATCAAAAAAAGCAGATCAGACAGCTAGTATTACTGATTTTCTAGATGGTGAGGCCATTATTTCATTTTTTGCTGATGATCTAATTTTTGCAGCAAAAGATATCAAAAACTCACAGCAGGGACTTTTTTACAAAGAAGGATTTCCTGAATTAGCCTCAACAAATCAGGATATTTTAGTAACAAAACCTGACAATATAAAAGAAAACACCACCCTACAAGACATAAAAAAAGTATTTCCTGAGACTGATGATATGTATCTAGTTTTTTTACCTGAAAACTATAACATACCTTATTTGAGCGATGTTTTGAGGTATGTTTTTATGTATTTGCCCCTTAGTGATGATCGAGTTTTAATTGATGGAGAGGTTGTTTTAAAGGGCGATATGCAATCAAAGACCCACAAAAAACCATTTCAGATTTACAAGAAAATTGCTCAAGATGATCTAATTCTTTATTTTGAAAGCTTTTCACTGCAAAGCACTGAAGAATTTGTTTTGTCATTACTTAGCAATGCTAATTACAAATGGGCTGATTTTTACAATCAGCAAAAAAACGACCTAAGGAAATCCCTAGGAATATCTTGGACAAGTGATGTGTACTCTTGGACAAAAGATTCTTTTGCAATAATGACCCACAAATCTCAAGTTCAAACACCATACCTAACTGTAATATTTAAAATAGAATCAAACAAGAAAAAAGCGACTGACCTACTCAAAAAAATAGATGAGATATTGAATCTTTGGGTAAAAATGGACAAAAACTTCATAGGCAAAACCAAAAGGCAAAAACCTGAAATGTATCTGTATTCATATCAATTCAAAGATGTGTTTGAGGATAAATATAATTTTCATAATCTAACTTTTGGCATCTATGATGATGAGTATCTTGTGGTATCAACTATGCCCAATATATCAAAAATATTTTCAAATACTCCATTACTAGACTCCGAGAGCTTACTAAATGGTGATTTTTTAATGATTGGGTACATGGATAGGATTTTTACATCTCCTTTTATAAAAGACATAAAAAAAATGGCAATAAAAGGCATATACAAGACAAATTCAGTTAAACTTGAAGGTCAAATAAGTTTTGATTAATGAAAAAAGAAATTGAATTACTAGAAATCCGTAGGCAATCAGCTCATCTTTTATTTGGCTTTTTCTTGGTATTTTTACTTTTAAATGGCTATATTGATGGGATTTTTTTGGTAGGAGCATTCTTTTTTGCTCTTTTTTTGTCATTACTGGCAAAATGTATGCGAATACCTGTTTTTTGTCATTTTTTGGACATATTTGAACGCAAAAAAGACCTAGAGAGCTTACCAGGAAAAGGACTTTTGTCATTTTTGCTTGGTTCTGCGGTTGTATCACTTATTTTTCCTGTCAATATCGCCATTTCCTCAATTTTGATATTAGCCTTTGGGGATTCTGTGTCCCATGTTTTTGGAAGACACTTTGGTGGCATTAAGACACCATTTCACGCAAAAAAACATATTGAAGGATCAATTTTTGGAATCCTTATTTCAGCGATCGCAGCTTCATTTTTTGTGCCATTTTATATTGGATTAATTGCTAGCATTGTCGCTATGTTGCTTGAATTTCCCACAATTAGAATCATGGGAGTCAAAATAGATGACAATATTATTATCCCGATCTCATCGGCCATTTGCCTATTTTTGTTAATGCAATGAGCAGAAAGCTTGGCAATAAGGGCGAAAAAATAGCAGAAAGCTACCTAAAGTCTTGCGGATACGAGATTTTGGAGAGAAATTTTTACATTAGGGGTGGCGAAATAGACTTGATTACCAAAAAAGACGACCAAATTGTTTTTGTTGAAGTAAAAACACGCACAAATGAAAATTACGGCTCTATATACGAGCAAATTACAGAAAAAAAACAAAAATTTTTAATAAACGCAGCAATTAACTATTTAAATAAAAAAAATCTTGATAATGTAGATTGGCGTATAGATGCGGTTTTTATTATGATTGATAATGATTTTAAGCTGGAACATATCAAAAATGCAATAATTCTATAACCCCAGTTAATACTTTTTTCATATTCATGTATTATAATGAAAAGAGCATATTTTCCAGGATGATTTTTAGTACTATTGCAGATTGGCTGTTTCCGAAAGAGTGCATTGCATGTCAGCATGAAGGCTCTTTTTTGTGTAAAAAATGTGCCAGCGAGATCAATCCATCTTCAAGAAATACCTACAAGACACCGTATTTAGACAGGGTGCATGTGCTTTTTTCTTGGGAGGACAAATTAGTTCAAAAAATCATTAAAAAAATCAAATTTTATTATGCTAAGGGCTTAATAGAGGATATGGACTCTCTATTGAAAAAAGCGCTCGAGAAAGTGGAAATAAGTAATGCTATTCTTGTACCAGTACCACTTCATTCTCGGCGTTTAAAATCAAGAGGCTTTAACCAAAGTGAGCTTTTGGCACAAAAAATTGGACAAATTTTAGATTTACAGGTGCAAGATGTGCTTATACGCATAAGAAATACTGCACCACAGGCAAAATTAAAGGCGGCAGATCGTACTCAGAATATGCAAAATGCCTTTTGTGTCAAGGAGAAATTTATAAAAGTAAACCAAAAATTTGTTATAATAGATGATGTCACATCGACAAATTCGACCATTAACGAGTGTGCTAAGTGTTTAAGGAAAGCAGGATTTGAGAAGATTGAGGCAATTTGCCTTGCTAAGGGAGATATCCATAACCGCCAAAAAAAACCAGCTTAGCCCCTTGCTATTTTTTGGGATATATGCCAAAATCCATTTAAATTTTTTACATTAATCATGTCGCATGACCCTTTTGCAGAATTCGATGAAGTAGCCCTAGCCCCTCAGACAACTACTAACGAACCAAAAACAGCTAGTGATGACGGAAATTTCTCAGAGGAAATTGTGTCTCATAGACTAGAAGCAAGAAATCGCACTTTCTACATTGATTTGAAAAAGAGCGTACATGGTAAGTTCTTGAAAATCTCAGAAAAATCTAGAGGTAGAAAATCAACAATCATTATGGACGTTGAAGACGTTACTGAATTCATGTCTATTTTGGAAGATGTTAGATCTTCTCTATAAGTAGATTTCTCTTGCTTTAGCACCCTTTGCAGGGCCTATCATGCCTTTTTCTTCCATTATATCTAGTATGCGAGCTGCTCTTGCATATCCAACTGATAGACGTCTTTGAAGAAGAGAGGCAGAGGCCTTGCCTGTTGAGCGTACCACTTCTATTGCCTCTTCTAGTAAGTCATCACTATCCCCTGAGTCAGAACCTGTAAATATAGGTTGACCGTTATTTGGTGCTGGATTTTGTTCTTGTAGAATGCTTTCATCAAATTCAGGCTCTTTTGTTAATTTAATCCTGTTAATAACTTTGTTGATCTCTTCGCCGTCTACCATGATACCTTGAACTCTTTGAGGCTTGGCTAGTTTTGGGCTTGTGATAAGCATATCTCCTTTTCCCAATAAATCCTCTGCTCCTGTGGCGTCTAATATAGTTCTTGAGTCAATACTACTTGTTACAGCAAAAGATATACGAGTTGGTATATTGGCCTTGATTAGCCCAGTGATAACATCAACAGACGGTCTCTGAGTGGCTATAATCAAGTGCATACCCACAGCTCGAGCCATTTGGGCAATACGGCAAATTGCAGCTTCTGTCTCTTTTTTGAACTGTCTCATCATTAAGTCAGCTAACTCATCTATAACTATGATGATATTTGGCATTTTTTCCTCCTCAGAGGCATTGTATTCAGCAATATTCCTAAAACCTTTTTCGCTCATTTCAGTATAACGCCTCATCATTTCTGCTACTGACCATTTAAGTGCAGAAAGCGCCTTATCAGCTTCTGTGATCACAGGAGTAAGCAGATGAGGTACGCCATTATAGGGAGCTAATTCTACTCTTTTTGGATCAATCAGGATCATTTTTAGCTGATTTGGAGAATTCTGAAAAAGCAATGAAAGCAAAAAAGTATTCATCCCAACTGATTTACCAGCACCAGTTGCACCAGCCATTAACAAGTGTGGCATCTCAGCAAGATCATAACTTATAGATTCTCCTGATACGTCTCGCCCTACCGCCAAACGCAAATTGCTCTCAAGCTCCAAAAATGAATTACTCTCAAGTATTTCTCTGAGTCTTACTATTGTGCGTTTTTCATTTGGTATCTCAATTCCTACCAGGTCTTTTCCTGGGATTGGTGCTTCTATACGCAGTGATTTTGCAGAAAGAGCTAATGCAAGGTCTGTTTTTAGGTTTGTTATCTTGGTCAGCTTGACCCCCTCTGACGGTTTCAATGTAAATTGTGTAACTGTTGGACCTGTATGCACATTGCCCATTTCCACATCTACCCCAAACTCCATTAATTTCCCCTTAATACTTTCCGCTTGCTTCATTAGTAGTTTTTCATTGCTATGGATTTTTGAAGTATCACTAGATAATAGATCAAGACTAGGAAACTCCCAGTCCTCATCTGTTTTATAAATAAGCGGCTTTTTTGCTTCTTTCTTTTCTGGTTTATTTGAACTTTCTTTTACTTTTTCTTCAAAATCAGGACGCACAATTTTTACTTCTTGCGGTTTTGATTCTTTGACCTTTATTTTAAGCGGCTCTTTCTTTGATTCTTTTGATTTTGAATCTGGTTTTAGAAGATTTAGTACAAATCTCAAGCTCTCCGAAAAGATATTCATCAGAGAAAAAGGAAATGCAAAAACCACTCCAACTAAAAATATACTAAAAAGCACAACTCTTGAACCTATTTCTCCCAAAAAAATCATAAATAAAACACTAGAAGCAAAACCAATATATCCACCACCTTTATGTGGTGCATCAACTGCTTCTGTGTCAGGCAAAAAAGTGTGTAAAAAACCCAAAAACCCAAAAAATATCAAAAATAAGCCAAGAATCCTAGCCCCATCAAAGCTTATTTTCTTGTAAGTAAAAAATGAAACCGAAAGTAATCCAAATATAACAGGTATTGACACTGCTCCTTGCCCAAAGAAATTTAGCAATACCTCCTTAAAATAATACCCAAAATAGCCCAACTTATCATAAAGTCCAAGCAAAACAAGTGTCGCCAATGTGGCAAATACAACAGCATAAACCTCCCTAGTCTTGTTGGCATCTATCTTAATAGAAGCCTTTTTCCTTCTTGTTATGGCTGTTGTGGATTTTCTTTTTTTTGTAGTTGTGGTGGTGGTTCGTTTTTTTCTTGGCATATAGTCTTTTTTATGGATTATTACATAAAATCGTCATTGTGTAAATCAAGTGTTTTGATTGACTTTTCGGTATGATGCAAAAACTCTTTACAAACCTTATTAAACAGCTTGTTTTTCAGCTCTTGATCCATCTTTACTTTAAGGCAATTTTGAAAATCATTCATCTGAAAAAAATACAGCACCTTAACTTCAGTAAAATCAAGATTTTCTTCTTGGACATTATTGCATTTTGAGCAGATTATTTGCTTATTCCAGAGCACATTTGAGCTTATCTGCTGATTGCAAACTCCGCAGTGCTTAAACTCTGGAAATAGCCCAATAATACTAAAAAATTTTACTAAAAATATAATCAAAAATCTCTTATTATCTGCATTAAGCGACAATCTTGTGTAGTACAATAGATTAAAAATACGCTCAATGGGGTGATGTTCCGGGCAGTTTTTGAGGCATATTTCAGAAATCACAGAAATAGACAAAAGCTCATTATAACCAAAATCTTTTTCTATTGGAGATGAACCTTCGATACTTATTATCTTTCTGAGAGAATTTTTATCCTTTGGGATTATATACTCCGCCTCAATAAGCGTAAAAAGCTCAAAATCAGACTTCCACTTATTATTTTTTCTGACACCTTTTACTAGGCAGGACAAAAGCCCTTTTTCTAAAGTAAAAAGCTGCAATATAAAATCAGATTCTTTGTATGGAGTTTTCTTTAATATGAAAGCATGAATTTTCTGAGTACGCATATTTTATAAAATCTGCTTTTTGCGGAGATATTTTTCAATTCCAAAAAAACTACCAATAAAGGACAATATCAACACTATGACGGCATTTTTGACTACATCATAATAGATCATATTTCTAAGATTGTTGATAAAATTAACAACCCCCTCCCTAAGTGTTGGCTCATCAGGAAATAGACCTTTAATAGCCAATGAAAACAAGAAAAACAAGAAAAAAGCTATTATAAAACTTATCACAAAAGCAACAGACGCCAAGGCTACACCCTCTATAATAAATGGCATCCTGACATGATTTAGTCTTGCCCCCACTAATTTCATAATAGAGATCTCCTTTTCATAACCCTTACAGGCTGTGCTAATTGCATGAAATAAAAGCCCCGTAGCTATAATCAAGAAAAATGAAAATATATAAATACCTGATTTTTCTGCAAAATTTGCCACACTCAAAAATCTCTTTATCCTGATTCTTTCTGATTCGTCCTTTCTTAGAGTTGATTGGTCAATTACATTTGCAAACTCCTCTCTAAATAAAAAATCAATCAACTGATCACTTTTTTCATTGTGAGGCACTATTTCAACCATTCCCACAAGCGGATTTTCCAGATTGTTTTTCCGCAAAAAAACCATTCTTCCAGGATACCTTTTTTCAAACTCAGCTAATTCTTCATCTTCTGAATAATATCTGTAATCCTTGATTTCATTTTCAGATTTTTTCTCATCTAATTGCTCAAGAAATATTTTTATATCGTATTCACTAGCCTCATCCAGGAAAAACACCCCAATATCAACCTTTCTTTGGAGATTTTGGATAACACTCTCAGCACTTGATACAAGCGCTCCTGTGGTATGAACCAATATAAAAACAAGACTCAATGCCACTATATTCATAGTGTTTGACCATTTTGCTCTTTTGATTGAGTTTATAGCTTTTTTAAAAGCCCTTTGTGCCCTAACTGTGATTGATGCTTTCATTTGTGATTTTTTCTTATAATACTTGAAGAAAACTTTTCAGGAAAGTGAGAATCTACCCTTTTTATTTTAATTTCAGGAAATTCTTTTTGAATTTCATAAATAGGTGCTTTTTGATCATATCCTAGCACTATTATATTGGGTGTCTTTTCCCTAATAACCTTAAACTTGTCTTTTGTATTACCCAATATCACCTCATCTACTAATCTTGATTCCTTAATTGTATTTTTTCGTTTTATCTCATCATGTTCTGGCTTATAGCCCTTTTGAAGCTCGACATTCTTATCCCTTGCCACAACTGTTATTAATTTTGTGCCGTATTTTTTCGCCTTTTTCAAAAAATACTGATGACCTTGATGAAAAAAATCAAAAGTCCCAAAGGTCATTACAATTATTTCTTTTGCCATTTGTATAGAAGTTTTGCAAATATATCACATTCAAAATTTATCCCATCTTCTGGTTCTAAATCGCCAAGATTGCTTAATTCAAGAGTATGGGGAATAAGCGCTACACAAAATTGATCATCTAAATCTTCTGCAATAGTTAGCGATACACCATTTAAGGATATGCTGCCCTTGTAAACAAAAAACTGGTCAAACCCCTCAGGCTTAGAAAAATAATGCCTCTCGCCATCTTTTCTAAGAAATTTTATTACTCCATCTACATGCCCCTGAACCACATGCCCTTCAAAGCGCCCATCTGCCTTAAGCGCTCTTTCTGTATTTGCTATTTTGGATTCCCCTAGATTAGTTTTAGCAAAAGTCTCGTCCAATACATCAAATTCTAAAAAATCCTCATCAAATCTAGCCAGCGTCAAGCAAGCTCCATTTATGGCTATGCTTTGACCATATGCCAAGTCTTTATATATAGGAGGACGAGATATTTTCAAAATCCCATTACCTCTTTCTATGACTTCTACCTTTGCCTCTATTATTCCTGTAAACATTAGTTGTGGATAAGTATAACTTAATCTACAAAAAAAACCTAAAAATGTAAATTTTAACTTTTTTATAAAAAATACTTGACTTAATGATGTGATTCTATAAAATAAGTAAGCATTTTTTTAATTATGAAAGCAATTTTAAGACGCGTTAGAATCTCTCCAAAAAAGGCTAATCTAGTTGCGGGAATAGTAAGAGGCAAAAAGGCTACAGATGCTCTTGACTTCTTACGTTTTACTCCAAAAAAATCAGCCAAGATTTTATACAAAGTGATTCAATCAGCAATAGCAAATGCTGAAAATAATTTTAATAAAGACAAAGCAAACTTGAAAATTTCAAGTATCTTAGTCACAAAAGGACCTACTTACAAAAGAGGTGTGCCAGCTTCTCGTGGTAGAGTAGCTCCAATCTTGAAACGCACTTCTCATATTACCGTAGAGGTAACAGAATAATTTTTTAATCATTATGGGACAAAAAGTAAATCCAACAAGTATTAGAATCGGCATAACACAGAACTGGAGTTCTAGGTGGTTTGCTCGTGGAAAAGTATTCGCTAAGAACATCAAGAAAGATTTGGAGATCAGAAACTATCTTGCTAAAAAATTGCAAGAAGCAGGTCTTATAAGAGTTGAAATTGAAAGAAAAAATGAACTTATTCATTTAGATATTTACTCTTCTCGTCCAGGTATTATTATTGGTAGACAAGGTGATAGCATCGAAGCTTTAAAATCTGACCTAAAAAAGACTTTTAACGACAATTTTGATGTTAGCATCAAAGAAATCAAAAAACCTGAACTAGAAGCAGGAAATTTGGCTGATTTTGTAGGTCGCCAACTTGAAAGAAGAATGCCCTTCAGAAGAGTAGCAAAAATGGCTATTCAAAAAGGTATGGAAGCAGGCGCAAAAGGTGTAAAAGTACAAATGTCAGGACGTCTACAAGGAGCTGAAATTGCTCGTACAGAGACTTTTTCAGAAGGCACAGTGCCTTTACATACTTTTCGTGCAGATATATCATATGCTACTGATACAGCTCGCACAGGATTTGGTGCAATCGGTATCAAGGTTTGGGTGTTTAGAGGAGAAATATTCAAAAACAATAAAAGAAGTTAACATATTTATACTTTGATTATTTATAAAAACTCTGGTATAATAACCAGAGTTTTTAATTTTATGAGCAATATGCTTATTCAAGAAAATGGCAAATTGACAGAGAAGCAACAAAAAGTACTTAAAAGGTTTTTTTCTATTTTTTTATTAGAAGAAAGTGTGCAAAGAACAATAGTTGAAAAACTGCCTACAATGAGTGATCAGGAATGTGATGGTCTTTATAGAGAACTAGACAAGGCATTTGATGAACAAATGTATGTTTTTGAGAAAATTGCCAAAGAAAATCCAAGCCTAATGCAAGAAATAAAAACACTTAGTGACAATTACGAAAAGGAGTCTTTTGAGATTTACAAAAAGCAAGATCAAAAAGAAGAAGCCAAAGAGCTTCGTTTAATTGAACAGCAAATTGATAATATTTAATAAAAATATGGAATTTGAAAATTTTGATGCAGATAAGGATAAGAAGCAGGAAAAGCCTGAAAATAAGAAATACAATGCTTTTTTAGAAGGAGGATTAGTGGCATGGAAAGAGGCTATTCAAAGAGGGGATTTTGATAAAACCGAAAAAAAGCCAGACCCTGAAAGAATTGATAGACATGCTCAATTTTCTAGTCAGATCAGGGAAAAAACAAAAGGATATATTCCTTATGGCTACAATGACCCAATATCTGGCTACTTGAGTACTTTTTAATCCTTTTCAAAAAATACAATCAGGTTTAAAATAATTTATATTTATTGAGGATCATGTTTGATATTGTTGTGATTGGAGCAGGAGTTTCAGGGAGTGCATTTTGTAGATTTATAGACAAAAAATACAAAATTCTCTTGGTAGATCGTAGAAATATCACACAAAAAACCACAGCAAAAACATGCGGAGGGCTTTTATCTGAGCGTGGACAAAAAGCAATGCTTTCTCTTGGGCTTGAGTTGCCATCTTCCTGTTTGGCAAAAGAACAGGTTTTTGGAATTAGGGCTATTGATTTTGATTCAAACAAAGAGCGATTTTATCAAAAGCGTTATTTTAATTTCAAAAAAGAGGAGTTTGATTATTATTTACTAGAAAAATCCCTTCCAAATATTGATTTCAGAGAAGAGGACTACTTAAAGTCAGCCCAATTTCAAAAAGATCATATAAAACTTGAGCTAAAATCAGGTACAATCAAAACAAAATTCCTAGTGAGTGCAGAGGGTGCAAGCTCCATGCTGAGAAGGCACTTTTACAAACCTTGTTCGTCTTATTATACTGCGATTCAAGAGGAATTCAAATCAAACAAAGACATGCCATATCATCTTGCCTCTTTTGACTCTAAGGTAACGGATTTTTACTCTTGGATTATTCCTAAGGACGGACGACTTTTGGTTGGATCTGCGCTTGCAGATCAGCCAAACGAAAAATTTGAACTACTTAAAAAATCATACCAAAAGCTTGGCTTGATTGATGACATAAAGCCACTCAAAAGAACAGGTGCAATCATAACAAGACCAAGCCACAAAGACGTATATCTTGGCAAAAACAATCTGGCTTTTATTGGAGAAAGTGCAGGACTCATTTCCCCTTCTTCAGCTGAGGGGATTAGCTATGCGCTTTTGAGTGGATATTTTCTTGCAGATAGCTTAAATAAAGGCTTTTCTATTAATAATTACCTCAAAAAGACTAATTCATTTAAACGAAGCATTTTAAAAAACCAAATTAAATCTCATATTATGTATTCTAATTTTTGGCGTAGTGTGATCTTTTCTTCAGGACTACTTTCAACTGAGATGAATATTGTAAAGTGAACCAAGTCCAGTAAAATCAAGCCACATATTAGCCAGCCTTGCTCCGTAAAACAATGATATATAGCAACTAAGAGCCAAGAAAGGTCCAAATGGCACTTCTTTTTTCTTGAGCAATAGCAAGATCGGAGAAATAATTGCTCCAAGTATATATGCTAAAAATAATGCTAAAATAGAAACTTTCCAGCCAAGCACAATACCTATTATTGCAGCTAAGCGCAGATCTCCTCCACCTATCCATTCTTTTTTGAGTCTCAATAGATGTGGTATCAAAATCTGCAAGAAAAAAAACCCGCCAATAATCAGTGCACCCAACAATGCATCAAAGATGTCAGGTATCCCCAAATTATAAAATGTATCAGTAATAGAAACTCCAGTAAGTATAAATATACTTGGAATAGCTATCTCATCAGCTATCTCCATATAATAAAAATCATACAAAGCCAATATCCAAAGTATGCTTGTGATAAAAAGCATCCAAATCAAAATAAACTTATTGTCAGTACCCGCAAAGATGCCAACTCCTGCAAAAAGCACCCCTGTCAAAATCTCTCTAAGGGGATGTTCGATTGAGAGTTTTGTTCTGCATTTTCGGCAAGCACCACCTAAAAAAATCCATGAAAAAACAGGTATCAAATCCCAAGCACTAAGCATATAATCACAATGATCGCAGTGTGATCTGCCATTTAATATGCCGCCTTCCCTGGAATGCAATCTTGAGACAAGCACTCCAATAAAGCTTCCAACAAAAAGACCGAGGGTGAACAATATTAAATATCCATTATTTTTGAGCTATTTTTTTAATTTTGCAGATAAATTTTTCAATTCTTTCTTCTGCGCGTCTGCTTTTTGGACCAAGTACCAAGAAATTTCTGATTTTTGCCCCACAAAATGCCATTCTATGATGCCACACTCTTTTTAAAGGCAAAAGTCTAAAATCATACAAAAAACCAGGACCTCCAGACGTACAGATAAACTGACTTTGCTTATCTTTAAATAAAGGTGTAGGCAAGCTGCTTTCATAGACAAATGCCAAATGACTAACAAAAGCTGAATCATAAAAATTCTTTACTATTGACGGTGAATCATACCACCACACAGGAAAGAAAAATACAAATTCATCAGCCCAAGCCAAAAGCTCCCTGTATTTCTTCATTTCTGGCTTTCTTGGCAGTTCTGATTCATTTTCAAATTTCAAAAAATCCATATCCTCAGCATATAAGTCTAGGATTTTGACTTGATGAAATGATTTTTCAGCCTCTAGCACAAATTCATCAACGAGTCTGTGAGTAAGGCCTTGAGGTGAGGGGTGGGCTTTGATTATGAGTTTTTTCATTAAGTTTTTTAAAGGCTTAAAATTGCACCACCGATTATATCTGCTACTTTTTTATCAAAAACTTTAGGAAGTATGTTTTGTTCTGATGGATTTTCCACCATGTCTGCTAGAGCTTTTGCACTAGTCAAAAACATATCATCTGTGAATTGTGTGTATTTACTATTTAGTATCCCCTTAAATATTCCTGGAAACACCAAAGCATTGTTAACTTGATTCGGAAAATCACTACGACCTGTTGCAATCACTCTTGCTCCGCTTTTTTTGGCCTCATCTGGCAATATCTCTGGTGTTGGGTTTGCCATAGCAAAAACTATCGCATCATCTGCCATATTCTCAATATCACTTGAGCTCAATATACCACCCTTTGAAACCCCTATAAATATATCTGCATTTTTAATTATATCATGGATATGGCCTTTTTCATTATTTAGGTTGTATTTTGCAACCTGCATTTTATCAGAATTTAGACTTTCCCTTTCTGCATAAATTGCCCCTTTTGAATCACATGTTACTATATTGATTGCACCTGCTTTTACAAGTAGTCTCGCTATGGAGATACCAGCTGCTCCAGCCCCTGAGATGACTATTTTAGCTGTTGTAATATCTTTATCTACTATTTTTAAAGCATTTAAAAGTCCTGCCATTGTGACTATGGCTGTACCATGTTGGTCATCATGAAAAACAGGAACATCAAGCGTTTCTTTTAATATTCGCTCAATCTCAAAACACCTAGGCGCTGAAATATCTTCTAAGTTTATTCCGCCAAAAGTAGGTGCTATTTGTTGGCAAAATTTTACTATTTCATCTGTATCTTTTGTGTTTATACAAAGTGGTATTGCATTTATTCCGCCAAATTCCTTAAAAATAGCGCTTTTGCCCTCCATTACAGGAAGCGCTCCCTCAGGGCCAATATCGCCAAGTCCTAGTACTGCTGTGCCATCAGACACTATGGCGATAGTATTTTTGCGCCAAGTATATTCAAAACTTTTATCCCTGTCTTTTGCTATTTCACTTGAGACTTGTGCCACTCCCGGTGTATAAAAAACACTCAAAGCCTCGCTATTTGAAAGGCTTGATTTTGAGCTTATTTCTATTTTTCCTTTTAAATCTTTATGTGATTTTATTGGATCCATTTTATTTTAAAAATTGTTTGATTTTTTCATAAATACCCTCTGCATCCAGTCCATATTTTGCATAGAGATCATACGGCGTGCCGCTTTCTCCGAAACCGTGCATGCCAATCTTGAGAATTCTTGAATCAATACCCTCTTCTGCAATAATATCTGAGACAATGCTTCCCAATCCGCCAATTACACTATGATCTTCGCACGATACACATTTGCTTGATTTTTTGAGTTGATTAATGATGCCATCACGATCAACTGGTTTTAGGCATGATACATTTACAACTGAGGCATTTACGCCATCTTCTTTGATTTTATTGGCTGCCATTAGAGCTTGTCCTACGACTGAACCAGTGGCAAAAATCACCAAATCATTTCCATCTGTTAGCTGTCTAACTTTTGGAAAATCAAAATTTTCATCTTTATTAAATATTACAGGTACTTTTTCACGACCTAATCTCAGATAGCAAGGTCCTTTTTCATGCTCAAGAATATATTTTACAATTGCTCTAGTTTCAGTACTATCAGCAGGCGAATAGACATTCATATGTGGCAATACACGCATGATAGCAACATCTTCAAGTGCCTGATGCGTTTCACCGTCTTCACCTGTCAATATACCAGCATGAGAGCCAACTACAACCACAGGCAAATGTGATACACAAACAGTATTTCTGATTTGCTCCCAAGCTCTGCCAGTTGCAAAAACAGCAAAACTGCAAGCAAAAGGACGTTTGCCACTTAAAGCAAGCCCAGCTGCTGTGCCTATTAAATCTTGTTCTGCAATACCCACATTAAAAGCCTTATTAGGGTTTTCTTTGGCAAAATCTTGAGTTTTTGTACTGCCTGATAAATCTGCATCAATAGTAACTATTTCAGGATGATCTTTGCTAAATTCCAAAATAGCTTTACCAAAAGCATTTCTTGTTGCTTCTTCCATATTTTAAATTTTACAGTTCGTATATATTCTCTCACAAAAAAGGCTCAATATCAATTGTGTTTATAATGTTTTCATGAGAAAATATCTATGATTTTTGATACTAAGATGCAAAATTTAGGACAACTTTTTGATATTGCCGTTGAATTGGGTGTAAAAAATGACCCAAGAGGCAAAAAAGAAATTCAAAAGATTCTCACAAAAAGAGAAAAAAGCTATAAAAAACTAGACAAAGAGAAAAAGAAATACTTTGACACAGAGACACTGCACCATATTTATTCCGATTCTCGTATTTTGTACGGCAAAAAAGACCGCAAGATTAAAAAAATCATAGTAGGTATTGATATGGAGACCCCAGAGCTTTTACTTGCAAATGAATTAAACAAAAATGGTCAAAAAATAGACGCAATTATGGCTCATCATCCAGAAGGCAGAGCCTTGTTAAATCTAACAGGAGTGATGGATTTGCAAGAAACTATTGCTGGAGAGCTGGGCGTACCTATAAATATAGCAGAAAAATTGCTTGCCGATAGAGTTGGCAAGATTGATAGAGCGCTTCATGCTGACAATATCCAAAGAAATACAAGAAATGCTGAACTTTTAGATATTCCATACTTCAATACTCATACTCCAGCCGACAACTGCGCTTATCAGCACGTCACAAAGCATATATGTAACAAGGAATTTGATAATTTAGGCGAGATAGTAGATGCTCTTATGAAAATTGATGAGTATAGACTCTCTGCTGAATACGGCAATCCGCCTGTGATCATCTCAGGCTCAAATTCATCTAAGCCTGGCAAGATTGTAGCAACTGGATTTACAGGTGGCACAAGCGGCAACAAAGACATCTATGAGCACTTATCTCGTAGTGGCGTTGGTACTATTTTGACTATGCACATGAGCGAGGATTACAAAAAAGAAGCCGAAAAACATCATATAAATGTGATAGTCTGTTCTCATATGGCATCAGATTCTCTTGGAATGAATTATATCCTTGATGAATACGAAAAAAAAGGCATAGAAATAATTCCTTGTTCAGGAATGATTAGAGTAAGTAGAATCTAATTTGATTTAAATATTAAGCGGAGTCAAGACTCCGCTTTTTTTGTATGCATAAAATAAAAAACACCCACCAATGTGCGCATATCTAACAAACTAAGCTTATATAATAATTATATCAAAATTAGATATATAAAGTCAAATTTTTTTAACTTTAAATTGAACAAATTTTTTGTTCAATTATCTTAAAACAAATCTTAAAAAACATACCCCAAAAACAAGATCATAAAAAAATAGCAAATTAAATCTTCTCAAAATCACAACAGGAATCTTTATCATGACCCGTTTTAAATTGAACAAATTTTTTGTTCAATTTAAAACACAAGACTTGCTTATCTAGTTTTGATAATCAAAATAGCCTCAAGTAACTTAGTAAACCTATGCTACTTTAGTCTTTTCTGCTTCTGGTATTTCAACTACAAATTCTCCAAAATCAAGCCTAAAACTAAATTCAAAATTATCACCATACACCCTTTTGGTAGCATTTCTTAGTCTTTTTAGGTTTTTTTCACTTGCATATGTTTTTGTAGATTTATCAATAAATAAATCTTCCGAATAATGACTTACTTCCTGATTCTCCTCAATAAAATGCTTGATTCTGTTAATATCTACGCTCAACAAGCATGACAGTTTGTTGTTTTGCATTTCCACTCCTTTAAGACTGCTCATATAAGCCAATTCTACGTACCAGGCTTGTATGTTTTCCGGATTTTTTGAATTATGATCACTTGCTATTTCGTTGACATATTTCTCTAGAAGTTTTTTTGGCGCCCTCTCTTTGCAGCAACCGTGCAGCTTATCAGCTAAAATTAATATATAATTAAGCTGAGGCTCAAGTGATTCATCTATTTCTTGTTGTTCTGTGCTGCTTTTTCCTCCTGAAAAAGAATGAAACATGATAGCTTCTTTGATTATCTGGATATTATTTTCTGTAAAAAAATTACTACCCAGTGCTTTTTGGATATTTTTATTAAAAAAACTCCTAAGTACATCTGGTTCATATTTAGAAAATGCTTTTAGTATAAGCTCAGCTCTCTCTGCGCCTTTTTTGGCGTGCAGGTTGTATTTTGATTTAGGATCGCCGTTTTTAATCTTTTCATTGCATATATCATAGCCATTGTCATGAAATAACCCCGCAAGGGCTATTAGTACCATTTTTCTTATATCATTTGAATTTTGAGCTATTATATAAAGCCTAATAGCTGTTTCTGCAACTATTAAAAAATGATTAAAGGCGTGTCTATTG
Organism: Candidatus Altimarinota bacterium; assembly: GCA_025210675.1. Classification (GTDB taxonomy): domain Bacteria; phylum Patescibacteriota; class Gracilibacteria; order CAIRYL01; genus JAOARU01. The sequence continues at coordinate 15,696 of JAOARU010000020.1, read as the reverse complement.
ACGCCTTCATTTAAAATCATTTTATCGTTTTGATTAATTAATTCACGAAAACTAATCCGGGCTTCCTGAATGTACAAATCAACATCAGGATTACCATTGTAATAATCTTTGTTGCTTGACCAGATTTCAGCATTTACAATTGCTCTGATATTAAGTATTGACTTTAAAATGCTAAAACTTGTTATTAGAGCTCTTTTTTGCGGAGGAGCTTCTTTTTGGATCCTGTTTCTGAGCTCTAAGGGATTCATGTATTAAGTATATCTCTTTATTGTTGGTTTTTGTGAAGGTTGTTTTGGCAACAAGACGCCTTCTTTTTTAGTGTCAGTGCTTTTTGCGTCTGGATCTTCTATGGTGTCTCTTGTTGGTGTTACACTTATTCCATCAAAGGTAGGCAGTGAAGGTCTCTGCTGCTGCTGCTGTTCATGCAAGATATTATCGTGTCTTAGGCTATCTTCATCTACTATTCCAGTATCTGGTTTTATTATTGGTTTATTTTTTTGCCCTTCAAAATCTTTCATTAAAAGCCTCTCTGCCTCTTCGGCTGTTATTTGGCTTGTCTGTGTTGCTGTATTGCTAGCATCTGCCATTAATATGCCTTTTGATTGTGGCAAATCTACCTGTGGAGCTGTGGGTACTTCTGGCGCTGGTTTTGCCATTTGTGTGTCTGTAATTTTTTGCCTGGCTTGATTAATTTGAGTAGTTGAGCTATTTAGTATGTCGCTAAGTTCTGTAAAAGCTTCATCAAGTTTTGTTGTTCGGCCTTCTAATTCACTTGCTGTGTCAGAACTCTTATCATCTTCTATGTCTATGGCTGCCCTTTGTGTGTCTTGGTCTATTTGATCCCTTGTAATTACTGCCTCCTTCTCAGGTTCATCAATAACAACAGGACTTTCATCACTGCTATACTCAGTCCTAGAGCTATCCTCAGCTACTGCTACAACTGTCTCACTTGTTTGTGTATCCAAATTCTTAAATTCAGCCTCTGCAGATCTCATTTCTGAATACCATTTATCCTGTTGGGAATCTTGTTCTGTACTTGCTTCTTGCTTCTCTCTAATCAATAATTTTATATTTTCCAAGGTTGATACTCCCAGGTATCCGTCTAGGTTTTTTCCTGAAAAGCCCATTGATTTTTGGAGATCTCTAACAGCAGCAAATAAGCCACTTTCACCCAAACCTTCCCCGCTTAACCCTCTTGCTTCATTTCCGGCTGTTTTTCCCAGATCTACTATATTATATCCAAGGCCTTGAAATAATTTAATAGCAGATTCCTGAGATTTTGGGTCGCTTAATAATTTTTGAAAATTAAAATCATCACCTAACTCATTAATAGCGCTTACCACTTGCTCCTGATTGATTATTGCATATATCTGAGCTTCAGAAACACTCATCTCTCCTGAAACCTCTCTGATAGATTTTTTTATGGCCTCTTGTTGTTCTGGGTCGCCATTTAGATACTCCTGGATTCTTGAGCCTGTATCTGAAATTTCATCAAGAGATACACCATCAAGCGCATCATCATTTTTGCCGTCTAATTTGTCTATTATGTCTTTTTGGGCCTCTTGTGCATCAAAATTTTGCTCTGGTGTTTCTGGCATAGGTTTATTTAAAAATCTGAAAGAATCTCTTCTGCCTCTTCAACTTCTCGCATCTCAACAAGGCGCACATAATTCAATTGCGTTTTTTTGAGGACATTTTGTAATATTTCGTATTTTTCTTTTCTGGTTAATGATTGGATCATTTTTTATTTATATTTCGTATAATTATATCATATTTAAAAATATAAATAAATATCAAAATCATTATTCCTAAACAAACTGTACTAAATGCCAAAATCTGCCCCATGCTAAAACTAGCTATTATAAAGCCTAGGTTTTCATCTGGTTGTCTAATAAATTCAGTTAAAAATCTAAAAGAGCCGATCATAATAAGAAAAAATGCAGATATAACACCTCTTCTGAAATCAAAATTTTTATAAAGATAAAAAAGCACCAAAAATATACAAAAATTCTTAAATGAGTCAATAGGTTGATATATCCAGCGATGCAGGCCGTCTCCATAATTACAGCCCAAAGGAAAATCCGTCTCTCTGCCGATTAATTCACCATTGATAAGATTACCAATACGCCCGACAGCAAGTGCTAGTGCCAATGACGGAGCAAGTACGTCAGCCAGATCCAGGAAAAAATAATACTTCCTACGGGCATAGATCAGTGTCGCTATTGATCCTCCTAATATCCCGCCATGCACACTGAGTCCGCCTTTGTGGATTGCAAATATTTGTAGGGAATTTTGTAAATAAAACTCAAGATTATAAAAAAGTACATAAAACAGCCTAGCGCCTATTATCCCACCCAAAAAAGCATAAAAAATAATGTCAAATAACTCATCTGAAGTAAAGTTTTGCTTTACATCATTCAGGTGTTTGACCACAAAAAACGCAAACAAAAGCCCAATCCCAGCAAGCACACCATAGCTATGGATTTGAATAAATCCTAAATCAAATAGAACTTTCGGAAAAATATCATAGCATTTTAAGGTAATCATATGAGCTGCATATCAATACCGCTCCAAAGCCCTTTGAGTTTTTGGTGAGCTTTTACGAGCCCATTAAATACTACAATATAAATCAGTAAAGGGATTACTATAATTGCAATTATTAATCCTGTATCCATTTTTTTAAAAAATCGCTTCTATTTTATACCATTTAAAGTAAAATTAAAATATGATTACAATGGGAATAGAGACCTCCTGTGATGAAACAGCGGTCGGTATAGTTAAAAACGGCACAGAAATACTTTCAAATACTATTCAATCATCTCTTATTTTGCACAAAAAGACGCAAGGCGTAGTGCCAGAAGTGGCTGCTAGAGATGCTTTTTCAAAGATCTTGAGCGTGGTTGATACATCGCTTAGTGAGGCAAATTGCACCTGGGCAGATATTGACATTATGGCCTGTACAAATGGACCTGGGCTTGCAGGATCTCTTATGGTTGGTATTGAAACTGCTCGTACACTCGCATATATTTATGATAAACCACTTGTGCCTGTTCAGCATATTTCAGGACACATGTATTCAAATGTACTAGGTAGAGACATACCCCGATTTCCTGTATTGGTTTTGACTGTATCTGGTGGACACAATAATTTAATCCTCTGGAAAAATTATTTTGAATTTGAACTACTAGGAGAAACGCTTGATGATGCGAGCGGGGAGGCCTTTGATAAAGTTGGAAAAATGCTAGGGCTTGATTTTCCTGGTGGACCCGAAATTGAAAAATTAGCTAAAAAAGGCAATCCAAAAGCTTTTGACTTTCCTCGTCCAATGGCACAAAAAAGCAATCTTGATTTTTCATATTCAGGCATCAAGACGGCCATGGTTAATCAGCTAAGAAAAATACCCGAATTAACAGATCAGGTTAGGGCTGATCTCGCTGCTTCTTTTCAGGAGGCAGTAGTTGAATCACTTTTAATTAAACTAAAAAAAGCTCATAAAATCCACAAAACAACTACCATTTACCTATCTGGTGGCGTCTCCTGCAATGAGCGTTTGCAGCAAATTATCAAAAATTATTGCGATAAAATTGGCGTAGAGCTTTATTGCCCAATTCAAAAAATACTCTCAACTGACAATGGTGCCATGATTGCTTCAGCTGGATATTTTAAATACAATCACCTAAAAAGCGACTGGAACTATAAAAACACAGAGATGAATTTATCGCATGATCTAGTTTAATATATTGGATTTCATAACCTCTGCAACACCATTTACATCTTCTAGCTTGTCCATAATTAGGGCTATTTTTGAAAAATCCGATACAGTAATTTGCAAATGTATATTTGAAGTGAGGGGATTTATTCTTTCAGAATATGAAAATTTTTCAATACTGATATTATAGCGCACAAATACATCTATTATATCCTTTAGAAGCCCTATTCTATTTGAATTAGTTTTAACTATCAGCTCCACTATTTCTGATTTATCTGAAGTCCATTTAGCATCTATGAGCCTATGCGGATCAAGTCCTAGGATCATTTTGCATTTTACATGATGGATACTTACATGTCCGCCCCTTGTAGTAAAGCCAATAATTGGCTCTCCTTCCATTGGATTACAACAATTTGAAATTTTGATTGGAATTTCTTTTTCCCCTGAGATCAATATTTCTCCTGGTTTTTTGTCTTCTGCTACATCATCTGTGCTTTTACCTATGTATTCTTGTTCTTGATATTTACCCTGATCTTTTAAGATAGATTTAACTATGATTAGCGGAGAGAGCGAGCCATTACCTATTCTTTCCAAGACTTCTTCACGCTCTTTAATGTTTCTTTTTTGTCCGTTGATATTCTTGAGGATATGCATATGAGGATCCATTTCTCCTATGTCAAACCTTATCAATTCTTTATTGAGTGCTTCTTTTCCGTCTCTTATTATCTTGTCCTTGTTTTGTGATTTTAGATAATTTTTAATCCTATTTTTAGCAGCAGCAGTCTTTACAAAAGAAATCCAGTTTTGATTGACCTCATTTTTCTTAGAGGTTATTATTTCCACTACGTTACCATTCTTTAATGTGTGATCAAGCGGTACTATATTGCCATTTACTTTGGCAGCTTTTGTCCTGAGTCCGATGTCTGTATGCACAGCAAAAGCAAAGTCAATAGGAGTAGCATTTCTAGGCATATCTTTAATATCTCCATTTGGAGTCAGGACAAATATGCGATCAGAAAATGTGTCTAATTTTAAATCAGCCACAAACTCCTTATTGCTTTTGATTTTATTTTCAAGTTCAACCAAATGCTGTACCCATACGCTTTTTTCTTCGGTTTTTTTCTTGTCTTCTTTATACGCCCAGTGAGCAGCGATACCGTATTGGGCTTCGTGTTGCATATTCTGAGTTCTGATCTGGATTTCTATTGGAACTGATTTGTTTTTAATGCCTGAAAGCCCAATCACAGTCGTATGAAGCGATCTATACCCATTTGGCTTTGGAACTGCTATATAATCCTTAAACCTCTTAGCAAGTGGTGTCCAATACTGATGAATACGCCCCAAAACCACATAGCAATCCTTTACACTAGGCACAATAATACGAAGTGCAAATATATCATAGATCATCTATGCTCTCCATACTTTTACGTTCCATTTTCTTATTAATACTATAATAATGCTTGATTCTTCCTGTTATTTCGCCTTTGATTCCGTCTTGATGCAGTGTACTTGAGAGATATTTTTTAGCATTTTTTAATATACGAGTTCTATATGGCTCGTGCTTCTTCATTTGCTCAGCTACGAGCGTGTATTTATCTTGTTGTAAATAAAAAAACGACAAATCTTCAAGTGGACTCTTGAGGTCATAGATACCCAGCCTAGCAGCAATAGGAGCGTATATTGTCAACGTTTCTTCTGCTATGCGTTTTTGCTTATCTGGTCTTAAAAAATGCAGAGATTGCATATTGTGAAGCCTATCTGCAAGCTTAATAATAACCACTCTTATATCTTTTGCCATTGCCAGAAACATCTTTCTCAAGCTCCCGATTTGGCGCTCTTGTCCATATGCTTTTACATGAGACAATTTCTCCATGCCACTAACAAGCTCAGCTACCACAGGACCATATCTTTTTTTGATTTCTTCTACTTTTATCCCACAGTCTTCCGTTACATCATGCAACAGTGTCGCTAGAAGCGCATCTTCATCGGGCAGGAAATCTAGTATAATATCAGCAATAGCAAGAGGATGATATATATAATCCTCTCCAGATGCTCTCTTTTGTCCACTGTGGCACAAATTGGCAAAATTATAAGCGTCCAATACTCTTTGTTCATTGAGTGATGGAATTTTTTTCTTGGCCTTGTTTATGATTTTCTCAATGGAGATCATATACTGATTGTAACACTTTTAGCTAATTGCTGCAAAATGTCTCAAAAAATCTAAACCCTCTTCGATTAATGTTTTTCCCTATTTAGCACCAATTGTTGTCCTATTGAAAACAGTGTAGATATACCCCAATATATGCCAACTGCGGCAGGCATATTATACGAGAAAAATACTATCAACAAAGGCATTACATACATCATACTTGTATTCATCATCTTCATTTGATCTGCCATCTGATCTTGTTTTTTGGTAGTCTCTTTTTTTAGCTCTTTTACTTTTTTACTTTTCTGCATCGTGAGCTTCATAGATACAAATTGCAATAAACCAATAAAAACAGCCAGATACCATATATTTCTATCGTCTAAGCTAAATATTCCAAAAAACTCCTTAGACACTATATCCAATGAAAAATCACTCAAAAATGGCCATAAATAAACAGAATTATGAGGCATTAATCCATCTTTTACCACATAAAAAAGCGCAATCATAACAGGAAACTGAATAAACATAGGCATAAAAGAACCAACTGGATTTACCTTGTGCTTTTTCCAGACAGAAAGCGTCTCTTCTGCTATTTTTTGTTGATCTCCTGCGTGTTTTTTTCTAACTTTTTCAATTTCCTCTTGAACTTTTTGCATCTTTTTTTGCTGTACAAGAGCTTTTTTGCTTTGTCCAATCAGAATTATCTTAATGATTAAGGTCAAGATAAATATAGCCAAAGCCAGACTATGATTTGGCAAAAAACTTACAAAAAAAATCAATATATTAAAAATTGGCTTAAAGAAAATCCCTCTCCATACACTTCGAAATACCCCTGGATTTTCCAAGGCAAATTTTGTGCAGTATTTTTCACTTTGACTATTGAGGCAGATTTTATAATCTCCTTCTTCACCAAAAAGCTCATTATTCCATCTTGAAAAGCTCAGAGTAATTGATTGTTTTGGTTCGAGTGTCCTTACTTCGCTGATTTGATCTCTTTGGATTTGGATTTCTTCAAACTCCTTGCTTTGTTGATTTTCTTTTTCAAATGTAATTTTTTCAGAAGGATTTTGTGATTCAGCAATAACTATTGGCTGATCTGTGTTGTTTTTGATTGTAAAATCCACAAGCTGATATTTTACCCAATCATCTTTATGTGTTGATACTATGATTGGAGATGATTCTTGAGCCTTTTTTTCCTCTTCACTTGGCAAAAATAAACCCACTAAAAAATAAGCAACAAAAAATATGAGCAACATATTTACAGTGCTCTTAAAAGCGTCTTGCATTGTCTTTTTCATTCTTTCTTGATCCATTTTTGTGAAAAAATCTCATAAATTCTCTCACAAATAGGTTTTTTTTGCAATTATCTCCTGAGTAAACTCTCAAAAAGCTCTCCAAGTCCCATAAAAAGCGATATAATCAACCAGCTAAATGGGATAATAAAAAGCAAAATCGCAAGCATTGCCTCTCCTCCTGATTCAAATAATTTAATAAAACCAAGCATCAAAAAAAATCCTGAAAACACAACCCCAGCACTCTCCATAACTGACAATCTGCCATTGCTGTCAATACTAAGAACCAAAGCGCTTATCATAGCAGAAAATATAAAATAAATCCCCGAAATATAAAGCGCATTCTCCTTGCTGATGATTAAAAATGGCAATGTCGCCAAAAATATCAATATATTCAAGAAAAAAACATTTATGACTGATGTTGCCTTGTTTTGAAATTTTCCACCATCTGCAATAGTGAGAAATACTGACGCCAGTACATTGCTAGATATGCCTCCCACAAAAGAAATAACAATAATTGAAAATATAGAAAAGACAATATTTTCAATATTTTCATTAGCAGGACTTTGCAAAAAGAGAAACATCAGCAAGAAAACTCCAGTACCTAAAAATCCTCCCGCAAGAGCCGGAAACACTCTTAGAACCATGTCTGATATGTTAAAGGTTTTTTGATCCATTTATTTTTACTTATTCTTTATATTTTACTCTTATTCTGGTTTTTTTTCAATAGATTTTGTCTTAATATCATTCCATAGATATATCCCTACACCAAGCACTATAAATGTGTCAGCTAAGTTAAAAGACGGATAAAAACTAAAATCAATAAAATCAACAACTTCACCAAATGCTAATCTTTCTAAGAAATTCGCCAAACCCCCACCAAGTATCATACTGACTGCCAAGGTCTTTAATTTGCTTAATGGTCTTTCCAAGTATACAAAGTACACAAAAACACCAATTATAACAATCGACAAGATAATTTTTGCTAAGTGTGGAAAGGGGATTGAAAATGCCAAATCAGGATTTTTGACTATTTTGATCGTTAGAAAATCGCCGACTATTTGCACTTCTTCATTTTTTAAAAACTCAACAAGCAAATATTTGCTTATTAAATCAATTCCAAAAAACAAAACCGTCAATAAAAATATAGGCATCATAAATTTTCCAATTGATCCAACAAGTCCTCCATTTGCTCCTCTGATTCAGCTTTGTGCTGTGCCTCTTCTTGGATTCTTTGTTTTTTTCTTTCTTCTCGCTCTTCCATTAAGCGTTTTTGTTCTTCTTCTGTGAGTTTTTCTTCGTATTGGTGTCCTATTTCATTGAGTTTTTTTGCTTCGTCTTCCAAGATAGACGTTAGCTCGCCTATCTGCTCATCTGACATCATTGAAAGTACTGATAACCAGTAATTCTTCTCGTCAGTATCCATAGATACACTTTTTGAAATCATATTCACAAGATCAGGATGCAGTAATCTAGCATCTTCTGATATTATTAAGCCTTTAGTTTTGTCGTCTGCCTGAGTCATTGGCTAAATTTTCTCAAAATTTCTTTAAAAAATCAAATCGCCTTTTTCCAAATTTTTAAATTTTTCTTTTGCAGGAACGAATGAGACAAAAATACAAATCCACCCATCAAAAGCGGAACTACCATAAAAGTCAATGATTTCCCCATTATTTCAAAACTTACAAATATATTAAAAAGCCCATGAAGCAGGGTAGCTACTATTAGGGCTTCTCTGACCAAATCACCTTTTTCATGACCTTTTGTAGAAGATCTACCCCTTAGTACATGATCTCTAATGATATGCAGCCTGAGCGTGTCTGTGAGCTTGTGCCAGATATTTGATACTGAAAAATTGTGCTTATTGGTAATACTCATACTCAAAAAAGCAAAACCCCAAAACAGCCCAAATATTCCGGAAAATATAGCATGCCCCAGCATTGTTCCCAAGCTTCTAAATGCAAACAAATACAAAAAACTTGCATTAATTTCTCCATAAAAATTATTTGCAAAATAGATAATATTTTCCATAAATGCAAATCCCAAAGCGCAAGATACTGAATAAATAACCCCATCTACTATCTGATCAAATTCAATTTTCAGGCTTTTACCAAGCCTAAGGACAGCAAAATGCTTAATACTCTCCTCAAGAAAAGCAAGCAGTAAAATCAAAATAACCTGAGACAAATAGAGTGTATTTTTGGCAAATTCGTACCACAAATCCTGCAAATCATCAGCCTGATTCATAGCATATTTAATCCCAAAAAAAGGCATCACCGAAAGACACCCCAGATAAAAACTCTCAAGAATCATCTTCTTTGGCTCTGGCTGCTCTGAGTCTTTTTTGTACCAGATAATTAGCCAAATCAGAGCTGGAATAAAAGCAAGTACGCCACAAAATAAATATATTAGATATTTATTCACATGACCATTATATCATAAAAACACAGAAAAAAGGAGAGGCTCGGCGTTTTGCCGAGAAACCCTTCTGGAGATCTGCCTTTGACCTTTATTGTGCGCCTGCTCTAGCAGGCTGTGTGCCTTTTGTCGGCACCAGCAGCTAATAAGAGCCAAAATCAAAAAAAAGCGCTGCGACCAACAATAGTAATTTTTTTACAATTATGATCCCTCCTCCTGTTCTCTTTTTTTGTATTGTTAATGTTCAGCCCCTAGTTTGTTCAAAATTTTAGTACAAAAAAACCTCTTGTTAATCAAAAGAGCTGGCAAAAATCAAAATAAATAAATTATTAATCTAAGCAATTCATGGATATTTTTATTTATTAGTAAATAAAAATATTAGCATGGTGTATACTACATATTAAGCTAGTCAATATGTAGTATACTAATACCAATAATTTTAGGAACTCTAAAGGGGCTGGTATTAAAAAAGCTTGTATATATTGTATTTATTTTTAATAACTAAGTCAACACTTTTTCTGGAAAAAACTTTTAAAAAGGATTATATTATGCAAAAATAAGGTTCTATGGATATAGTAGAAGAGATCAAATCCCGGCTAAGCATAGTAGATGTTGTATCTGATTATGTTCAACTAAGACCAGCAGGCAAGAATCTAAAAGGCGTGTGTCCTTTTCATCAAGATACCAGACCTTCACTTGTTGTTAGTGAGGACAAGGGGCTTGCTTGGTGCTTTGCTTGTCAGAGTGGTGGAGATATTTTTTCTTTTGTTCAGCAGATTGAGAATATTAGTTTTCAGGAGGCAGTAAAACTCCTAGCCGAAAAAGCGCACATAGAGATAAAACAAGACGCCTTTACCTCTAAAAATAAAGAAAAAAAAGATCGCCTAATTGATCTCATGGAGATTGCAACTGAAAAATTTGAAAACAATTTCAAAATCAACAGAAACGCAATAGATGAGGTCAAAAAACGAGAAATATCAGATCAGACTATCGGCAAATTTCGTCTTGGATTTGCCTTTAAAATGGGACATGAAATGGAAAAATACCTCTTAGAAAAAGGATTCTCACACAAAGAGATGCTAGAAGCAGGACTTATAATTCCTGAAGGCAATAGAGACAAATTTGTAAATCGTATTGTTTTCCCTATATTTTCCAGAACAGGCACACCTGTTGGTTTTTCGGGGAGAGCTTTAGGTGACGGACAGCCAAAATATCTAAACTCACCTGATACCATACTTTTTAAAAAATCAGAGCTTCTCTACGGGCTTAATTTTGCCAAGGAAGAGATTCGCAAAAAAGATCACTGCATAGTTGTAGAGGGTCAATTTGATGTACTTTCTTGCTATGATAAAGGATTTTTAAATACCGTTGCATGCAGTGGAACTGCATTTACAGATAATCATGTGAAGCAAATTATGCGTTTTTCAAAAAACATAGTATTTGCACTTGATGGCGATGCAGCTGGCATTTCTGCGACCAAGAGGGCACTTGAGAGAACTATATCAAATGGCGCAAATGTGTATGTAGCCCTGATGAACAAGGACGAAGACCCAGACGATCTTCTCAGGAGAAACCCGGCTGAATTTGCCAATATCATTGAAAATAAAAAATCAGTTATAGAATTCCTTATAGATGATGCAATAGGCAGTCTTGATATTAAAAAATCAGACAATAAACGCAAGATCATAGAAAATCTAAAGCCCTTTGTAGAGCTTTTTCCGGGACATTTGGAAAAAGATGAATTTTGCAATCTAATAGCAGAAAAAATATTTACCTCTGCTCAGATTATCAAGTCGGAATTGAATTCAAAAACCCAAAAACCCATCAATCAAGAAAACCCAAAAAGCACATACAAAGACACCCATACGCAAGAACAATATTTACTGGGAGTTATCTTGGCTGAGCCTGAATTTTATGAAATTGTCAAAAAAAGGCTTATTGAAAGCATTTTATCAAATTTTCCTGAAAAAAGTATTTTCAAACAAATAAAAGATGTTTATAATGAGGTGGGCTATTTTGGCTTAAAAAGTTTAAAGGGATTTTTGTCTGATGATGAAGCCAAAAAACTTACCCTTCTAAATATATATGCAGAAGAAAGACTTGACAAAATTCCAGAAATCCTTAGAAATAAAGAGCTAGAGAAGATAATAAAAAATATCAACGAAGCAAACATTATAAGAACACAGAAAGAGCTTACATATGATTTGAAGAGCGCATCTCCACAAGAACAAAAAAATATCCTCCTCAAGATAAAACAATTAACAGATCTTAGAAAAAATCTTTAAATGGCTAAAAGTAAAATATTTATCAGGCAACCAAGTGTAGAAGAACTTGAAAAGTTCCCAGAGGCTGTCCGTGAACTCGTCAAAAAAGGGCGTGAACAGGGTTATGTAACCCAGCAAGAATTAGTTAAAGCTTTTCCAGAAGCAGAAAATGACCTAATGCTACTTGATGATGCATTTGCGCTCTTTATGAACATAGGAGTGGAGATTGTAGACATGAAGGACGCTTTAATTTGGGAAAAGAAAAAAGAAGAAGAAACAGGCGGCAAAAAATCATCAAAAAAAGACCCGCTTATGAAAATGCTTGAAAAAGCAGACATGGACGAGGCAGCAATGGACGAAGAACTCGATGAAATTGAAAGAGAAGAGATAGATGAAATAGAAGATGATGCAAAAACAGGCTTGGATTTATCAGAAATAGCAAACGACTCAGTGAGAATGTAACTATCAGAGATAGGCAGGACAGGACTTCTCTCTGCTGATGAAGAGATTCGCCTAGCCAAAAAAATCGCAAAAGGAGACGCAAAAGCCAAACAGCATCTTGCAGAAGCCAACTTGAGGCTTGTGGTATCGATAGCCAAGAAATACATTGGTAGAGGACTTTCTTTTTTGGACTTAATCCAAGAAGGAAATATTGGCTTATTTAGAGCAGTTGAAAAATTCGACCCAAATAGAGGATTTAAATTTTCAACATACGCTACCTGGTGGATTAGACAAGCTATTACAAGAGCTATTGCAGATCAGGCACGTACTATTCGTATCCCTGTGCATATGGTTGAGACTATTAACAAACTGACTCATACACAACGTAGATTAATGCAAGAGCTTGGCCGTGATCCAACAGTAGAAGAGATTGCATCTGAAATGAATCTTCCACAAAAAAAAGTGCGTCATATCTTGAAAATTTCTCAAGATATTGTATCACTTGAAGCACCTGTTGGCTCAGAAGAAGATTCAAAATTGGCTGATTTTATTGAAGACGAAGAGGCAGTATCCCCAGCAGAAGCAACAAATCGCCAATTAATAAAAGAAAACATCAGAGATCTCTTGAAATTTCTAAACCCAAGAGAGAGAAAAATCATAGAAATGCGCTTTGGACTTATAGACGGCGTAGGACACACCTTAGAAGAAGTAGGTAGAGAATTTGGCGTGACCCGTGAACGTATCCGTCAGATTGAAGCAAAGGTAATGCAAAAACTTAGAGAACATCCAGCCTCAGTTCGCATAAGAGACCCAAAAGAAGAGGCACAAAAACTCCCAAAAAGAGTCAAGAAAAATATCAGCTTCAAAAATGTTTTCAATGAATCTGAAGAACAAAATTAATTTTATTAAAAGAACATGACAGAAAAAGTTAAAAAAACCAAAACAGCAAATACAAGCATTCAGCCTGATGATAAGGTGCTTTTGACAGAAGAAGGCCTCCAAAAACTTCGGGACGAACTAGAATACCTAAAAGACACAAAAAGAGATGAAGTAGCAAAAAGACTTCAAGAGGCTATATCATACGGAGATCTTTCTGAGAACTCAGAATACGAAGAGGCAAAAAACGAACAAGCTTTCTGTGAAGGGCGTATTGTAGAGCTTGAAAAGATGATTAAGAATGCAGAAATTATTGATGAGAAAAAAGCCCACAAAGCAAAAACAGTTCGCATAGGCACAACCGTTGTGATTGAAAATCTGACAAAAACAGAAGAAATAGCAGAATACACCATTGTTGGTTCAACAGAGGCAGATCCATTTGCTGCTCGTATATCAAACGAATCCCCAATAGGAAAATCTTTATTAGGAAAGAAAAAAGGTGATATCGCAGAAGTAAAAGCACCTGGTGGTGATTTTGAGTTTAAGATTGTTGACTTAAAATAAGCTTTACTTTGGATTGTTTATAAAATAATATCTTAAAGTGCTTTTTAGGCGGGTAGCTCAGTTGGTAGAGCATCGGTCTCCAAAACCGAGTGTCGCAGGTTCGAGCCCTGTCCCGCCTGCCAATTACTTAAAATAAACTCAAGTAGTTCTTTTATAATTCATAAAATAAGTACTTGACAATATATAATTTTATGATATAATTAAAACGAAACTAAGATCTTGGTATAAATAAATATTAAAATGAAATGAAGAAAAAACACCTTCTACTTATTTTAGTATTTTCTTAATTTAAATATGGCAAACTTGCAAGGCTGCTGTTCTCATCACGACGGATTATCTGATAACAGACTAAAATGTTTGGACGGATATACTCCTGATAAGTTAAAAAACAAAAAACAAAAAAATGAAACTAAAAAAACAATAACAGTGCTCTACGGAAATGGTTTTAAGATAAAAAATGGCCTCATTTATAACAGCAAGGGCGTACTGATGGTAGATCAAAACAGAGAAGTCATAGAATTACTTATAGGAGATTGCTCTTATATTAAAAATGGAAAAGAAAAGATTGCTCATGATACTATCTATAATGCAAAAATAAATGAGGCATTTTATTTTGCAAATGGAGCCCCCATAACACTAAATGATGTAAAGAACATGACACAGCATCAAGTTAGAATGATGCTTGGCTCAACCTGGGATCCTAACTATAAAAACAACATAGAAATAATCATAAGGCATCCTGGTGATGGAAGTCGTAATTTTGGACACACTATGATCAAAATTGATGGTTATGTATATGGCTTTTATGAATATGAAGGCGAAGAAAAAATACACAAACAAAGCTGGAAAACAATGATGGATACAAATTTTGATATTCAATATAGAAACGGAAATGACTATAGTTTCTTTACGCTAAATTTACCAGACGAAAAAGTCTCTGGTATCAGAAAAAAGCTTAATAAGGATTTTGAAAATCAAAAAAAACTCAAGGAATACAAGTCTATAAGCAATAATTGCACTGATTATATAGTAGATGACGTATTGAACTGGAAAATGTATTTAAAATACGCAGATATTAAATATCCTGAATCTTTTGCAAAAAAACTAGAAAAAGCAAGAATAAACGGAGACTCACGTATTTCCAGTGTTCACTATGGCTCTTCAAAAAATGGCAGATTTTTTAAAAAATTTATTTAATATTCATTTCATAATAATTTATGTATGATAATAAAAATTATTAAATCTCATGAATTACAAAAAGGTTTTTAAAAAAATCGGGATAGCATTATTAATAGTAATATTATCTATAATAGTAGTTATTGCATTGTTTGCATTTATTGTTACAAAGCTCTATGAGCACGAAATGAATAGCAGAGTTTGGCATGAAGAGGGTTATGAAATTCGAGAAAATGAAGTGGTATACTGGGTTTGTGTAATGGGTTGTCATCCTTGGACTGTTTTAGGTGCAGATTTAGAAACTTTTTATATTATTAATGAAAGATATGCTGCAGACAAGAATCATATTTATGCAGCTAATGATTTAATTGTGATTGATCCAAATGGTTGTTTTTATCGTAAAGATGGTAGATGGTTTATGAACGATGAAGACTGTGAAAAAATGTATGTTGAACCTTCTGCTAGTGTAATATCTCGAGAAAGAGAAAAAATCATAGAAGAGGAATATAGAAAATTAAGAGAAACTCAAAATCTTAAAAAGAAAGAATTATCAGAGCAGTAAAAAAGCCCTGCTTTTCTTTGATGATGCTTGCTTCCTTAAATATCGAACCCAAGGGTTCTCATCTCTATGACGTATATTAAAAAAACGATGCCCCACATCAGTCTTTTCTCGCTGAGAGATAACTTAGGGGAAAGTCTAGATTTTCTTAAAAACTAGGAATTAAAAATTCCAAGTTTTCTGCAAAAATCTTGCACCGCTCCATTCATTCGCTTCGCTCATTCATTCCGCTTAGCACCGTCTTTTCT
>JAOARU010000019.1 GCA_025210675.1 Candidatus Altimarinota bacterium | reverse complement strand
TGTCTGTTTCGTACTCAACGTGTGATGTGTTAATTGTAATACCGCGAGCTTTTTCTTCTGGAGCATTATCGATTTGTTCAAAAGATCTAGACTGTCCTCCAAATTGTTTTGAAAGAACTGTTGTAATTGCGGCTGTTAATGTTGTTTTACCATGGTCAACGTGTCCTACTGTACCTACGTTTACGTGAGGTTTATTACGTTGAAATTTATTATCATCAGACATTTTCAATTATAAAAAAATCTCACTCATTTTAATAGTTTATTTTTTATCTGTCAAATCTAATTTTTTTAGCTATAATAAGATCATGAAAATCGCAATTGTTCATGAGTTATTAATCAAGCTCGGCGGTGCAGAACGTGTTGTTGATGTCTTTCAGCAGATGTTTCCTGATGCGCCTATTTTTACACTATTATATGATGAAAAAAAATGTGGTAGTGTTTTTCCAAAAGAAAAAGTAGTCTCAAGCTCTCTTAATAAGTATTATAAAGTTGGCATGCCCATGTCATTTCTCAGGACAAAAATGCCACAAGCTATTGAGGAGTTTAATTTTAATGAATACGATTTGGTCATCTCATCTTCAAGTGCCTTTGCTCATGGTATATTAACGGATACAGGAACTAAGCATTTATGTTATTGTCATTCTCCTATGCGATATGTGTGGGATTATTTTTTTGAAATCCAAAAAGAAAATCCTTCCAAAAAAGCAATGATTCAATATTTTGGACACAAATTAAGACAATGGGACTATATCGCAAGCAGTAGAGCAGATCAGGTTATTGCTAATTCTCATACAGTTCAAAAAAGGATAGGTAAATTTTGGAATAAAGATTCAAAAATAATTTTTCCGCCTGTTGATACAGAGCGCTTCATTCCTAACAATACTAATGAAGGATATTTTTTGATTGTATCTGCTTTGCAGCCTTTTAAAAGAATTGATGTGGCTATTGAGGCTTTTCGAGGTATTCCAAAACATAAGCTTGTAGTAATAGGAGATGGTTCTGAGCGGTCTTATTTTGAAAAAATAGCTCCAAAAAATGTGGAAATATTGGGTATAAAAAGCGACAAAGTGGTTCAAGAATATATGTTGAATACCAGGGCGTTGATATTTCCAGGTGTGGAAGATTTTGGAATAGTGCCAATAGAAGCTATGGCAAGTGGTAAGCCTGTAATAGCCCTCAATAGCGCAGGGGTCAAAGAAACTGTTATTGATGGTGAAACTGGTGTTTTTTTTAATCAACAAGATCCAGAAAGCCTGCTTGATGGTATAGCGAGATTTTTAGAGCTTGAGAAAAATTTTGATTATCAAAAAATTCGCCTTCATGCTGAGCAATTTTCTAAAGAAAACTTCAAAAAGCAATTTTTAGCTGAAGTAAAAAAATTGATTGGCAAAGTCTGGAAAGTGATTGATTAAAGTTTGTATGTTATTCTTAAGCCTTCTATAATTCTTGAGACTTTTCGTCCTATTATATCAGAAACTAAAACAATGCTCATATTAGCTAATTGATCACTCATTGATAGTTTTTCACCTGTTTCTGCAATATACCATGTAAGACCAATCTCATTTGCAGGAATAAATCTAGGATGTACTAAACCAGGAATATTAGGAATAGGCTTTTCGAGTCCATCAAAATAAGTATGATGAGTGTATACAAGCATATTATTGGGTGGATTTTCTGCTATAGCTATATATTTTGTTTCAACTGACATAGGGGTATTTTATAATAATAATTATATTAAAGTATTGTTTGAACTTGTCAATTATTTTATATAATTTGCGTAAAATAAATAAATCTATATGATAGTTATATACTTTTTAAATACAAAAATTATGAAAAACTACACACTCAACCCTCATGTAGCAGAAGTTGAGAGGTCTTTTATGCAAAAAGTTTATGTATGGATGAGCTCTGCTTTATTTGTAAGTGGATTTATTGCTTACTATTTAGCAAGTTATCAGGCAGAATTGCTTTTTAGCTTACTAAAAAATCCTGCTGTTTTTTATGGAATATTGATTGGTCAGGTTGGTATTGCTATAGCTTTGGGGGGATTTTCTCGCAAAATGAATATGGCGACCAGTTTGGTATTTTTTTATCTCTACGCAATCAGTATTGGTATAACTTTTGCAGGCTTGTTTTTTGTATATACGCTTGGATCTATTGCAACTACATTTTTTATTACTGCTGGTACTTTTAGTTTTATGGCTATATATGGATATACGACCAAGGCTGATTTAAGCACAATGGGAAATATTGCCTTTATGGGGTTAATCGGAGTAATTATTGCCTCTCTGGTGAATATATTTCTTAAAAATGACAGCTTTCAGTTAATAATTAGTTTTATTGGAGTTTTGGTTTTTGTGGCTTTGACAGCTTATGATACACAAAAACTAAAAGAAATAGCTCATAATGCAGACTTAAATCAGGAATCAGGTCAAAAAATAGCATTGCTTGGAGCATTTTCTCTATATTTAGATTTTATTAATTTATTCTTATATCTCTTGAGGTTTTTTGGAAACAACAGAGATTAGCTCTCAGCGAGAATTGTGACCGGAGACGAAGCAATCGAACAAAGTGAGAGTGCGGAGTCGTAGGGAAATTTCTTTAAGAAAAATGAACGAACGAAGAGGGATTTTTGAGAAAAAATTATGAAGCGAAGCGAAATGATTTTATTCCAAAAATCAAACTTTACCCTAAGTTATCTCTCAGCGAGAAAAGTGTCTCGAAGTGAAGTCCACCTATGGTGGAC
>JAOARU010000018.1 GCA_025210675.1 Candidatus Altimarinota bacterium | reverse complement strand
TCTTGATGCTGATGGGCTTTATACTCATAACCCTACTGACAATCAAGAGACAAATTTTAGTCGTGTTGTTACCGTAGAGTATTTGGATACTGCTGATGGTTTTTATCCTGATGGTGCAAATCCAGAAGCAAGAGATAATAGAATGATTGTCACATCAAAGGTGTTTTGGCAAAAATCTGGCTATACCAAAGAGATTTCTCTTGCACAAACTTTGACTGATTATTATGGTAGAACGAATGCAAATGATTAAAAAAATATTTTCTCGTAAAGGCTATACATTGATTGAAATACTTGTTGCAATGAGTCTTTTTGGGACAATTATGATTATTGTTGGTACTTCAATGGCAAATCTTTACAAAATTCAAAGAAGACAAAAGGCCCTTGATTCATTGTATGAAGAGAGCAGGTTTCTAGCTGAAAGAGTAGTAAAGCATATTCGTAATAATACTATTGATTACAGTGAATATTATTTGCAAGCTAGAAGTCTCGCAAGTCGTTATGGTGAATCTCCAAATGATTATGAGAATCGTTTTTATTCATATGTTGATGCAGGAGGCGGTACTTTTAAGCGTTATTTGAATATGGGATTTTTTAATACTGGTGCAGATGTCTCAGTTGCCAATGACAATGCGGCAGACAATGCTTTGGTTGATAACTATGAACAAGATGAGCTTTATCTTATATCAGGAGATGGCAAAACTAAAACAATTCTCAAGCGCATGAAAAATGGCATAGATGATGATGAGAGCGGAGGTGCGGATGATGGATCAGTTAATGATACAGGTTTGGAGTATATATTTATGGGAAAAATGGTTACAGATGATCTTGATTCTGATGGCGTGTATGATACTTGGGTGGCTCATCCCGATTATAAAACAACAGATTCTCAGGTGGACTGTGCTGCTGCACCATATAAGATATGGCTTAACCTTGGGGCAAATTCTCATTGTATGCGTTTTTACTCGATAACACCGCCACTTATGGAGGTCAAAAATTTAAAATTCTACATATCTCCTCTCGAAGATCCACGTAAGGCTTTTGCTGAAGATTCAAAAGACATTCAGATTCAGCCCCATGTAACAATAGTTCTTGATACTACTCTTAGCTCTAAAAAAAGAATAGCAATGAGAGGTGATTTAGATAGTGCTATTTCTCTTCAGACAACCATATCTTCTCGTGTTTACAACAATGTAACATTTCCACCATCATTTTAAAAAAACAAAAATGAAAAACAAAAAAACACTTTTTAGTAAAATAAAATCAAAAGACGCCAATATCATGGCAATAGCTCTGTCTACTGTTGGATTTTTGGTGATTACGACAATGGGTGTAAGTAATTTGATTTTGGCATCATCAGGAGCTGCAAAAAATACAGAACGCAACAATAATGCCTATCTTGCTGCTGAGAGTGGTATAGAAAATGCTCTTTATGAAGTATCGTTTCATTCTAATGGCTATGAAGTAGCTGCTAACAATGAGGAAGATGATTATACATTTATTAATCTTACAAAACATTCAGCGTCTGAAGCATGGTGGAGTACGGAAGCTGAGACAGATTTTGCAGAATCAGTGGGGAGCACTAGTATCTCTATTCCCGCACAAAGTGATGAGTGGAGCGAATCTGGATTTGGCTCAAAAAAGGTATTTAAGCTCTATGGAGACAATACCTCTTGTGTAGATTCAAATGGAAATCCTTGCTGATTAGGACTTCTTCTTGTTTGATGATTTCTTTGTTTTTAGCTCTTCTTTGTGCTGATTTCTTAAATCTTCCAAGAATTCATAGACGACTTCTTTTCCGCCAAGTCCAAAAGCCAGGCCTCCTGCTAGTGATACCATTGATATAAGTCCAATGAATATAATTTTGATAAATTCAGATGCAATATGCATTTGATTTAGTGCTACGAGTGCACCAAATGCTACTATGATGTTTTTGCAAACCAGTGATAGTATTTTACCTGCGTGAGAGTCTTTTGAGTAAAAAGCACCCATAACGATGCCACTTAAAAAATCTCCAAACCTAACAGCAAAAAGCATTATAAACAATGCCACAACTACATTTGGTAGAAAATTTATCACATCTTCAAGAAAATCAGATACAGGATCAAGCTTAAGGATTTGTGTTGAAGTTAAGAGAAATATTGTAAAAATCCAGCCCTGTAAAAATCTAGCTATTACAATTGATGGGGCAGAGTGGATATTAAATTTTAATAGTAGATTTTGAAGCCCTATTTTTTTTGTAAAATTATGAACGTCTATCTTTTCGCCTACTTTTATAACAGTCTTTTTGACAGCTATTGAAAAGGCAAGTCCAAACAAGAAGACACCCACAGCAATCAGTATATTTGGCCAAAATGAGATTATTTGACGAATAGAGCTAGTAGATGAGTCAAATATGCTAGAACTAATATGGTTAACAGTGTTGATTGTAGTATTGTTCATGATTTTATTTTGCTATCTTTTTATTATAGCTTTTTTTGGTAATTTTTGAAAGTGTTTTGTTATTTAAATTTGATTAATCAGTGCTTTTTTAGTAGAATCTTAAAGTATTTTTAAAATAAATCAATGAAACTTTCAAGGAGAATTTCAAATCTTGGATTTTATGCTTTTGCAGAGGTTGAGAGTAAGGTTCAAGTATTAAAAGATAAGGGTATTAAGCCTGTTGATTTTGGTGTTGGTGATCCAATTGAGCCAACTCCAGAAATAATTAGAGAAGCACTTAAAAAAGCTGCTGATGAGAGAAAAACTTCTGGTTATCCGTCTTATGTGGGTGATACTAAATATCTGGCTAAAATTGCAGAATGGACAAAGAATCGCTTTGATGTAGAGCTAGACCCAAAGACAGAGATTACCTCAACTGTTGGTTCAAAGGAGGCTGTTTTTAATTTTCCTTTGGCGTTTGTGGACGAGGGTGATGTTGTGATTTCGCCTACTCCTGGATATCCACCATATCAAAGAGGTACTTCTTTTGCAGGTGGTACTAATTATCTCTTGCCTCTTCTTCCTGAAAATAATTTTATGATGGATATTGATTCTATTCCTGAAGAAGTAGCCCAAAAAACAGTGATTATGTGGATTAATTATCCTTCAAATCCTTGTGGTGCTCAGGCTAATCCTGAGTTTTTTAAGAAGGTAATCGAATTTGGGCGCAAATATGATGTGATTATTGCAAGTGATGAGTGCTATACAGAGATTTATTTTAATGAAGGCAATAAACCACATTCAATACTAGAATATGCTGAAAAAGACGACAAAGTTGTAGCTTTTCATTCATTTTCCAAGAGGTCAAACATGACTTGCTATCGTCTTGGTTGGGTTGCTGGAAATGCTGATGTGATTGCTGCTTTCAGAAAGGTAAAGACAAATGTTGACTCAGGAACACCGACTTTTATTCAAGATGCAGGTATAGAAGCGCTTAATGATGAATCTCATGTGGCAACACAAAGGGCGATTTATAAAAGAAAAGGTGAGATAATCAGAAAAGCTTTTAGTGAATTAGGGCTTGAGGATTGTTTTCCTGAGGCTACTTTTTACATTTGGCAAAAAATTCCAGATCAATATGAGTCTTCTGTGGATTTTGCAAAAGAGTTGCTCAGAGAGGATATTGGCGTGATCGCTACACCTGGCGAGTGGATTTCAGATGAGGTAAATGGTATCAATCCTGGTAAAAAATACGTTAGATTTGCTCTTGTTCCAAGTGAAGAGGAGATTGAGTTAGCCATGGAAAAAATTAAAAAAGCCCTTAGCTAGTGGAATTTATAAAAGTCAAAACAAGGCTTGTTAATCCCCCAAAGGACGATATATCCGATATATATCGTTCTTTGAATTTATCTGAGGGTGATCTTGTGGTAATTAGTTCAAAAATAGTAGCCATTAATCAGGGTAGATGCGTCAAAACAGAAGAAAAAGAAGCCCTTATATATAAAGAGGCTGAAAAATTACTAGCTACAAATCATCATAAATTCTTTATTACAAAAAAAGAAAATACAATCATAGCTAATGCTGGCATAGATTCGTCAAATGCCTCTGGGTATGAGATAATGTGGCCACTTAAGCCTCAGTCTGAGGCTAAGAAGATCTATGATTTTTTTAAAAAAATACACAATTTGAAAAATTTTGGTGTGATGATTGTGGATTCGACTTCTGCGCCTCTTAGGAGGGGGGTTATGGGGACTTGTATTGGATTTTTTGGGTTTAATCCGCTTAGGGACTATGTTGGACAAAATGATTTATTTGGGCGTCCCATGGAAGTATCAAAAAGCAATATTGCTGAAAGCATAGCTTCATTTGTAAATTTGTTAATGGGTGAGGGTGATGAGCAGACCCCGATCGTAATCATGAAAGGCATGGAGGAGTTGGTATTTTCAGAAGATGATTTTTATTCGGATTTTATTATTGAAGAATCTGAGGATCTTTATTTTCCTATTTTAAAAAACTTAAAATGAGACTTTCTATTTTGTTTAGCCTTTTTACAGGTATTATCATCGCTATGAACCTTTTAGGTGGCAAGATTATCAATTTTTTAGGAGTAGATGTGTCTGTGGCTATTTTTATGGCACCTATCACCTTTTTGGTAACTGATGTTGTTGAGGAGGTGTATGGCAAGGAAAAGGTCAAAGAGTTTTTATTTTCTACATTGATTACGCTTTTTGTGGTTTTTGGTTTTACGATAGTTTTTGCAAAATTAAATCCAGCTGACAGGTTTCTTTTTGACGCTGAGTACAAGACCATATTCTTGTCTTCTGCTAGATTTATATTGGCTTCGATTGTTGCTTTTTTGTTTGGGCAGTTAAATGACATGGCAGTTTTTGCATTTCTCAAGAAAAAAAGCGCAGGAAAACACCTCTGGATTAGAAATAACCTCTCAACAATGATCTCTCAAGCTGTTGATACATTGCTTTTTATGTTTATTGCTTTTTACCACCTAGCACCAAAATTTACTGCTGCTTACGTGATTTCTCTTGCAATTCCTTATTATTTGTTTAAGAT
>JAOARU010000017.1 GCA_025210675.1 Candidatus Altimarinota bacterium | reverse complement strand
CTGATCTTTTCCTCAGTGGTCACAGAGTGCTTAGCTGGAAAAAGAGTAATCTCACTCAGCTCATTGTATAACTCACCAGTAAATGAATCAACCTCAGAAATAGCCTCTATCTCATCTCCAAAAAATTCCACCCGATACACCGTATCAGAACTCGGCGGAAATATCTCAACCACATCACCTAAAACATGATACATACCCTGCTTAAATTCATTATGGCTGCGTCTATACTGAATATCTGTCAATTTTCTCAAAATCTTATCACGAGGCACCTCATCACCAACTTTCAATGTAATCTTGAGGTCAATATAATCCTCTGGACTACCAATACCATATATACATGACACAGTTGCAATAATCAAACTATCACTACGAGTCAACAAATTGTGTGTTGCAGCATGACGAAATTTCTCAATCTCCTCGTTGATAGTAGCCTCTTTTTCAATATATGTATCAGTCTTGGCAATATATGCCTCAGGCTGATAATAGTCATAATAACTAATAAAAAACGACACAGCATTCTCAGGAAAAAACTCCTTAAACTCAGTATAAAGCTGTGCGGCCAATGTCTTGTTATGTGTCAACACAAGCGCAGGCTTATTTACCTTTTCGATAATT
Organism: Candidatus Altimarinota bacterium; assembly: GCA_025210675.1. Lineage (GTDB taxonomy): Bacteria > Patescibacteriota > Gracilibacteria > CAIRYL01 > JAOARU01. The sequence goes on along the minus strand of JAOARU010000017.1, from coordinate 4,113 downwards.
GAAGCCATAGAAAAAGTCTTTCCTGTCCCAGTAGCACCAAGCAAAGTTTGATAAGGCTTGTTTTTCATAACCCCTTCGGCCATTTGCGAAATAGCCTTCGGCTGATCCCCCATCGCCTTAAAATCTGACACAAGCTTAAAATCCCTATTTTCCATAATCTATCTTTAGAAGTTTTTTTATTGTCTCGTGAATCAATAGAAAAATCAAGACCTAAAGCAACTCAGCAAAAATATCATCATCAGGAATTTTCTTTGGACATATGGCTAATATATCAGAAATACCCCGCCCTTCTCTAACAGCTCCAGCAATCTTACCAATAGAATCAATATCACCATCTCTCTCGGCTCTTCCAATGGCATCATATGCCGCAAACCTAATCTCTTGATTGACCCCATTGCAATCCATAACCTCCAAAACAGCTTTTTGGGCAGGATTTTCTATTTCAGCTATAGATCTAGCCATAAAATCTGGCGATCCTCCATCCTCGGGGAACACATCATTCCTTACTCTTTCCATTAAATGAGGGTAAAATATTTAAAAGGGAAATATATTATAACATAATAATTCAACTAATCAAACAAATTATTATCCTCGATACTTTTCACATCAGAAGTAGCACCTTGCGGGATCTGTGCACCAAAATCACTAGCCTGATCAATCTTATTAGCAAGCTTGCCAAAGCCATCTGTCACCTTTCCCATTGTATTATATGAATTATTGATATGCTTTGAAAGCACACCTAAACTATCTGCAAACTTACCACTATCAGTCTTGACACCCTTAATCATCTTTAGCACTTCACCTGCTTGCTCATTGATCTTTTGACTCTGCAAAGACAAAAGCACAATTCCCAAAAAGTGATAAAAAACATTTGGAGACACAATAGTCACATTCTTCTCATTTGCATAATGAGCCAATGCCTCAGAGCGAATCACAGCCTCATAATAAATATCCTCCGAAGGCAAATACATAATAGCAAAAGGAGTAGTACGCTCCTCAGGACGAATGTACTTCTTGGCTATATCAGCAATCTGCTTTTTTACATCTTTTTCAAATTCCTTTTTAAAAGCAGCTATTTCCGACTCATGCTCACTAGTCACCATTTTTTTATAATTATCCAAAGGAAACTTTGAATCAATCGGCACAATTCCTGAGCTCGTCTTAATAATAACATCAACTATATCCCCACTTGAAAAAGCATACTGCTTTTCCCACATATCAGCAGGCAAACGCTGAGACAAAACCTCCTCAAGTATCTGCTCACCAATAATACCTCTTGATTTTGGACCTTTAAAAATATTAGCTAAATCATGAATATGCGGCTGTATCTTGCCCATCTCTACCTTTACTCCTGCAATCACCTTCGAAGCATTATCAAGGCGCTCATTGAGATTTTTTGCATTATTTTCAAGTCTTTTATCCACAGAAGTATTTACATCTCTTAACTCCTTAGTCAAAAAACCAATAGTCTTATCCAATCTATCCTGTACACTTCTTGCGTTTTTATCTAAATTCTCATAAGTCTCCTTACGGCTCTCCTGCATATTTTTCTGAATCGACTCCAATTCAAACAACATTTTTTGAAATTTCTCCTGAGCCTCCCTATCCTCTTGTGGTTTTTCTAGTTTTTTATACAAATAAAAAAAACCCCCTGAAACCAAAATTATCAAAACTGTGAGTAATACTTCTATCATATTTTTTAAAATCACACTCTATTATTTCACAAAAAAATCACTTATTCAATTTTTCAACATCAGATATCAACTTTGCCATTTTTTCCATATCTTGCCCCCTGATCTCCTTATCAACACGACGAACAACAACAATCATCGCCGCAATAATCATCACCACAAAGCCAAATACAAACAAATCAAACTTATTCATTTGTATTATTATAGCATATTTATAGTCTTTTAGCCATATTTGAATTTAAAAAACAATATAATACCCTGCAACACCAACAAACAAGCATTTGTGGCAACTATCATAACATCATGTACCATAATACCATAAATCAACCATGCAGATGCCCCAGATATCAAAAGCAAAAAAGTCCCCAAGGAAATATCCTTTGTTCTCCTGGTTTTCCAAACCATAAAAACCTGAGGCATAAAAGCCACAATAGTCAAAAAAGTTGCTAAACAACCAAAAACAAAAGACAGCTCAAGCATAAATTAATTAAAAAATTATTTAAAATATAATTACTATCTATCTTTTTGTCAACAAAATCCCCCCTAAAAAATCCCTAGTCTCTATTGCATTTTTACCCCAATTAAATTTTTGGACATGCCGCAAACCCCTTTGAATCAAATCATTTCTTAGATTCTGACTCCCAAAAAGCTTCATCATCTGCATAGACATATCCTCAATATCATAAGGATTAAAATAAAGCACATTATCACCATATATCTCACCCATACACGAACTTGATGAACTAACATTAGGAGTCCCTGCTGCCATAGCCTCGAGCGGCGGCAAACCAAACCCCTCAGAAAAAGAAGGAAAAACAAAACACCTAGCATTCTGGAAAAGTCCAACAAGCTCAGCATCATCAACAAAACCCGTCAAAACAACCCTATCCTCAACTCCATACTTACGAATCTTTGCCACAATCTCATCACGATAAACCCCCTTACCTCCAGTCAAAACAAGCTCAGCATCAAGCCCTCGCTTAACACACAAAGCAAAAGCCCTAACTAAACCCTTTATATTTTTATGCTCTCTCCACACCCCAGTATAAAGAAAAAATGGCTTACTAATACCTAATTTACCTAAATCAATTTGAGATTTTTTTTGAAACTTCTCAATATCCACACCATTATAAATAGTTTGCACCTTATCTGGACTGATCCTAAAGCTACTTACAAGATCTTTTTTAGTATGATCTGATACAGTTACAATCTTTCTAGCCCTCAAACAAGCACTCACAAAAACAAGATAAAAACCAATCCTATGAACCAGCTTGTTCATTTTTTTACCCGGAAAACGAATCAAAGTCAGATCATGAATCAAAACCACAAAATCACGCCTATAAAAAAATGGCACATTAAAATGCATAAAATACATCAAATCGCATTTTTCCTTATTAACAAGCCTCAAAAAACTCACCTGCTCACTATATGAATATATAGGCTCTTTTGCCTCCACTTTTTTGACATTTTTTTCCTGAAATTCAAGCTCTTTAAACGACCCCGAATTCAAAAAAAACACAAACTCACAATCAGGCATAAGTCTAGGCAGCCTATGAATAATCTCATACACACAACGCCCAATTCCTGTAAACTCCTTGCCGCACATGCGAGCATCTATGCCTATTTTTTTAATTATTGCCATTGTCAAAAAGATCAATATGAAGCTCTATTTTTCTTAAAACTTTCTCAACATACTCAATCTGCTCAGGCTCAATATTTGCCAACTCCCTTGTTAGCCCCTCATTTAAATCCTCATGTATTTTTTTATGCTTTCTATAAGCCTTTTTACCCTTTTCAGTCAAAGAAAGCATTACCTCCTTGCGATTTTCAGGATGAGGAATTTTCCTAAGCAATGATTTTTGCTCAAGCTTAGATATAGCCTGAGACACAGCCCCCCTAGTTATATCAAACCCCCTTGCAACATCACTAGGCTTTGCATTTGAATTCTGACCAATATAATCAATCAAATGAATCTCAGAAGAATGCAATATTAGATTTGTATCAAACTTCCCAGAATGACGCTCAATAGCAGCATACTTCCTTACCACTGACTCCATAGCATTAATCAAGCTTTTAAGTTTCTTTTCATTTATCATAATTCTATTCTTGAAAATAAAACACAAAAAATCAAACTTTTTTTCTTGACACAATTCATATTAAGAGTATGTTTTGTTTAGTTACTAAATTTTAAAAAATCTTATGAATAAAAGATCAAATGAAATCTTAAATGAAAAAATGTCTAAGTTGCTAATAAAATTCTCCATACCAGCAATAATGGGAATGATGGCAATTGGACTATACCAATTTGTTGATGCAATCTTTGTTGGAAAATGGATCAATCTATACGCCCTAGGCGCTATATCCATAGTCATGCCAATTACCCTCATCAACAGCAGCTCTGCACTCCTTGTGGGCATAGGAT
>JAOARU010000016.1 GCA_025210675.1 Candidatus Altimarinota bacterium | reverse complement strand
TGCTATTAATACTCGGGTTATGATGGTTGTTGGCACTAATACTGCTGCTTTGAGAATAGATAGATTTATGCCCAATGATCATGACAATGATGTTTTATTGGTTTTTGAGGAAGATGGTCAAATGTTTAAAATCAACGTTGCTGTTAGGGAGTCTAGAAAACAGGTTAATGCTCTGGTGGCTAGTTTTAATCCTGATGAGCAAGCCACTCCTTATCATGAAAGATCCTATAGAAGGTTAAGTTGTTTTCAAAATGTTGATGAGTATAGTGAAGATACTATTAAAAGATGTGGCTACCCTGTTTTGTATTTTGTAATTGAGGATAAAGCACTTGAGGATAAAGAAAGTTTAAAATATTATATTAATAATATATCGGCAACAGGCTTGAGCTTGATTGTTAATCAATTTGACTATGTAGTTGATGACATTATAAGCATTAGGCTGAATGTAGATGCCGATCAGGATGCCATTGTTTTGCCATCAAGAGTAGTTAGGATTTTTCGGTATCCAGATGGAAAACTACATGTCGCTTTTAAATTTGAAATATTTGATGACATAAAAGAGTCTTTAATTGAAGTGATACGCATGAAGGCAAAGAAAAATGATCCAGAAAGTGTAATTTAATGAAAAAATTTGATTTAAAAACACCAATAGCAAATATTCTCTCAACAACAAAAGATAGGATAGATCTCTTAAATGAGATGGGCATTTTTACCTTTGGTGATCTGCTTTTGTATTATCCGAGAGATTATGAGTCACAAACTCAGATAAAAAAGATTCATGAGCTTAGGGCTGATGAAAAAAATCTGCTTCAAGGTGTATTTAAAGAGGTTAAACAAGAGCGAACAAAAACAGGTAAAAGTCTTGTAAAAGCTATTTTTCAAGATGATGATGGCAATTTGCTTGAATGTGTGTGGTTTAATCAGAGATATTTAAAAAACACACTTCCCTTAAATCGCAAAGTGCTGGTGTCAGGTAAATGCAAGCTGAGCTTTGGAAAAATAAGCATGATGTCGCCTTCTTTTGAGGAATTGGCCGATTCTATGGTTCATCTTGGAAGAATTTCGCCGATTTACAGAGAGCACGACAAGCTGAGCTCTGATTGGCTTCGTAAAAAGATTTTTGAATTATTGGATCTTAGAAAGTCTTTTGATGATGTTATTCCTGAAAAGATAATTAAAAATGAGGATTTTTTACACAAAGATGAAGCTGTTGCTGAGATCCATTTTCCTTCATCTGATGAAAAATTAGAAAAAGCAAAAAAGACATTAGCTTTTGAAGAGCTTTTCGTTTTGCAGATTTCGGGGCTTTTAAGGAAGAAAAATCATCAATCTAAAACTCAAGGCAAGAGTAAGAAAATTCCGCTTGATGCTGATTTACAAAAGCAATTTTTTGCAACACTGCCTTTTACGCTAACAGATGGGCAAAAGGTAGCTCTTTTTGAAATATTGAGAGATTTTGAGGGGGATTTTCCAATGGTTAGGTTGTTAGAGGGTGATGTTGGTTCTGGCAAGACTGTTGTGGCATTTGCATCTAGTTTGCCGATTATTAGAAATAGTTTTCAGGTGGCAATACTTGCTCCAACTGAGGTGCTTGCTAATCAGCATTTTAAAGGAGTGAGTGAGTTTGCTGAAAAATTTGACAAAAATATCAGAGTAGAGCTTTTGACTGGTAGTGTAAAAGGCAAAAAAAGAGGTGAAATTTTAGAGGGGCTCAGAAAAGGTGAGGTTGATATAATTATTGGTACACATGCCTTGATTCAAGATGATGTTATTTTTCATGATCTTGGATTTTGTATTATTGATGAGCAGCATAGATTTGGAGTTGAACAAAGAGAAAAATTGTTTAAAGGTGCTTATCCTCATGTGCTCCAGATGACTGCAACTCCTATACCCAGGACTCTTGCTATTGTGGCTTTTGGTGATCAGGATCTATCAGTAATACCCGAACTACCAAAGGGCAGAAAGACAATTATTACAAAAATCATCAAAGGCCCCACAAGACGTAACATGGAGCAATTTGTGAGGAGTGAGCTTGATAAGGGCCGTCAGGGTTTTATCATTTGTCCGCTTGTAGAAGGCTCAGATGCAATAGTGGCAAAATCAGCAGTAGAAGAATTTGAAAGGCTTAAAAAAGATGTATTTCCTGATTTAAAATTGGCGCTTTTGCATGGTAAAATGAACTCCAAGGAAAAAAAGCAAACAATGGATAAATTCTCGAAGGGGGAGTATGATATATTGGTTTCAACTGCTGTTGTGGAGGTAGGAGTCGATATTAAAAATGCAACATTTATTATAATTGAGAGTGCTGAGAGATTTGGATTGGCACAACTTCATCAGTTTAGGGGGCGTGTTGGAAGGAGTGATATGCAGAGTTATTGCTTTCTTCTTGTGTCAGAGGATAAGGGTGCTTCTGAACGCCTAAAAGCCATGGAAAAGCATTCTTCTGGGTTTCATTTGGCTGAAATAGATATGCAATTAAGAGGTGCAGGGGAAATATTTGGACTCAGGCAGAGCGGTCTTCCTGATTTAAAAATGGCTTCACTTTTTGATGCTAGAGTGATTTCTTTGGCTCGTAAATATGCTGAAGAATATATAGATCAAAATGATTTTGATGATTTTAATGAAGGCTTAAAAAGAGAGTTAAAAAGAAAAAAAGATAGTAGTTTGAAGAGAATTTAATTTTTGTTATAATTTAAACACTTTTACGATAATATGAAAAAAACAATCCTAGCACTAATTATGGCTTTTGCCTTTATTCCTGCGGCTTTTGCATTTTTTCTTGATGTAAATGAGAATCATAAAAATTATAAAGCGATTAAATATATGAAAGATCAAGATATTATTACAGGGTATTCTGATGGTAGATTTCGTCCTGATGATTCTGTAAATCGTGTAGAACTTTTAAAAATGATTATCGAAAGTCAGCCAAATGACTTCACGCTTAGTTCAAGTGATGCTAGCTGTTTTACTGATGTTAATGAGGGTGAATGGTATGCTCCTTATGCCTGTTATGCTAAGAAAAACGGTTGGGTCAAGGGTTATAAAGATAATAGCTTCAAGCCTAATGCAAAATTAAATAAAGCAGAAGCAGTCAAGATAATACTTCTTTCTTATGGACTTAGATCTGATAGCTACAAATACTCTTCATTTGTAGATGTAGATGAAAATGAATGGTACTTTGGATATATTGAAAAAGCAGTAGAGCAAGGGATTGTTGATGATGATGGAGATTATTTTAATCCTGCAAAGTCAGTCACAAGGGCTGAAGTTAGTCAATTTATCTATAATGCGGTTTTTTCAAATGACTACCTAGAGATAATGTCAGGTGAGATAAAAAGAAAAGGGGTGTCAACGGAGGTGAGCAGATAGCAAGAAATTTAAAAGCCCTGAAGTGGGCTTTTTTTAAACCTCTTCTCCTTTTAGAAACCATTGATTTACTTCGTCTATTTTGATTTTAGCATATTCGCCTATTTTTTTATTGCTCTTAAAGTGTACTTGTTTGAATTCTTGGTTTTTTCCTGTGCATAAGCCATCTTCTATTGTTTCTATGAGTACTTCTGTTATTTTCCCTAGGAATCGCTGATTTTTTTCCAGAGCGCTTTTTTTCAGGATTTCTTGAATTTCATGAAAGCGTCGTTTTTTCTCTTTTTGTGGGACATTGTCAGGCATTTTATAAGCTGTTGTGCCTTTTCTTGGAGAAAATTGAGCTGCATAAATCATATCAAATTTTTCCTGTTCACAAAGAGCTTTGCTTTCTTTGAATTGATCTTCTGTTTCACTAGGAAAACCTACTATTAAGTCTGTTGATATTGCAATATTGGGAATTTTTTTGCGAGCATAAGCAGTTATTTTTTCAAAATCCTCACGAGTGTGGGAACGATTCATTTTTTTTAATATTTCGCTTGAGCCAGACTGAACTGGTAGATGTATGTGATTACAAATATTTTCATGCTTACTCATCACATCAATCACATCGAGGCTCATTTGTGAGGGATGTGGTGAGGTATAGCGGATTCTTTTTATGCCTTTGATTTGAGCTACCTGATCTAGTAGATAGGCAAAATCTGTTTGGTTTTTGCGATTTTTGCGGTCTTGATCATTGATATAATAGGCGTTTACATTTTGTCCAAGTAGCATAATCTCTGAAATACCTCGATCTACGAGAAATTTGCAGTCATTGAGGATATTTTGAATTGGGCGTGATTTTTCCCTACCTCTGGTATATGGCACTATGCAATATGAACAAAATTTATTACAGCCTGTCATAATAGGCACAAAGCCATTTACACTCATTGGTGATGGTTTTATCTGAAATAGATTTTCAGTATTTTCGCCAATACAAGATGAGGAGATATCCTGACCTTTTAGGAGATTTGGCAGAGATGGTGTGTCTTCAATCCTAAATACAAAATCAAGAAGTCCATTTTTTTTAAGTAATGAGTCTTTGTCTTGGGAGAATTTTGTAGAAGTTTTACGAGCCATGCAACCTGTTAGTCCTATTAATCTTGGTTTTTTGTCTCTGAGTCTGTGTGCATTTAGTATATATCCTATGGCTTTGTCTTCTGATTTTTGACGCACAGAACAAGTATTGAAAATAATAATATCAGCTTCTTTGATATTTTTTATTTGCTTGTAATTGTATTCTTCCAGTATGCTTTTAATCCTTTCAGAATCTGAATAATTCTGCTGACATCCAAAAGTTTGTATAAAAAAGAATTTCACTTTATATTATAAAAAATCCCCTATATTTTAACATAACAAAATGAAAATACCACACGACAGAAGTGAGTTTCTAACTATTAAAAATAAAAAATACTTAACTGTTTTTGCAGATCTTTTTTCTTATATGCTAAAGCAGGAAGGTGATGATGTAACCAGTCTAAATTTGTTTGCAGATAAACAAATTTCTGTAAAAGGAGTTGTTGTAGCAGGAGATGACGGTATATTTGCGGGACGTGAAGAGTTGGAAGGTTTTTTTGATGTTTTTTTGTCAGAGGATCAGCGCAAGAAGCAAGGTATAAGTCAGCTTGCGACAGAGATAATGTGCAAGGATATGGGTATATTTGAGCAAGGGGCTATTAAGGGAGAGATTTTTTTTAAAAGATCTTTTGATTTAAGGCAAGAGTGGCTCAAAAAAGATGGTGAGCAGGTTAAAAAGGGTGATGTGCTTATGAATTTATATGGAGACGTAAAATGCGTTTTGCGTCTTGAGAGAAATTTGCTAAATTTCTTGTCCCGCATGAGTGGTATAGCTACTAAGACAAGTAAATTAGTACAAAAAATGCCTAAAGGTACATACTTGGCTTGCACCAGAAAGACACTTTGGGGGGTTTTTGATAAAAAAGCTGTTCATCTTGGTGGGGGATTGACTCATCGTTTAAATCTTACTGATGCGATATTGATCAAAGAAAATCATCTTAGTGTTTTTGGGGAAAATTTTGCAGATATAGCAAAAAGAATAGACAATAGAGCGCCTTTTTGGGAAGTTGAGATAGAGACAGAGGAGCAATTTTGGAATTTGATGTATAATCTTCCAAAAAGTATAGGTGTAATCATGTTTGATAATTTTGAGGCAAAAAAGATCAAGGAGCTGATAGAAAAAGTTAAAGAAAAGCCTCAAAATTTATTTTTTGAGGCATCAGGTGGCATAAATGAGTCAAATCTTTTGGAGTATGTTAATACAGGAGTAGATGTTGTGTCTATGGGTGCATTAACTAATAACCCACATTCGCTTGATCTGTCCATGTATGTGGAGAAGCTTTAGAAGCTTCTTCGCTAATAAAAATAAAATCAGGATCAAGAAAGGCAGGATCAGGATTTTGAGCATTGAGTTTATCGCTTGTTTTTAGCCTTTTTCTTTTTTTAGCTTTTGTGTTAGCTATAGAAATTATTGCTATGCGCACACATTGTCTGCACATTTGTATGTCTATATAGTCTAGGTATGATTGTAATTCAGTATTACTTATTTTATCTAAGGCTCTAGGACTAAATATTCTTAATGACTCTAGTAATTCAAAAAACCCCCTAAGTTCAGCTTCTTTTGAGCCTGCTTGGTTGATATTTTTTATTTCTGGCACATCTTGACCACATTCCGAACATTGGATCGGTTTTTCCGTAGGGTTTCGCATTTTTATTTGTTAGAATAGGATTATTATTTTATACTTAATTTATTTGTAGTCAATTTAAAATGAAAGCTTTCTTGAGAACAATTGGTTTAATTTATAATTACAATAAAATATATTTTATATTATTAACTGTTTTAGCTTTTTTGGCTGGAGTTGGAAGTTTGATCGAGCCTGTTTTTTTTCGTGAAATTATTAATAATTTACTTGATGGAAATATGGATTCTCTTGGGAGAATATTGGCTGTTTGGGTTGGTGTTTCTGTTATAATAATAGTTATAAATTTTCTATTGGTTTATAAAAGTGATATTTTTGTGCATAGATTTTTGGTGCATATTTGGCAAGAGATTTTTAATAGAACACTTTATTTGTCTAATTCTTTTTATAATTCTCAAAAAGCAGGTAGTGTAATGAAAAAAATAGATAGAGGGGTGGACAGTATATTTGATTTACAGCTTGATTTTATACGTGAGGATTTTGTGAGGATATTTTCTTTTTTAATTCTTATTCCTTTGCTTTTTTATTTACACTGGAAAATGGCTTTGGTGCTTTTTTTGGCAGCTCCATTTTTGATTGTTATGGCTATTTTTACAAATACAAAAACCAGAAAAAGGCAAGTGAAGGCTGATCATGAGTGGCACAAGGCATCAGGAACTATGATGGATGCATTTAGCAATATCTCCATCTTAAAGAGTTTTGCAATTGAGGACTTAAAAGAAAAGGAGTTTGCAAAAACAACAGGAAAAGCTTATAGCGAGCAATTTAAGGTGCTTAAATGGTGGGCTGTAGTTATAGTTTTTACTAGGGTTACTTCTATTGTTTTTACGATAGGTATTTTTTATGCGGGGATTTATTTTTATAAGCATAATCAGATAAATATAGGTGAGATTGTGATGTTTTTGAGTTTTACATTGATAATTTTATCTTATATTCAGTCTTTATTTTGGCATTTTAATCGTTTTTTGTGGCATAAGTCTAAGGTAGAGGATTTTTTTGAGATTTATGATATGGTGCCTGAGATTGTTGATAAAAAAAGGGCTGTTAAGCTTGATATTCAGGGTGATGTTGAGTTTAAAAATGTAACTTTTTCGCATGATGGTGATATTGAGACGCTCAAAAATGTATCATTTAAAGCTAAAAAAGGTGAATCTGTTGCACTTGTGGGACATACTGGTAGTGGAAAAAGCACAACAGTAAATCTGATTTCTAGGTTTTATGATATTCAAAAAGGGCATATTTTAATTGATGGATATGAAATAGATGATATCAAGCTGAAATCTCTTAGGGGTGCTGTGGGAATGGTTTTTCAGGAAAATGTTCTTTTTCATGAGACAATCCTGAAGAACCTACTTATAGCAAATCCAAAAGCTAGTATCGAAGAGGTGAGAAAAGCCTGCAAGACTGCTGAGTGCCTTGATTTTATTGAAAAGGCACCAAAAGGTTTTAAAACAGTAGTTGGAGAGCGTGGCATGAAGCTCTCTGGTGGTGAAAAGCAGCGTATTGCTATTGCTAGGGTAATTTTAAAAGATCCTTCTATTTTAATTTTTGATGAAGCTACAAGTGCGCTTGATGCTGAAACAGAAGGAAAAATCCAAAAAGCCCTTGAAGAAGTTATGAAAATTAGAACAACTTTTATAGTTGCTCATAGGCTTTCGACTATTAAAAAGGCTGATAAGATTTTAGTTTTTAGAAATGGAAAAATTATAGAAGAGGGGACTTATCGTTCATTGATTAGGCAAAAGGGGCATTTTGCATCATTGGTCCAAGCCCAGATTTCAGGTATTATTTCTTAGTGATATTAAAAACACCCTGTGTAATTATACAGGGTGTTTTTCGGCTTGTTGATTGTTTGTTATTCTTGGAATACAGCATAATCAAATACTGGTGCTAGTTGTCCTGGGTATATTTTAATGCTCATTCTTTGTTTTACGCCTTGTGAAATACCTTCTGTTTTAATATTGATTGCTTCATTTGGCACAAAAAGTATGTCTTTGTCAGATGATTGGACTGCTTGGCTTAGTTCAAATTTTACTTTTGTTTGAATTTTTGGATAGGCTTTTCCTCCAAAAATTGGTGTTTTTCCGTAGTTAAATTCTACTTTAGGATATAGAAGTCCATTTAAGAAGTCTTTTGCGCTTTGTTCTTGATTTAATTCATTAATTCCTGTTGGATTAGCTAGTTCTTGTTGTAGGTATCCTGCTGGTGCTCCGATGTTGTCTAGCATATCTTTAATACAAATTGAGCTTCCTCCTTCAAATTTACATTTCTCTGTTGAGACTAGGGTTTTTTTATTGCCTGCTATGTCAAGTCCTGTAATTTTCCATTGGGCTATTTTTTGATCAGGATCGCCCCCGCTTGGAGTATCTGTTCCAATAGGTATTCTAAACATGAGCCTAACAGTTGTGAGTCTATTTCCAGCTCTTGAGATGCTTTGAACTAGCTTTTCTGTTCCACTTGGATTTGTGGCATTCCACATTGCTATTGATTCATCAACAAAGGTTGCATGTGTGCCTTTGCTTATATCTTTTGTTGTTGGCTGATTTGAGATTTTATATCCTGTTCCTGATTCGCCCGAGCTTGTGCCTGTGGGATCATTAGCTCCTGTGCTGCCGCCAGTGCTCCCCCCTGCACCTTCGTTTTCTTCTGTATTTCCAAGATCAGCTGCTTCTCTTGTGCATTTTCCATCTTGAAGCGTATATCCCTCAAGGCATGTCCATAGGCATTGATTTGCTATGTTTGTTATAGGACAACTACTTGTATGATTAGATGTTACAGTTTGAAATCCATCAGAGCATGTGCCGTCTATTGTTTGTTCTATGCTGTTTTTTACTATTGTTTTTGGTCCAAGGCATTTATTGTTTGTAGAGCTTGAGCAAAACATTGCACCCTGAGGAAGTATTGCTTTTTCATCACATGATTGCGTGAATGATTTTAGTTTGCAATCTGCAGAACATGCGCTCCCAATTTCTCCATTGAAACATTGAGATAGTCCATATCCGCATTCATAGCCTATTACTTGTCCAAGATCACACTCTTCGCCTGTTTCTTTTATTCCATTACCACATACTTGCGTATTTTTTGAGCATGTTTTCTGAACTGGATCCCAAACTTCGCCATTTGATGTGTCACATCTAAATCCGCATGAAGTTTCTTTTGCTTTTGTGTCTGGTAATTTCTCAACATTTCTCCACACATGAGCACTAAATGGTGCATTTCCTGAGTTATAAATTCCTACATTGATCCAGTTACAAGAATATTCACCTGGATTGTTGCTGTTTTCTTCAAATATACATTGTTTCCAATTTGAGCATTTTTGGTTTCCATTGTTCCATGTTGTACATTTTCCTCTAAATTGAGAACTTAGTATGTTTGCTGTTTGTACACCGTAACTTGTAGGCATTGTTCCGCATGATCCTGGTGATTGAATATCTTCTAGTTTACAGGTTTTATTACAGCCTGATTTATTATTTGAATTTCCAGATCTTCCTGCATCACATACTTCTCCTAGTTCTGATTCCACCATTCCGTTACCACAAGGGCATTCAGATGGCTTGAGAGCTAATTCTGTTGGACTTGTACAACTTTGTTCATCGTCTGAGAGGCATGATTTGACCTTTATTATTTTTGGTGAATCATAATTTAAAAATTGATCTAATGAACAAGAGTTGTCGCTTATTGTTAATGTGTAATAATTTTCTTTTTTATTAAGTGTGGCATCTTTTAGTTCTCTATTTTCTCCTGTTCCGTAGCTTATGGCGCCTAATGTCATGTTTCCTTGATTAAGAGTAATCCATTCTTCAGTGCTGGCTGTTGGATCTTTTAAGGCTTTTATGACTGCTGGTTGTGTGCAATTTGCTGCGCTTGGTCCGTTTGTAATAAATCTAAATTCAGTTTTCATATTTCCTGCTGCATCTTTAAATATGCGGTTTTTGTATTTGTCTAATTTTAGTATGTCGCTTAAATCAGACTTACTAGATCCTGATGCAATAGGGTTTGAGTATGGCTCTATTGGGCATGCTGATGATTTTTTGATATTAGTTTTCATCTCACAGGTATAGCTTGTTCCGCTGACCAGCAAGTTTCCTTTTGGTAAATTTGGTGCATCTGGTACATACAGACACTCTTGTTCCATGGGGTCAAATATCCCTCCTGCTAGTTCATAGTTATATTTTATCTTAAATCCAACAAAGTCATCTTTTGCGACAACACATTGAATATGTTGGTTATTTGAGTCGTTTGGATCTACTATTATTGAGCAATTTGTCCAGCCTGATTTTTGTTTGATTTCATTCAAATTGTCATCTGTAAAGGTGATAACATTTACATTTCCTGCTTTTAATTCTCTTGTTCCAATAGGTTCGAATAATGATGGATAATCATTGCATGCTTTTCTTTCATCGAGATTTTTAAAAATACACATTGATATATTTAATGTGCCTGATTGATCTTCTGATTCTATTTTGATGTCATTGGTATTGATTTTTCCAATTTTAAATGTTGCTGGATCAGTACATGTCTTTGTGCTGACTCCCTTAATATTTTTAGTGATTACTATTTGATTAGGATCTGAGCAGCAACCTTTTTCATAATCATCACATGTTGTACAAAAGGCAGGATTTGTTAAGTTCCATGCGTATCCACTCCAGGTTGCACCTACGGGTTTTTGTGTTTCAGGGCAGTTTAAAGTGCTGGATTGATCATATACTCCGCAAATCATTTTGTTTGATATGCTGTCAAATTTAGCAATACGCTTATCATCATTGCTTTTTTCTGTTAAAATGCAGCATTTATCTGATTCTTGTACATTTTGCGAATTACATGCCAGGCAATTTCCTTGGGAGTCTTTTTTATATCCATCTGCACATCTTAATTCAAATGGAACTTTGATTTTAGCTATATTTCCTGTTTTGTCAGTAAGACTATTGAAGCTTCCGAGATTTCCATTTCCTAGTCTAGAAAGAGCATCTAAATCGCATGAAGATCCTGAGCATAAGCGTCCTGCTACAGGTATGCCACCTGAAGGCAGTCTGAGTATTAAATCTATGTGATCACTTGATAGGTTTTTATACTCATAAGATTTAAGCCCACTTGCGCCTATTGTTATAAATTTATTTTTTATTTTTTGTTCTTTGTTTGGGCTATGTAAGACAAAATACCCATCTTGAGGGATTTTTGCAGTAAACACCTTGCTTGTTTCTATGTTTGAATGTCCGCTTATTCCGCTGATTTTTACAGTAATTGAGAATTCTTGATTGCCTTTAATTGGAGACGTGTAATGTACGGTTGGCATTTCGTATCCAACTGGTTTATAATAGCTATTTCTTGTAATAACTACTCCGTCTTGTTCGATTTTATCAATTCGAAACATCGTATTTGTTACCTCTGTACCATTGTTTTCTTTTATTTTTACATTTAACTCTGCTGTTCCTCCTGAGCTATCAAATATCATACTTGTGTTAGGAATACTGATTTGGTCAGCGGCTTTTGCATATTGAAAAAAACCTGTCAACAAAACAAAACTGCACAGGCTAATTAAAGCTAATCTTAATTTTTTATTTTTCATTTTTATTTTTCAGAAAATTATTCCTAATATTATTTTACCACAAAAAACATAAATAGGAAATAAATTTTTGCACTAAAGAAAAAGCTATGGCACAATGCTAAATGATTATTTAGCTTATGAAAAAAATTCTTTTTTTATTTCTTTTTTTATTTTTTGCTAAGCCTGCATTAGCTGTTCAGACTGAGCTTGGTGAGGTGGGGGATTTCGGTGATTATATATCAGGTATTTGGGAGTGGGCTTCTCAGATTATTTTTGCAATATCTGTATTGATGATGATTATAGGCGGTATGGTATTGATGTTTTCGGGGGATCGTTCTAATTATGCTGAAAATGGAAAGATTATCATCAAAAGTGCAATAATATCTACTTTTTTAACTACTTCCTCTGCTTTTTTGATGAATTTTTTACAAAAACCAACTATTGGTATTTCAGAAAAACCAAAAGTTCAAGATATTACAATAGTTGTGCAAAACAGTGTCTCACTTATATTTAACATCATTAGTATTTTGGCTGTGATTGCTGTTATTTACAATGGTTATTTGCTCATGTTTTCTGGGGCAAATTATGACAATGAAGAAAAAGCTAAAAAAGGCTTTAATTATGCCATTATTGGTTTGGTTGTGGCTATAAGTGCAAAATTAATTTTAAGATTTATTATTGCACCAGTTTCATGAGAAAAATTGCTGCTTTGATAGCTTTCTTTTTGGGTTTTTCTCTTGTTAGTGCGGACTGTTTTTATGCGCATATTATTGATCCATCGCCGAGTGAGCTTCTTTCAATTAGCAAGAGGTCTTTTTTTGATAAATCGAAAAATAATTTTACGATTAAGGGTATATCCAAGTCATTTATAGAAAATAAAATCAGTGTTAAATCTGTAATTCCACATTTGATTAAGGATTTTTCAGCTAATTTTGAAAATGCTAACTTAGTTTTAAGTTGGCAAAAAAGAGCTAATTTAAATGGCGAAATTGTGACCCGTGAGTCACTTATAAATCTGCCTCCTGTTAAA
The DNA here is from genome assembly GCA_025210675.1 of Candidatus Altimarinota bacterium. Classification (GTDB taxonomy): domain Bacteria; phylum Patescibacteriota; class Gracilibacteria; order CAIRYL01; genus JAOARU01. The sequence goes on along the minus strand of JAOARU010000016.1, from coordinate 33,133 downwards.
ATATATCAATTTAAAGAGGATTTTGAGTGTTATTGGGATTTAATGGGAGAGGAGCTTAACAAGATTAAATATAATATTCAGCAGCATGATTTTTATTATCCTCAGTTTTCAGTTAATGCTCCTTTTGTATTAGGCGAATATGAGTATAAATTTATGTGTAGGCTTGAAGGTGAAGCTCTTGAGATTGATTCTAAGCTTATAAATGTGAGTGATTTTGTTGGGTATGAAATCTGGTATAATTTTGAAAATGATCCTGAGTTGCCTTATCTATTTAATAAGGGGGTTTTGCCTGATTCAAGGTATTCACGTAAATATGAGGCAAATTTAAATGATTACAATAAGCAAAAGGTTATCTTAGATATAGAGGGTGATTCTACTTTGCACATTGCTCTTTTTGAGAAAAATCAGGTCAATGGAAATGTGTATTATGTAACAGCTGAAAACTATAAAGGTGGAAATGAGATTTTTATAGAAAATAGCGAAATAGAATATGATGATTTAAGGCGTATAAAAACAGAAAATTCACTTGATGAAGTTTGTGTCTTTTCAAATAGAGAAGGTGAGTTCAGCCTTATTGCTAATAGTGCTTTTATTCTTAATCCTTTGGCGTCTTTTTACTCAATTGTGGCTAAATATGAAGATGAAAGGCGGAGTGTGAGCGGATCAGGATTTTATTTAGGAGTAAATAATACTTGTAAGTCGGATCAAAAAATATTTTTAAATGGCTTTTATCCTAGGCAAAAATCAATTTATGGAACAGTTTTTAATGTCTGGACAAAAGAACCCATTCAGGCTAAAGTATTGCTGAAAGGAAAAACCCAAGAGAAAAATAATTTGCTAACTATTTCCATGGACGACAGTACGGACGACGACGGATTTTATTCTTTTGACGCATTAAATGGCGTTTATACTTTAAGTGTTGAAGGTGATGACAATTTCACTTTGGATACTGATTTTGAAGGTATGCCGTACAGAGATATCTACAATGGAGATGGCTTTACATTGATTGATTATCAGCATTTTGATATAGCGATTACTCCTAATGTTTATGGTACAGCAAAGCCAAATAGTAAAGTTTTTCTTGAGGATTCATCTTTACATACAATAGAGACGACTATTGCTGACAAAGATGGACTTTTTTACTTTTTTGTGCCAAAGGATAAGCTCTATCATATTCGTAGAATTGAGACAGAGCTGGGTGTTGAAAATGTCCAGTCAGGTACACATATTGAAGCCCCTATTGAAAAACCTTTATTTCTTCAATGAAAAAGACTTTTTTTGTTTTATTTTTATTATTTTCACTGCCGGCTTGTCAAGCTGCACCAAACTCTAGAGAGGTGTTTAGTACCATAGAAGATGACACACTTGCTATTCAGGGTCTAATTAGGCCGTATTCAAATGTTAAAGTGTATTATGGGCAAGATGAGATTGCTAATTCAAATGCAGATGAAAGAGGATTTTTTAGCATCAGTGTTGATGATTTTGAGTCAGTAGATAGTCAAAAGATGATTATGAAAGCTTATGACTTAAAAGGTGAAGCGATCTATCAAAAAGAGATCTATATACCAGAGCAAAATTCTCTCAATGGATCTATCGCTGAAAATTTTAACGAAGAGGTTTTTTTGGTTAATAAAGATGGTAAATACCTAGATAAGGCTTATGTAAATCAAAATGGGGGGTATTTTTTTGAAAATGCACCAAAGGATGCAGAGGTAGTCACTACATATAAAAATAGCAATATTGATATGCTTTATGGCGGTCAGGAATTAGATGGTTTTAACAATACTGACTTAATGAAGGGCAATATTTTAGTAGGGGATATTGAGATATCAGATAAAAACGTTGAACATTTATTGCAGATTAGTTTAGCTTTTATTGGTGTTTTGATTTTGGTGATATTTTATATTATCCTTAGGCGCAAGGATTAATTTACCAAACTTCATCTGCATAGCCTTCTTTTTCGTCTATTTCACAAAGCTTGTCATAATAAATGACATAGATAAGTAGATTTGAAACAGCAAAAAGAGCTAATAATATACTAAACATTAAGCTGTGGGAATTTGGGGCAAAAATAAGCTCAATAGATGGTGCAATGATTGAAATCTCAATCATATACTTGATACTTAAATGATGTCTTTTTAAGTAAAAGACAAGTACTTTGTAGGCTTTTACAAGAACAAGTATAAAAACAATTCCATGAATAAGTTTTGTAAAATCAAGGTTTACCACATTTGTATAGGCAGCATAAACAGCCCAGCCAACATAAAACACTAACCCCAAAAGTGACATTAGTATAAAAAGTGACATTAGAAAATTTGTTACAGTTATTATCTTTTTCAGGATTGTACGGCGTTTATTTTTGCTAACTATTGAGCATACAGAATTCATAGTTTCTAGGATTTCATTTTTCTCTTTCATTGTCTTTTTTAAATTATTTCTTGTGGCGTAATTCTAGGGTTTTTTCAATATCTTCAAGACGCATGCCTTTGGCTTGTAAGAGTACTATTAAGTGATAGAGTAGGTCAGATGTCTCATTTTTAAAATCTTCGTCATCTTCATTTTTAGAAGCTATTACGACTTCTATTGCTTCTTCGCCTACTTTTTGAATTATCCTGTCCAGTCCTTCTTCAAAGAGGCTTTTGGTGTATGACGATGAGTCTTGTGAGTTTTTTCTTTTTTCTATAATTTTTTCCAAACCTTTTAATGAAAACTCTTCTTCACCAAAGCAGGAATAAGCTCCAGTATGGCAAGTTGCACCCTCTGCCTCTGCTTTGATTAATAGAGTGTCGTTGTCGCAATCAGTTAGTATCTCTTTTACTATTAAATGATTCCCGCTTCCTTCTCCTTTTTGCCAGAGGCGTTTTTTTGTACGAGAATAAAAGCAAACCTTACTTTCTTTAATCGTCTTATTATAGGCTTCTTGATTCATAAAACCAAGCATTAGAACTTGATTTGTCTTAAGGTCTTGTACGATACAGGGGATTAGGCCATTCATTTTATCAAAATTAAGTTTCATATCGAATTGGTATATTGCATTTTATAAGATACTCTTTTAGGTCATTTATTGCAATTTCTCCAAAGTGAAAAATGCTAGCCGCAAGTCCTCCAGTTGCAGGAGTTTTGGTGAATAGCTCAAGAAAATGCTCTTTTTTTCCTGCTCCACCAGATCCAATTATTGGGATTGATATTTTTTTGGCGACTTTGTTGATAAGGTCTGTGTCAAAGCCATTTTTTTGACCATCTTGATCAATAGAAGTCAGTAGTATTTCTCCTGCGCCTAGATCTTGGGCTTGTTTTGCCCAATCTGCTGCATTTAAATTGGTTTTTTCAGATCCTCCTTTTATATAGACATCGCCGTTGGAAGTTGCATCAATGGCTATGATAACAGCCTGAGATCCAAATCTGTTGGCAATTTGGCCGATTAGGTCCGGATTTTTTACCGCTTGAGAATTGATTGAGATTTTATCCGCACCTTGCTTAATAAGATTTGTAGCATCTTCAAGGCTTTGAACCCCACCTCCAATCGCAAAAGGGATAAAAACCTCCTTAGAGACTTCTTTTGCTAGTTCTAGGCTGGTTTTTCGGCGTTCATTTGTTGCGGAAATATCTAGAAATACGAGCTCATCAGCTCCTGATTCTGAGTACATTTTTCCGAGCTCTGTGGCACTGCCTGCGTCTCGTAGGTTTTTAAATGATGTGCCTTTTACAACTCTGCCATTTTTTACATCTAGGCAGGGGATTATCCTTTTTTTAAGCATAAGAGTTCTTGTGGTGAAATTTTGCCTTCATAAAAGGCTTTTCCAAATATTACGCCATCAGCTATGCCTGCTAATGATTTGATATCTTTAATGCCTGATACGCCTCCTGACGCTATTATCTTTCGTTTTGGGAAGTTTTTTTTGATTTTTCTATAGAGATCATTGCTAGCACCTTGCAGCATGCCGTCTTTTTGAATATCAGTTATTTCAATATCAAGCTGGTGTTTTAGGTTTTTTAAAAAATCCATATAATTAATTCCAGATTCATTTTCCCAGGCGTTTATGGCTATTTGATCGTCTTTTATATCCATTGAAAGTACAATTTGTTCATTGGTAAATTTATTCAAAGATTTTTCTAGGAAATTTGGTTCCTTAATTACTATACTGCCTAGTATGACTCTGGATATGCCCATATCAAGTGCTTTTTGAATGTCGTCAAGACTTCTGATTCCACCTCCAAGTTCAGTTGGGATCTTGCTGTGTTTTACAATCTCTTGAATAGCTTTTTTATTTGCACCAAAGCCATTTTTTGCACCATCAAGATCAACTATATGTATAATATCTCCAAATTCAGAAAAAATCTCTGCAAGCTTTTTTAGGGAAAAATCATATTGAGTTTTTTTATCAAAATCACCTTTTAGGAGGCGTGTTGCTCTGCCTTCAATTAGGTCGATAGCCGGAAGGAGCTTAAAGTTCATAGAAATTTTTTAAAATTTGAAGTCCTTTTTCACCTGATTTTTCTGGGTGAAACTGTACTCCAAAAAAATTATCCTTATGGATTGCGCTAGTAAAATCAACACCTGCATAGTGTGTTGTGGCTATTTTAGAGTCACTTTCTGCGTAATATGAATGCACAAAATAGGCATCAAAATTTTGTGAAAGCCCTTTAAAAATACTTATATTAGGATCAAATCTAATTTCATTAAATCCCATATGTGGAATTGGTACATTTTTTTGCGGAGTAAATTTTTTTACTTTGCCATTAATTATTCCGAGGCAGTTTTTATTTGATTCTTCTGAGTATTCAAGCATTATCTGCATGCCTAAGCATATTCCCAGTGTTGGTTTTTTGGTATTTTTCAGGAAAATATCGAGTTTTTTTTCTTTTAAATCATCAAGGGCACTTTTGGCGTGTCCAACTCCTGGAAATATGATTTTTGTGGCTTTTTCAAGCTCTTCTGGATCATGTGAGGCTTTAAAATCAGCTCCAATTTTATTTAAAGCATTAAATATACTTTGCAGATTTCCGCCTGCGTATTTGATTACATAAATCATAGAAAACCTTTACTTGATGGTATTTTTTCGTGTTCAATGCGAATTGCATTTTTTAGGCAAATTGCTAAGTTTTTAAAGGCAGATTCTACCATATGGTGCGTGTTGCCTTTTTTTATTTTGATATGTAGGTTGCACTTTAGGCTTTCTGCAAAGCTTTCAAAAAAATGCTTGATCATTTCAGTTGGCATATCACCAACCATTTCTCTGTTAAAATCAGCCTCAAACATAAAGCCATTGCGACCTGATAAATCAAGAGCAACAAAAGAATTTACATCGTCCATAGGCAAAACTGAGGCAAAGCGATTTATACCCCTTTTGTCATCTAATGTTTCCGAGATAGCTTGACCAAGAGTTATTGCGACATCTTCAATTGTATGATGCTCATCTACGTTCAGATCGCCCTTGCAACTAATGTCTAGGTCTATACTGCCATGACGAGCTATTTGTTCAAGCATATGATCAAAAAAATTAAGCCCTGTTTTGATATGTGATACGCCTTCGCCATCGAGATTTAATCTTATTTTAATGTCGGTTTCTTTGGTTTTTCTGTGAATTTCGCTTTTTCGAGACAGTATCCTATTGGCTACTGATCTCCAATCATCAAGCAGGATACCTTTTATTCCTGCGTTTTTTGCAAATTCTATATCTGTTACTCTGTCTCCAATCATGTAGGAATTTTTTAGGTCTATCTCTTGAATTATTGATTCTATCAAGCCTATTTTTGGTTTTCTGCAAGAGCAATTGTTGTTTTCGTAATGTGGGCAAGTTAGGATTTTTTTTATCAATACGCCTTCACTTTCAAGAATTTCAAGTAGCTTCTTGTTGATTTTATCAAAGTTTTCTTTTGGATTCTTTTCTGTTCCAAGTCCGTCTTGATTTGTGATTATTATTAAATCATAACCTCTTGATTGAAGCTTTTTAAGCGAGGAAATGGTGTATGGTAATATTTTCATTTCCTCGAGAGAATTAACTTGATGAGTTAGGGGAGGCTCTTTTATTAATGTACCATCTCTATCAATGAAGATGACTTTTTTCATTAGCAATTTAGGATATTGTAACAAGCTATTGCTGTGTTTTCAGGATCAAGTACTGTCATTACAGGTACATTTGATGGCATCTGGATGGTTGAATTGATATTTACCATCATGTCAACTTTGTCAGCAAAAGGAGGGCAAGCAATCACGGGGAGAGTTGTATTTCCTGCGCAAAAACCCGAAAGGGCATTTGAGCGACCAGCAATAGTTATAAAAACTGTTTTTTTCTGACCTTTAAAATCTTCTAAGATTTTTAATGCTTTAAGTGGTGTTTTATGGGCACTTGCTACATGGGATTCATGTGCTACGCCTAATTCGTCTAGTTTTTTTGTGATTTTTTCCGAATGTGGAATGTCTTTTTCTGAACCCATTATGATTACTACTTTCATGTTTGAAATAAAAAAAGCAGTAATATTTTAAAGAAAAAAGTTTGGTGAGTATAGTGTTTTTTTAAAAAATATCTTAATATCAATATTGTTTTATTGAACAATTTTTGTGTTCAAAAAAACAGGTTCAAAACCTGTTCAATTGATAATTGCTATTTTAATTTTTTAATTTTCTAGTGTATTTTTACATATAGTTTTCCAGTCATATGGAAAACGATAATTCTCATTGACTCTTACGATGGCAGCATAGGCACTCCATACGTCTCCTTCTTTGAAAAGAAAACTATTGCCACTTTCTTGATTTGGATTATAGTCTTCTAAAAAACCCACTTGCTTAGGCGCAATAGGTATACAGGCATAGGCAAGTGAGTTTTTTATTTCTGTTTCTACGTCTTCGTTACTAGAGAAAAACATTGTAGAATCACATGAGGCATAGATTTTTCTTAGGTTTTCTTCTGTGTCTTCAAGAATTGCAATTTTTCCATGATGATTTTCAGCGAAATCCAAAATGATTTTTTGAAATTTTTCTGTTCCAATTCCTCGAATAGCTATTTGTACACCAATAGAGCTAATTCCCTTGAGTAGTTCTTCTAGAATATCAAATCCGTTTTTTGATGTTAATTCAACACTTATGCTTATCAAGAGAGTCTTAATATCATGATTAAGTCCAAATTCTTTCTGGAATGCCTCCTTGTTTAGCTTCTTTTTTTCTATGGTGTTTTTTGAGAATTTAGCGTAAATTTTATTGTCGTAAGAAGCTGTTGGAAGTGTTGTTATCATTTTGTGTTTATTGAATTCTTTAAATTATACCTTAAAAAAATATTTTTTTCAAATCAAAATGCGTGAAAAGTTTTTATTGATTGATCTGCCAAATTTGTTTTATAGAGCTTTTTTTGCTGTTCCTAGAACTCTTAAAAATAAAAATGGACAAGTAACAAATGCTGTTTTTGGTACATGTTCAATGATACTTTCGCTGATTGAAAATGTAAAGCCTACGCATATATTGGCTTTTAAGGATCTAAAAGCAAAGACATTTAGACATGAAAAAGATGACGAATACAAGGCTCAAAGACCAGATATGCCAGAGGAGCTTGTGGGGCAACTATCTTATATAGATGAGTTTTTTATAATTTCAGGAATTCCTCTTATTGCGGTTGAGGGATTTGAGGCTGATGACGGTATTGCTACTTTTGCCTCTACTTACAATAAGGATGCTGATGTGGTGATTGTTTCTTCTGATCATGATTTGTTTTCGCTTATATCAGAGGAAAATGTCTCTGTGATGAGACCTATAAAAGGCGCAGAGGTTGAGATAATGGATCGTGAAAAGGTTAAAGCAAAAACAGGTGTTTATCCTGAGCAAATGGCTGATTTTAAAGCTATGAGGGGTGATGCTTCTGATAATTTAGTAGGCATCAAAGGTATAGGCGAAAAAACAGCAGCTACGCTCTTAACCAAATATGACACTCTTGAGAATATATATAGCAATATTGATAAAATTGAAGGCAAAAAAAAGGAGCTTCTGATAAACGGTAAAGATGAAGCACTTCATACTAAATCAATGGTGACTTTGATAAAAGATGTACCACTTGGCGATATTAATTTGGAATATGCCAAAATTGATGATATTCCTTGGGATCGAGTGCGTGAATTTTTTATTGAAAATAATTTTCGTATGTTGATTAAAAGGCTTGATAATTCTCTATTAAAAGATGATCAAGAGAATGATTCTGATGAGCAGTTAAGTTTTTTTTAAGATGAAATTAGATATAGTTTTTCAAAGCACTAAAAAGGGCATAGATATTAATGATTTAGAAAAAATAACTCAAATTGTTGAGGATAAATTTAATCTTGAGTCGCCATCTGTATCGCTTGTTTTTAATACAAAAGCTCAGATTCAAAAACTAAATAAAGCCTGGAGACAAAAAGACAAACCAACAGATGTTTTGTCGTTTTCAGCGCTTGAAGGAGGAGAGTTTCCGGCTGCTGATGGGAGATTTTTGGGTGAAATATTTATTTGTTTAGATATTGCAGAATCTCAAGCAAAAGAATACAAAAATACTTTTCAACAAGAGGTGAATAAGTTGTTTATTCATGGAATGGTGCATTTGTTGGGATATGATCATGAAGATGATGATGAGTACTTAGAAATGCAGCAAATAGAAGATGAAATAGCAGAGGCTTTTTACCATAAGAGCTTCTGAATTTGATAAAAATTAAAATATATACTATAATAGTAAAGAATTTTAAAATAAAAATGAAAATAAAAATTGGTGTTATGGGCTCAGCTCAAGGTCCTTCAATTGAGGGCAAGACCAACATTGAAAAAGCAGAAGAGCTTGGTAAGGAAATAGCCAAGCAAAACTGCATATTAGTTAATGGTGCATGCCCTGGACTTCCTGATGATGCGGCTAGGGGAGCAAAAGGCGAAGGAGGTTTTTGTATGGGGATTTCTCCAGCTTTTTCTATGAGGGAACATATGGAAAAATTTGACTCTCCAGTTGAGAGTTACGATATTATTCTTTTTACAGGAATGGGGCTTATGGAGCGTGATATTGTCAATATTCGTTCTTCTGATGCTATCATTACTGTTGGTGGTGGTATCGGCACTTTAAATGAATTTACAGTCGCATTTGATGAAGGAAAAGTAGTTGGGGTATTAACTGGTACAAGTGGTATCTCTGATAATATTCCTCATATTATAGAGCTTTGCAATAGAGAGCTTACGGACAATGTGGTTTTTGATTCTGATCCTGAGATTTTAGTTAAAAAGGTCATTGATAAATTAAAAAACACTAAACAGACTATAATTGAAGATGAAAGAGTAGTTAATCATGAGTTTAATCCTTTTCAGGGATAATAATAAACATATTTTATCAAAAAAGCCGTCTTAATATATAAGACGGCTTTTTTGCATGTTGTCTGTTACATATCTTCACTTTCCCAGATTCCATGCAGGTTGCAACCTGCATATGCTTTTAAATTAGGTGAAAACTCAATATTTTCAAAAATTGCAACAGGTTCAGCATCATGTTGCAGGCTTACTTTTTTGATTATTTTGTCTCCTTCCTGAAGTTCAATCCATTCTATATGATGTGCTTCTGTCATTGGATGTGGTACTGATCCTACTATTACCTTTATGTCTTTTCCTTTGTCATGTATGACTGGTGCATGTTTTTCTTGTGCTTCTCCGCCAGTTTGCTCCTCGCCTTTGTGATGTATTTCCTCAAAATGATTTTTTGGCACACCACATGTAGGACATACATAGTCCTCAGGGAGTTCCTCAAAACTAACCCCTTCTTTTTTTGGATTATGTACATATCCGCAAACAGAACAGCGATATTTTTTCATTTTTAACTAAAAAAAACTACAAATATAATGCTACCTATAAATTAAAATTGCAAATTTTTTATGCTATCTAAAATGTAATTAAACCCTTCTTTTTTAAATTCTTGTTTAGTGGCACCACCTGTTAAAACTCCGATAAAGTCTATATTTGCATTTTTAGCAGAAAAGGCATCATGAAGTGAATCTCCGATAAATACAAAATCCTCCTTTTTTTGATTAGGGTAGTATTCCATGATTTTAAAAATACCTTCAGGACTGGGTTTACCGTATTCTACATCTTCTGAGCCCACTATCATTTCAAAATAATCCCTAATTCCATTTGTTTGAAATAGTGGCTCTGTAAATTTTCTTCTTTTCATTGTAAAGGCAGTAATTGTTTTGCCTTGATTCTTTAAAAAATCAAGAGTTTCTTTTGTGCCGTTTATTAAAGGGATTCCTTGGTTTTGTTTTTTAATGTATATGTCTCTATACAATGCAATCGCTTCATTAACTTGATTTGTAGGAAAAAATGACTCAGCAATATCTCTTAAATCGCAGCCTATTTTGCTTTTTATGGCTTTTTTTTCAGGCATTTCTATATTCATTTTTTCAAAAACCTCCCCAAAACTTTGAATTATTGTATTTAAAGATGAAAATAATGTTCCGTCTACATCAAAAATAAAGTGTTTTTTTTCTTTCATAAAAATAGATTTGTATTATAATTGCTATTGTATTTTTTAGCTTATTATGAAAAAAGGCAAGAAGAATTTTTTGGGTTTTTTCTCAAAAAATAACGGAGGAAAAAAAGTGTTAATCGGTTTATTGTCAGCTTTTTTTATAATTTTACTTTCTGTGGGAAGTGGTTTTTTTTACTGGAAGCTTTCACCGATTCCTGAGGTAATTGGTGTAAATGAGACTAATATTGAAAAAAATATATCATTCAATGCGCCTTTTAGGGTGAGATTTTCTGCTAAAATGGACAAAGAAAGCACAGAAAATGCTTTTAATATTGAGCCAAAAATGGCAGGTGATTTTGTTTGGGAAAATGAAAATACAGTGCTTGTTTTTAGGCCAAAAAATAAATTAGAAATTGGTAATAAATACACTATTACAATAGACACTGGTGCAAAAAATACATTTAAAAAGAATATTAAAAATCGCTTTAGTGAGACATTTTTTGTGATTGGATCTCCTGAGGTGATATTTTTGACTCCTGTTTCAGTGTCTGACTGGGCGAAGATCAAAGGCGAGAAAAAACCAGATGATTCTGAGCCTGCAATGATCCAAAAAGGTCAACAGATTACAGTATCCTTTTCAAGACCTATGAGAAGTGTGGGAGATAATAATTTTGATTTTTCAAAATACTTTACCACAAAGCCAGAAATAAAAGGTGAGTTTAGATGGCTTGGTACATCTGCTTTTGAGTTTTATCCTGATTCTGATTCTCTTCCAATGGGGGATTATTTTGAGGTTTTTTTAAAAGAGGGTTTTCCTTCATCTGATGGAGGTATGACTGATAGATCTTATTCTTGGAGTATTGAAACTGAAGAGCCAAAAATCATCAGTACAGAACCATCTAATTATGAGCGTGAAGTTGATCCAAAAGGGTCATTTGAAATTCATTGGAATCAAGATGTTGATATAGATAGCCTGTTTAATCATATTGATGTAACTCCAGATCTTCCTGCTGATATACAAAGGGAGATTATTATTAGTCCAAAAGATGCAAATACTGAAAATGAAAATCCTAAAATCTCAGTAATTAGCTTTAAGCCCTCTTTTGCTCAGGGTGAAGAGGTAAAAGTGACTGTAAAAAAGGGTGTCAAAAATCTAAAAGGCAAAAAAGAGTCAAAAGAGGATTATGAGTTTACATTTTTTACTTTAAATGAAGCAAAAATCTTGTCATATTTTCCCGAGGATAATCATAAAGTATCACCAAATAAGGCCTTGCGGTTGAATACGACTACTAGGATAGATGCAGAAAAGATTTTAGATGCTGTTTATTTTGTTCCTGAGATTAAAAAAGAAGATATTAGTATTAGTGGACCTTATTATGATTACGATAATAAAAAAGGGTATTATTATCATGTTTATATAGATGGACTAAGGGCTAATGCTTCTTATACTTGGGGACTAAAAAAAGGGTTGATAGATGAGTATGAGCAAGAGATGGCAGAGGGATTTGAGTCAAAATTTACAACAGGCAATTATGATAGTCGGTTTTACTTGATGAGTAATACTTCTTTGTCTGGTGTACACGATAAAGACCAAGGAGCTAGCTTGTTTGTAAAATCTATAAATACAGATAGTCTAAATATAAAATTTTGTAAAATTTCTCTAAGAAAATATGCAGAATTAGAGCTTAATCATAAGTGGTATGATTCATTTTTTTGTCCAGAAGGCAATTTGGTTGAATGGACTGAGGCAGTTGACTCAGAGACCAATAAGTGGAAAATTACGGAGATTCCGATTTCTGGCAAATACGGCATAAAAGATGGAATTTGGATTTATGAAGTAAATAAGGAAATCAGAAAGAATTGGTCAGATTATGGACTTAGAGCCATGCTTCTCTCAAATGCTACTTTGACTATTAAAGAGGATGATCAGAAATATTTAGTATATGCAACAGGTTTTGAAAATGCCGAACCTATTGCTGATATGATCATTAAAATCATAGATGATGCAGGTAATGAGCAAATTGTGGGCAAGACAAATACGGATGGATTTCTAGAAATTAAAAAAACAGATGAGTATCAAAATCATTTTTTCATAGGACAAAAGGCTAATCAGGAAGCGTACGCATCACCTTATTGGTTAGATGGTATTAGTAGTTGGGATTTTGATATTGATCGTGATTGGAGAAGATATGGACATAAAAGAGCTTATGTATTTACAGATAGACCTATTTATAGGCCTGGTGATGAGGTGAATTTCAAGGGTATTGTCAGACAGGATTTTGATGCAGATTTAAAAATTCCAGAAGACAGAAAGATTAAGGCTGAGATTTCAACACCAAGAAATAAGATGGTGTTTGAAAAAGAGCTAAAAATAACTGATATGGGTACTTTTTATGATCAATTCACCCTTTCTGAATCAGCCGAGTTGGGGGCTTATCATATGAGTTTCAAGGTTCTTAATGATAAGTCAGAAGAGGGTAAGCCTGATTATAATGATTGGTTTAGTGAGTCTTTCTGGGTTGAGGAGTACAAAAAGCCAAATTTTAAAATAGATATAACATCAGAAAAAGATTATGTCGTAGATGGTCAGGAGTTTGAGGCTGAGATTGATGTGGCGAGATACTTTGGTGCAAAAATGAAAGACACCGAAGTGAATTGGTATGTGATTGAGGAGGGGTATTATTTTGATAAGCTAGAAGGAGAGCATTATAGTTTTTCAGATGGAGATGGTTGCTATTTTTGGTGTTATTCTAGGGATCAAGAGCATATAAAATCGGGTAGTGGCAAGACGGATAAAAATGGAAAATTAAAAGTAAAATTTCCATTAGAATTAACAAAAAAATCACCTAGATTAATTACATTAAGGGTAAATGTACATAATAGGTCAGCAGGGGAATCAGTCTCAGCAGCAAAGACATTTGAGGCTTATCCTAGTGATAAATTAGTTGGAATTAGGACTAAGGATTATTTTTTAGATAAAAATGCCACAAAAGCTAATGTGTCAGTTATTGTGATTGATCCTGAAGCAAATCCTATTAAAAATCAAAGTACTTTAGTTAATTTATATGAGGTTAATTGGAATTCTATAAGGAAAAAAGGTGTAGATGGTGATTATCATTGGGAGTATGAAGAAGAGCTAAAAGAGCTTGATAAAAAGACGATAGAGACAGCTTATGACGGAAAAGCAGAATTTTCATTTGATATGAAGCCATCTTATAAAGGAGAGCTCCGTGTTGTGGCGACGCTTGGCGATATGAAATCGGCTTATTCATTTTATAAGTCATCAAATGAATATATAGCTTGGGCAAAAAATAATAATCCACGTATGGATATAATCCCTAATAAAACCTCATATGATATTGGTGAAAAAGCTAAGCTGATTGTTAAGATACCATTTGAAGGTAAAGTGAACTCCCTCGTGACCATTGAGAGAAAAAACATCATCTCTTATGAGACAAAAAAACTTAAAAGTGGAGATGTTCTTGAGGTTGAAATTACTGAAGATATGATGCCAAATATCTATGTATCAGTATTTGCCCTTAAGGGTAAGGGGATTCAGGATAAGTTAAATAAAAAATTAGAGGAATTAAATTCAAAAAAAGAGATAATTGCTTCTTATAAAAAAGATCTTGAGGAAAAGGCAGTTAAAAAATCTGAAAATGAGAATGAACTGAAAAAGCTTGGATTAGACAAGGATAATAAAGAAGAAAATAAAGCAAAAATAGCACTTGTTCATCAGGAAAATAAAGCAATTGAATCAGAAGAAAATAAAATTAAGATAGAGTTGAGCTCTCTTGAATCAGAGCGTCTAAATCTTGAGACTGAGATTCAAAAAATGGTTCCAGATATGGCCATTGAAGATTTAAAAATTAGCAATACTGATCCAAGTCCTGAATTTAAAATGGGGCTTGTTAATCTTCCTGTAAACACTAAAGATAGAAAGCTTGATCTGCAAATTGCTACAAATCAGGAGAGATATATGCCCGGTGAAAAAGTTGAAATAGTTGTAAAAGCATCAGATTTTGCAAAAAATGAACTAGAAAATGTAGACCTAGCGATTGCTGTTGTGGATGAGTCTGTGCTTGCTTTGAAGAGTAGAAATATGTCTGATATTATTCAGGAGTTCTGGGGTGAGAGAGGTGTTGGAGTTGGTACATTTACAAGCTTGATCAATCTTGTAGAGCGGATTAATATTGAGGCTCAGAAAGGTGAAAAAGGTGGAGGCGGAGGAGCGAATGATGCAGAAAGCCTTGCTACTAAAAAAAGAGGTGAATTTAAAGACACTGCATATTTCCTTGCTTCTGGCATGACAGACGCAAATGGCGTATTTAAGACAAATTTTGAATTACCGGATAATTTAACTACTTGGCAGATTTTGGTAGTTGCTTCAAATAATGATTCTCAATTTGGATTAGAGACAAAAAATTTCATTACAAAAAAACAATTATCAATTGTGCCCGCACTTCCTCGTTTTGCTATTCAGGGTGATGAGTTTTTGGCTGGTGCAACAGTAGTGAATCAAAGTGGAGAATCTACACTGGTAGAACTAAGCTTAAAGGCAGAGAATTTTAAGATTGACTCAAATGCAAGTAGAAAATTTGCTTTGCAAGATGGAGAAGAGGCTTATTATGAGTTTAAGGGTAAGGTGGATAGTAAAAATATTGATTATAATCAGTTTGAAGATATGAAATTCACATTTAGGGTTGAGAGCGCAATGCACCTTGATGAGACTGAATACAAGGTTCCTGTAAAAGCTCCATCAATTCTAGAAAATGATGCTACAAGTGGTTTTGTAGATGATACTATGACTGAATTCTTTAGGTTTCCTGCAAATGCCATTGATGGAATTGGTAAATTTTCATTGGTTTTGACTAATTTAAAAACAGGGGATTTAAATGAGCCTCTAGGTAAATTATTGGATTATCCTTATGATTGCATAGAGCAAAACACAAGTAAGATTTTGGCAAATGTAGCAGCTAAAAAAGTAGTCGATAAGATGCAATTAAAAGAAAAAGATTTAGAAAAAAATATAAATCTACTTTTACAAAAAATATATCAATACCAAATTTACGATGGAGGATTTTCATATTGGACTAAAGACAGAAATGCAAAAAGTAGCTTTTATTTCTCTTCCTATGTTCTCTATGGCTTAAATAATGCGATAGAAGCAGGAGCAAAGGTGGATCAAGATGTCCTAAAAAGACTTGAGAATTACCTTTTGATTTCAATAAATGATGATGAAAACTCAGATCAGAGTAGGGTGTTTGCCTTAATGGCCTTGTCTTACAATAAAGACCTAAAAGATCAGCTTTTGGCGCATGTTGCAAATTTTTCAGAAAAAATTAAAGACATGAATAATTTTTCAAAAGTAGCACTGCTTAGATCAGGACAAAATCTTGAGTTAAAACATGATAATCTTTTGAAATATATAGAAGGATTGGTTTTTATTGATGCAAGAGGTGCTCATCTTCAATCAGAAAAAGGATATTTTAACTCAGATGTAAAAAACACAGCCCTCTTACTGAGTGCGCTTTTAAAAGAGGATAAAGATCACTTAATGATTCCAAAGATGATTGAATTTATGCAAACAGCAAAAACAAGATCTGTTTATACTGATATGCCATGGGGCAATACTCAAAATGCAGCTTTTGCGTTTATGTCATACTCAGATTATCTTGCTACTGTTAATATAGATGGGTATACTACCATTGAAGCAATGCTTAATAGTGAGTTATTTGCTGAGAAAACTTGGGATAAAAACACTATTAAAGCAGCTGAATTATTCACAAAGAATTCATCAGAATTACGCAAAACTCCAATGGAAAATGAGCTTAATTTAAAAAACTTAGGATCAGAAAGAGTGTTTTATGATTTAACAGTAAATTATTTTGTTAAAGCAGAGGATGTTGTAGAGAAGAGCAACGGATTAACTGTTGTAAGAGAGCTTTATGCGCTTGATGATGAGGACATGAAAAATCCTGTTTATTCAGCAAAGAAGGGCGAGGTGTTAAAGGGTAAGGTTGTTGTTATGTCCCCTGTTGCAAGAGATTTCGTTGTAGTTGATATGCCTATTCCAGCTGGGTTTGAGTTGATTAATTTGAGTCTTGAGACAGAAGATCAGAGCTTGGTTGATGAGATGGATAATGGTAATGATAGATGGTATTGGTGGGCCAATAGATGGTTTGATCACAAAGAGTTTAGAGATGATAGATTGCTTTTATTTTCTAATCATTTGACAAAAGGAAAGCATGAATATCAATTTTTAATAAGAGCCACAAATAGTGGCAAATATCAATTTTTACCTACAAAAGTGGAGGAGATGTACCATGCCGAAACATTTGGCCGTACTCAAGGAGGATATTTTGAAGTAAAATAATACTTTAAATAACCCCAACCCCTTAATGAATAGACCAACACTAGGAGATCGTAAGCTAAGAATTCCATCGTGCTTAACCAGGGAAAAAGAATGTACTAAAATCAGGTTTTTTGTGCGTGATATATGTGGTTATCCGAGAGAAATTTTGACCCAAAGAAAAGATTTCAGGAGAAGGTTGAGAATTTTTCTATTAGAAACAGACAAAAGCTTTACAGATGATCAATTGAGATCAATGCCAACAAGAATTATGGTAGAGAAAGCCGCTGCCTCAAAAAGATTATCCTATTTGGATATTAAAGACGTGGAGGCTTTTTATGATGCTTTGGGTGAAATCAAGCAAGAGATAAGAGCTGGTATGGATATAATACGTAAAAATCAGGAATTTTATAAAAAAGTATCATTTTCTCATTTTGAGTATAAGAAAATACCAAGTGAAGAAAATAGGAAAAGATTTGCATGTAATTTATCAAAGTCGCTTAAGTCAAGGGATATAAATGATGAAATGATTGTTTTATTGTTTGATAAATTTAGTGATGTATTGATGAATCATGAGTATATAGATATAGTAGTAAATTTAAATAATCAGGATCTTGCAAAGAGTTTTATAGATAAGATTATTGAACAAAATTCAGAAAATGATGTATATCAAGTAAAAAGAAAGATCATAATGTTATCCATGATGATAAGTGCTAAAAATGATAATATAGTTCAATTTGTTTATGGCAAGATTGATTCTAAAACCTTAAATAAAGAAGAATTGGTGTTTTTGTGTGCTCATATGAAAAATGAAAAATGGGCTCAAGCAATTTTTCGCTTTTCTAAGCATATGTTTGATTTGCATGAAGGTATGGGCATTTTGGAAAATACTTCTCAGGAGCAGATAGCTTATGAGATAGCAGATCAATACTGGCGTCAAATTGTAGAGCATCTTGAAGACATGGAAGAGGGCGAAAAAGATGATTATATAGCATTTTTATTTAATACTCTTCAGAAAAATATAATTAAAGAGATATTAAAAAAATTAAGCCCTAAAACTGCAGAAAGGGTTTATAAGATTCTTCCTGAAAAAAAGAGAATGATGTTTGACGCTCTTCTTGATGAGCAGGCAGGGGTAGGACCGCTCCTAGGGGCGGTCTCCTGATTTTTTCTTAATTAGCCCATTCTACCTAGAGCTATGCCATTGATTTTTGTTAGTATGCCGTAATCGTCTGCTTGGGATTCTGCTTGCTGGAATAGATCGTTCCTGAATTTTAGAAGTGCTACTAATTTCTTTCTTTGCGGCATTGTTATTCTACTAAAAACTCCTTCTGCTAAAATGTTATTTTCTGATAGTTTTTCTATTAATTCTTCGATTGAAATATCGGCTTTTATATCGTTTTTGATTTCTTTTGCTAGATTTAGGATATCAGATGTTGTGTTTGCTATTTCTGCTTTATTCCTTGTTATTTGTTGCCCGATTAGCTTGTAAGCCATATAAAACATTTTTGTCTTATCGCTGGCAAAATCATCAGTCATCAGTTCACGCATGTCGTCTGCAAAGCATGAAATTAGCATTTTTTTATCTTTTTTTGAAAATTCATCCATGCTGACATTTGTTATGTTATCGTAGTGTGTCCAGAGATCTTTTCCGACGTATTCTTGACTTGATTTAAGGGGATTTTGATAGATTAGCAGTTCTTCACGTAAATATTCTTTAAATGATATTAATGTGATCCATTCTGCTTTAAGTGTGGCTACTATTTCCTCCATGCCTTCCATTTTTTCAAGTTCTGCAAAAACAGATGGTGCGATTGTCTCATAGCATTTTATCTCTCTTAGTATATCTTGGGCAGGCAGGTAGAATAGCACCTTTTCAAGACTTTTATTTTTCCTTGCTTCTTCATGCATTGCGCCTTTACCCATGAGTCCTAGCATGTATACAAGCGCTGATGAGGAATTTGTGGCTATGGCTCTTGCATCTATACCTCCTCTTTTGAGTTTCTCGGCTGCTTTGTATAAGCTTGTCTTTTCTCCGCTTGCTCTTGATGTGCCTCTTTGTCTTAATTTTGGACGCTTTGCTTGGGCTAATAACTCTACCATTGCAGCGATATTTTTTAGTCCTCCGTTTGGCTTTTCCTTGCTTTCATTATGTAGCCCAATGAAGTACTGATATACGCTTTTTTCAATTTCTGCAGCTCTTTCTAGGAAGCCTTGATTGTCTTCATTTTCAAGAAATTTTTTAAGCTCAGCTATTTCCCTTATTTTTTCAGAACTTCTTAATTTATCAAGTTCTATTAGATCTTTTTTTAATTTCTCTTTGGCTCCATTAGATAATTTTTTTATATCATTTTCTGATAATTGATCCATGCCTCTTTTTATTTCTTCCAGTGCTTTAAGCCTTCTTTCGTATTTATTTAGATCTTTTCTGGCTTGTATATATAATTCTTTGTTATTTTGGTGAATATTTTCAAGTTCAGAAAAAGCCTTTTTTAGCTTGCTTGGAGTCATACACATGAGGCTTTCTCTTGTGCATGATTGCAAGGTAAAGCTGTTGATCCAAGGGTAACGTTGAAGTACGAAATGGTATCCAGATGGTTGCCTGATGAGTTTTTCACGCCAGTTTGCACCAAATTTTTCTTCTAAAAATTTAATTTTAACTTCTATTTCTGAATTTTTTTCAATTTCTGGATCGTACTCTAAAATATTGTCTGCAATAAGGCTTTTGTAGGCTTTTTGATCAAAATATCCAAGTTGTCTCAATACAGCTTCTCCTGTTCCAAGCTTAAGGTCTACTTCAAATTCATCTTCTAGTTCTGTTGTCTTGATAAAATCCATAATCCCAAAAAACGCCTCTTTTGTACCTATGATTGCCGACATTTGACCTTCTTTTTTTGAAAGGTCTGATCCAGCATAAAAGAATTCCTTGATTCTTTTTTTAAGCTTTGCGATCCCTATGTTATTTTTGCCAAAATGATTATAAATCTCCATTAAGGCATTGTATGCAAATTCTTTGCCAACTGTATCAGCGTCTTCAAATAATCCTGTGATGCCAATATTAGATGTAGCATCTTTTTCTTCTTCTTCATGAAAAAATGCCTGAAGGGATACATCATTTTCTGTATCCTTGAGAGTTGTTTCGATAATTTTTATATCTTCTGCGCTTTCACAATTGGCAATCATGATTTGATTCACTATTGAGACAAATCCTTTTGGGTTTTCAAGTTCTCTTTCTTCAGAATAGCTTGAATTTTGTGAGATGTAGTTTACTTCTAGAATTTGAAGTAAGATATTTTTGGCTGTTTTAAAATCATTTTGATGTTTTGCGCAATGCGGATTAGTTGCAAATGTTGATGGGTTTCTGTAATAAGATTTAAGTGCTTCTATGTGCTTATGGTCCAACCTTGGGTTTAGGCGAATTTGTTGAGATAGAAATATCATACCTTTTTTGCCTTGCTCTTTGCGTCTTTGCTCAGTTAGATTTCTTATTTTTACTAGTTTTTTTAGTTGTTTCCTATGTTCTTTTTTGGCTAGATTTAGCATTTCTTCCATTTCTTGAGTCTTGTATGGATCTAGTCCGTTATTTTTAAGAATTTCTGTGTATTCATGGATTATTACGTCAATTTTTACAAATTCCTTAAATGTATTTTTTGCTTCTATGTATTCCGATCTTTCTATAGCATTTCTTCCTTTTCTAATGTCTTCTATTACTAGTGCACCGTATGTTGTAAACATGGTACGTTCTGGTCTTTTTGCTCCATCAAAATCAATCCAATGAGTATAGATATTTGCAAGATTGTTTAATAGGAAAAATTTAGCATCATGAGCTATTTCTTCTGCTTCGTCAATTTTGCACTCCTTTCCTTTTAGTAATTTTACTGATTTTTTAAGTTCATCAAGAAAAGCCAGCCTTTCTCTTTCAATTTGATTAAGGGTATCTTCTCTGAATTTTTTATCATTAGAGCTTTCTGCTGATACAGTCATATCGCTTATTGATTCATAATCATAAGATCTGATTTTGTCTTTTGTTGCTTGACTTGATTCTGGCGTAGTGCGTTCGAGACATGGAATATATGCTTTTTGCAGGTCTAGTTCGTTTTTATAGTAAGCTTCTGTGAGTTCTTGTGATATTTCTCGAGCAAGATTTATTGCACTTATTATTAATTCATTTGAGTCTTTTTTGTATTGTTCTCTTAATAATCTGGCTTTTTCCCAGATCGCCTTTTTGAGGTCTCTGGATATAATGTTTGTAGGATGACAAGTGCCTTCTATGAGCCTGTTTCTAAAAACTGCTTCATGGTCAATATCTATGTATTCCGGAGTTTCTACTACTCTTTTGACTTCCTCAATGATTTCTGCTTGTTTTGGTAAATCCAGGATAAAATCATGCATTTTTTCAAAGATCTCATCTTGCAAAACTTTTTTAAATACCCTTTCAAGTTCTTTTCTTGATATGTTTTTATGGCTAGTATTGAGCGATTCGAGTATTGTTTCTTGTTGATCTTCAGGGTTTTTTCTTGTTTTTCTGAGATATCTTAAATTGGGGTTTGCTCTCATGGTATTATTGAAATTTTGAATAATTTTATCATAAAATTTTTATTTGTCAAAAAAACTTGCCAAGTTTTTTTAGATTCAATAAACTAAAAATTGATATTTTGCTTAACATGAAAAGAAAAATTCTCGCCTTGTTTGTTCTTCTAATGCTTACAGCTTGCGCAAATAAGCCTGCTGTGCCTGTTGATGAAGTTCCAAATGTAAACCCAGAAGTAGATGTAAATGCTCAAAATTCTGAGGAAAATGCTGAAAATCAGGATAATCAAGAAAATCAGCAAGTTGCTTGTAGTGTTGAGGATTTAGAGCAATGTGAGCAAAAACAAGAGACTTGTATTGAGACGATTGAGGATTTGAGTAAAAAAATTCGCACTCTTGAAAAAAATCTCGAAAAATCTCAATTAAATGCAGGTGGTCAGGACGAGAAAATGAAAAAATATGTGCTTAGTTATATGAAATCAGCACAACAAAAAGAATATCCATTTGATTTTTGTGGATCAATGGGGAAATTTTCATCTAAGCCTTGGTTTGAGGATTTCAAAGCCTTGCTTGAGGAAGAGGGAATTTTCTTTGATTTAGAGCATAGAGTATTGGCTTATGGAGACTTCTTTGGCGGCTGCTATTCGAGTGCTGAAAATGTATCTTTTTTCCTAGGAGCTGGGGCAGATGACAGATATGAGATGCATGTTGTAAAATACAATATAGACACAAAAGATATTTCAGAGGCTTTATATGCAGGAGATAAGTGTACAGATTGTCCTGTAAATTTCGGTAAAAGAGAAGGAGCCTATATTGGATTAGAGGGCAAGGGGGGTAGTCAATATAGGTATTATTTTGATGAAAATTTAGTATTTGATGCAGAGGATTTTGCACAGTAATTTACATTAAAATAAGACTTTATCATTAAGCCTAGAAGACAAAAATCATTCTAGGCTTAATTAAAATCTTTTGGTATATTTAGCATATGAGCTATCTGAAAGATTTTTTTAAAAAGATAATAATAAAGTTGCTCTTAATAAGGGCAAAAAGTGTCTTAAAAAAAGGCAGCAAGGTTTGTGCGATCACAGGCTCTGTTGGCAAGACAACCTGTAAGGAGTTTTTAACTGAATTGCTTGAGTTGAAATATGACGTAAAAAGCACCTTTAAGGGGTTTAATACGCCTATTGGAATTATGCTTAGTATTCTTGATGAGCGAGAATCTGGCTGGTCTTCACCTTTAGCATGGATCAAAATACTTTTTAGGGTTTATACAAAGCGAATTTATGTACCTGATGTTTTTGTTTTTGAGTATGGAGTAGATCAAAAAGGTGATATGGATGAGCTTTTAGCTATTGCACAACCTGAAAAAGTTATTATTACGCATATTACAGAAGTGCATATTGCAGATGGGCAATTTTCATCACTTGATGAGATTTTGACTGAAAAGAGTAAAATAGCTCAAAATGCTCATATTGCATATATTCCAAGAGGTATGCAGATTGAGACTAGTGGTGTTATTGAGTATTTTAATCCTCTTGGGAAAGACCAAAAAGACGGTTTTTCTTTTGAGGTAGATAAAGAGCTTTATCATGCTTCATTTTTTGGAAATTTCTTAGCTTCTTCGCTTGCACCTTGTGTGCATTTAGCTCTTTCTGAAGGTATTTCTTCAAATGAAATTCAGACTATATTGAGTGAATTTAAGCTTCCAAAGGGACGTGGTAGGTTACTTGAAGGTGTAAATGGCGCTATGATTTGGGATTCTTCTTATAATGCGTCTCCAAGTGCAACTAGAAAAATGCTTCAGACGCTTAAGAATTTACCTTATGAGCGCAAAATAGCCCTAATCGGCAATATGAATGAGCTAGGACCAAAGACAGCTTATTATCATGAGCAAGTTGCTAGTGTGGCTGATGAATGCGTTGATCTGATCTTTTTTTACGGAGAGAGTGCTGAGTATTTTAAAAAAGGCATTAAATCAAAGTCATTGGAGATTTTTAAAACTCATGAGGAGGCAGTTGGTAAATTGAAAAATATCTTAAAAGAGGGCGATATAATTCTTATAAAAGGTTCACAAAATAAAGTGCGATTAGAAAAAGTGGTCAAAAAATTATTAAAAAACCCTGAAGATTCAGTTAATTTAGCCAGACAAGGAGAGGCTTGGGATAAGATATGAAGATTTATTTAGAAAATTTTAGGTCATACAAAGAGGTTGAATTCGAGCTTTCTCCTAAGCTTACTTTTTTTGTGGGTGATAATGGTCAGGGCAAAACCAATGTAATTGAGGCGATTTATACTTTTTTTACTTTGGGTGTATTCAGGGCTAAAAAGAAGGATGTATTTATTAAACATGGAGCTGATTACGCAAAAATTTGCCTAGATGATCTTGAGATATTTTGGCAACTTATGCCCAATCGTACAGTATTTAAGAAAAATGGAACCAAGATGCCGACTCGTGAATTTTTATCTAAAAAAGATTTTTTTGCTGTTCTGTTTACGCCTGATGATTTAAATCTACCTTTTAATTCGCCATCTTACAGAAGGAGGCTTTTTTCTCGTTCAATTGGAGTGATTAATCCTGAGTATTTTTTTGCTCAGATGCAGTTTGACAAGGTTTTGCTAAATAGAAATAGATTGCTCAAAGATGAGGCATCAGAGGACGAATTTCATTATTGGGATTCTGAATTTATACGTTTTAGTGGCTTTTTAACTGAATTGAGAAAGGAATTTATTGATTTTATAAATCAGCATATAACTGAGTATTATGCTAAATTATGTCCTCAAAAATCCCAACTTAGAGTGGATTTTCTTAAAAGCTCAAAGGATATAGCGCATGATTTAAAAGAAAATTTTCAAAAAGACAGGATTATAAAAACTACCTCAAAAGGAGCACATAGGGATGATTTTTGCTTTATGTGTGGCGATAAGTTGCTGCAAGATGATTCTTCAAGAGGGGAGATGAGAAGTGCTATACTGGCTTTTAAATTGGCTGAACGGGATTATATAAATAGCAAGACCGGTCAGATGCCACTCTTGCTATTTGATGATGTTTTTTCTGAGCTTGATGAGCTTAGGGTAAGGGCTTTTTTGGGGCTGATTCAGGATCAGCAAGCGGTTATCACTACTACTTTATACAAAGAAGGCTTGTTTAATGACAGTGAAGCTGTTTTTTACAGATTGTGATTATCTTATTTTAGGCATAGCTTCTTTGTAGTCAGGATTTATAAAGGCAGCATTAACTCTTTGAGCAAGTCTTTTCATTAATTCTTCCCTGATTGTTCCAGAATCTTGATTTATGCCTCTTTCGTTGCTTGCAGCAATAGCAAAACTTATTTCAACACCTCTTGGTAATTTTAGTTTTTGCTTAAACTTATTTAGCATTTGATGCATTTGATCTTGGTTTGGATTTTGGATAATATTTGCAAAAACACCTTCCTCAAATACTGCTATTGGTTCTGATTGCCTTGCTATTTTTTGAAGCTTTTGAGCTATTGACTTGATTAATTTATCTGCAACCTCTTGTTCACTTTGTGATTTAATAGATTCTATGTTTTGGATAATTACTGCAAAAATCCCAATTTGGCTTTCTGATCTCAATAGATGTTCTTGGATTTCTCTATCAAGATATTCTCTTGTTTTAAGTCCTGTTTTTAGGTCAATTTGGGCATGATCTAGCAACATGCTTATTGCCCTTTGAGCTCTATCTAATCTTATTTTTAATTTATCTACCTCTTTTTCATTTTTCCTAGCTAGATCAAGAGCTTTGTTTCTACTTTCTTCTAGTTCTGCTCTGTATGTTTCTGGTTTTTGAACAAGTCTTAATTCTCCTTTGTGTATTACACATTCTTGCATTGATTCATCGTCTTCAATTTCCTTGTAGGATATTGAATCTTGAAGATAGACTACCTCTCCATCTTTGTTTTTAATTGCATAGGTTAGGTTTTCGCTAGTTGATATCCCGTATTTTATTCTTTTTTCTTTTAGTTCTTCTTTTGATATTTCAATTAGTGTCATTTGTCCCTCGGCCGATCTCTGATATTGATATATGCCTTCTATAAATGGTCCTATGCCTTTTTTGTCAATTAGTCTTTCTAGTTCTTCATGTTTATATCCTAATAAGCTAGATAATGTTTTTGTATCTAAAAATAATTGATTTAATTCTTCTGATCCTTGTCTAGAAGTATTTATATATTTTGCTGACTTTGCTTCTTTGCTTATTGCTTGCCACTCTTGTGCCTGACTTATTTCTTCAAGAAGCCAAGAAAGACTGTCTCTAATTTTGCTCATTATTCCAGCTGGAGTATCTTTTGGGAGTTCTTTCGTTGCTTTTAAAATGGCGCTTTCATGATTTAAGTATCTCGCCATTTCTTGTATTAATTTTAGTTTTTCGGGGTCTTTTCTTTGTATCCCTCTTAGTTGATTTAACATGTTTGCATCTCTTTCCATTTTTCATTCAATTAAAGGATGTTATTTTACCCTTTTTATATAAAAAATCAATTAAATAAAGTTTTAATTTGCTATATAATAATTTTTATTGTAAAATAAAATGAAATTTAAAAAAACATGAGAAAAACAAAAATCATAGCCACTCTCGGACCAAAATCAGAAACTAAAGAGATGATACAGGCACTTTTTAATGAAGGGGTAGATATTTTTCGTTTAAATTTATCTCATGGTGATATTGATTGGCACAAAGAGGTTGTTAATAGGATTAGTGAGGTTGCACCAAATGCAGAGATATTAATAGATACCAGGGGTCCTGAGATTCGCTTGGGTGATTTTGATGGCATGATTGAGATTAAAGAGGGAGATGAGATTATTTTTGGAGAAGGATATGTTCCAATTAGCTATGATCTCACAAAAAGTATCAAAAAAGGTGACAAGATAGCTATAGATAGCGGTATGCTTTTTGTGGAAGTTGTTGAGATAGATGGTAAGATTGTAAAAACAAAATCACTTGATAATTGGCATATTTCTGCGAGAAGACATGTAAATCTGCCTGGAGAAAGAGTAGATATGAATACTATTCCTGAGAAAGATCGTGAGGATTTGCGTAAATTTCAGGGAGACAAAAGAATTGATCATGTAGCACTTTCCTTTGCAAGAACCCAGGAGGATATCATAGAAGCTCAAAATCTCATGCCCCATGCAAAGATTATTGCTAAAATTGAAAATTGCGAAGGTGTAGAGAATTTTTTATCTATTTTGGATCAATCTTTTGGGATTATGATAGCAAGAGGGGATTTAGGCATAGAGACTGAGCTTGAGGAGCTACCGGTATTGCAACGCAGAATGTTGCGAAAAATTCGTCATCTTGATAAATTTGCAGTTGTTGCAACTGAAATGCTAGAAAGTATGGTAAAAAATCCACGTCCAACTAGAGCAGAGGTATCTGATATTGCAACTGCTGTTTTTGAAAAAGCTGATGCTGTAATGCTTTCACAGGAAACTGCAATGGGTAATTATCCTATAAGGGCTGTTTCAATTATGCGCAAGATAATTGAGTATACAGAAGAAGAGATGTGTTTTTTGAGGTAGTTATTAGGTTTATGGTTTTTGTATCATGAGTTCAAATATTAAACTACCTACTCTAATTAGATTACTTCCGTGATCTAGGGCTATTTTATAATCTTGACTCATACCCATTGATAGTGTTTGTAGGTTTAATTCGTTTTTGGTTTCCAGGTAGAGCATACGCATTTCTTGAAAATACTTTGCAGTTTTTTGTGGATCTTCTTCGTGGCGAGGTATGGTCATAAGTCCTCTTATATTGATATTTTTAAGCTTTTTAAGTTCGGGGATTATTTCCAAGAAATTTTCTCTTAAAAAGCCATATTTATTTTCATCTCTAGAGATGTTTATCTGAATGAGAATAGGATAAATGATGTCTTTTTTTTGAGCTTCTTGGTCTATTTTTGTAATTAGTTTCATTGAATCTGCCGAGTCTATCTGATCAAACATTTCTATGGCTTTTTTGATTTTGTTTTTTTGAAGATGCCCTATGAGATGTTTTTGTGCATTTAGGTGTGGAAATTTTTGTTCTGCTTCTTGGACTCTATTTTCACCTAGTATTTTTATGTCGTATTTTAAAACTTCCTGTATTTCTTCAAGGCTTCTGTGTTTACTTACAGCCATTAGTTCAGCATTTGGATAGTTTTTTAGATTTTGCTGAATTTGTAAAATATTATCTTTGATGGACATTTTATTTGCTAAAAATATTTTTTTTGTACAAAATAGAAGTAATTTTGATTTTTAATGAATCATTCAACCGAAGTTTTATATCCTTTGTTAATATTGCTTTGTGCGGTATGGACAACTGCGATAGCATTAAGATTTTTAGGTATTCCCACTATTTTAGGTGAGCTTTTAGCTGGTGTAATACTTGGACCTAGTATGTTAAACTTATTTGCCCCTAATGAGATTATAAATGCTTTGGCTGAAATTGGAATCTTCTTTTTGATGTTGCATGCAGGTATAAAGACTGATCCAAAAGATTTTTTTAAATATTTTAAAAAAGCTTTTCCAATTGCAGTTGGAGGTGCACTAGTTCCTTTAATACTTTGTTTTTTGCTGGGAATCTTGTTTGGGCTTACTATTAAGTCAGCTCTTGTAATAGGCTTATCAATGAGTGCCACGGCTATTGTCGTGAGTCTGAAGATTTTTAAAGATTTAAAACTTGGAAAAACCAAGTTAATACATATAATATTGGGCACTAGTGTTTTTGATGCGGGATTTACACTTGTTTTGATGACTATTGTATTTAGTTTATTCAGAAACGACTTTAGTGCAATAAGTATATTTATGATACTTTTGAGGCTTGCTGGATTTTTTGTGGGGATAATTTTATTTGGAAATTACATTTTTCCGCATTTTGTACATATTTTTAAATCTCGCAATAAAAAGGCTTTTACATTTTTAATTATATTGGCTTTGTTTTTTAGTCTTTTTGCTGAGCAGATGGGGCTTAGCTTTATGCTTGGGGCATTTTTTGCTGGAGTATTTTTTCATGAGCAGATTGCTGATAAGCAGAATTTTCAAAAAATTGAAGATAGAGTCTTTTCTGTGGCTTTTTCTTTTCTTGGGCCTTTGTTTTTTGTGAGTTTGGGATTTCATTTTGATTTTTCTGTGTTTTATGATTTTAAAGACGTAACTTTTCTTGTTGCTTTGATATTTATGGCTACTTTTTCAAAAATAATAGGAGCAGGGATTATGGCAAGGTATTTTTGCAAATTTTCTATTTATGAGTCGACTGCTATTGGTATAGCAATGAATGGTAGGGCAGAGATTGCTTTTGCCGTGGCTCTTTTGGCTTTGAATAACGAATTTATGTCCAAAGAGGCGTTTTCAGCTTTGATTGGGACAATATTTTTCTTAAATTTAATTACCCCACTTTTATTAAAGTGGTGTATTTTGATAATTAAAAAAAGAGGGGAGTTTTATCGCTTGAAAGAAGCCTAAAAAACCATGTATAATACATGGTATGAAAAATGCAATATCTTTAATAGATGGTAGAAATGCGCCTGATGTAAAGGAGCTTGGAAAGTACTTTTCTGAGGAGGCCTTGATCTACCATAGGACATTTGTAGAGGTTAAATGGCTTTTGTTTATGTCCAAAAAAGACAATTTTCCTTTACGCAAATTTACTGATAATGAGATTGTTTTTTTGAATTCTTTACTTGATAATTTTTCTGAATCTGATTCAGATAGAGTCAAGGAGATTGAGAAAACTACAAATCATGACGTTAAATCAGTGGAGATTTTTTTAAGAGAAAAATTAAGCGAAACTAGTCTAAAAGATAGCATAGAGTATATTCACTTTGCTTGTACTTCTGAGGATATTAACAACCTCTCTTATGCCATCATGATTAAAAAGGCTACGGAGGAAGTCATGATGCCGACGATGATTGAGATTAGTGATATTTTAAAAAAACAGGCTCAGGATTGGAAGTCTGTTTCAATGCTTTCTAGGACTCATGGTCAACCCGCTACTCCGGGCACAGTCGGAAAGGAGTTACTTGTATTTGCTTATCGTTTAGATCGTCAGATTGCAAGGCTTGAAAATCAGGAGTTTTTAGGTAAATTTTCAGGAGCGACAGGAAATTTTGCAGTCCATAAATTGGCAGTTCCAGAGATTGAATGGATTGATTTTTCTAGGGAATTTATTGAAGAGTTTGACTTAAAGCAAAATTTTTTAACCACCCAGATTGAATCGCATGATTTTGTGGCAGAGCTTTCAAACACTATGACTCTGGCAAATACAATCATGATTGATTTGGCGAGAGATGTGTGGACTATGATTTCCTTTAATTTTTTTAAGCAAAAAGTAGTAAAAGGCGAAGTCGGTAGTTCTACTATGCCGCACAAGGTTAACCCTATTGATTTTGAAAATGCCGAGGGGAATTTTGGTCTAGCAAATAGCCTGTTTACACATTTTTCACAAAAATTACCTATTTCTAGGCTTCAAAGAGATCTTTCTGATTCTACTGTATTTAGGAGTGTAGGAACTGCTTTTGCGCATATGCTTTTGTCGCTTAAAAAACTCAAAAAAGGCTTACTAAAATTGGAATTAAATGAGAAGGTGGTAAAGCAAGATCTGGCAAATAATCCGGAGGTTTTAGCTGAAGCTGTGCAAACTATAATGCGTAAATATGGCGTTGAAAATCCTTATGACAAATTAAAATCCTTAACAAGAGGAAAGAGAATGAGCTTGGAGGATTTTTATGCTTTTGTGGATACGTTGGAAATTCCAAATAACGAGAAGGTTAAACTAAAAGATTTGACTCCTGATAAGTATATAGGGCTTTCAGAAGAGCTTGTAGATCGATATTTAGGATAATTTAAAAAAAATAAAAGTCTGCCAGTCAGGCAGGCTTTTATTTTTTTTATTTTGAGTGATTTGTTACCTGAATAAAAAAATTGTTCAATATTTAATATCTGTTCAGTGAGTATATATCTTATATTGAAGGTATTTTTTATATTTATTGTATAAAAAATGTGTTCAGTATTGTTAAGCATTTTTCATAAAAAAATTGTTCAAAAAATGACTTTTCAACAAAGTATCATGCCTGTTTTGTTGGAAAAATATTTTCCTAAAAAACTAATAATGGCTTGTTTATAAGCCATAATGCAAATTATTAAAAAAACATTGACAAGCCTTGTTTATTTTATTACAGTTTCTATCCTTTCTGGACTTTGAAAACGAGGGCAATAATTCGAGAGGTGAAAAATGACTAAGAGTCTTATATTAATAGTCTTCTAGGAAATTCTAATCATGCCTTGAATATACAATGTAATCTTTAGGTACAGGAAATATTTTAAGATTTTCTATCAAATCTTTTCAATTCGGGGTTTACCCGTTTAAATATCGTTTAATTTTTAACTTTTTTCTAAATTTATGAAATCAATCAAAAAACTACTTTCAGTAGTGGTGACTGCGGCTTTTATGATGGTGACAGTAGGCACAGTGAATGCAGCAGGTATCGCTATCGAAGGCATCACTCATGATGATGTTGCAGGAACTCTTACAGTAACAGATACTGGTAAAGACTATTCAGTTGACAATATCTCATCATGGAAAGTTAAAGATTCATCAGGAAATGAGATTGAATCAGGTAATTCAACAGAGGCTGTAGAAGCAGATGGTTCATTTGTTATTACAAAAAATCCAGGTCTTAATGGTCTTGCTGCTGATGTATACACACTTAGTTTTACAACAGTTGGTGGTGATTATAATGCTTCAGTATTTGTAGTAAGCAATGCTAACCAAGTTGCTGTTACAGCGTATGTTGAACCAACACTTTCATTTAGTATCGCTAATGGTACAGACGGAAACACAGCTATCGCTTTTGGAACACTTGTTCCAGGTACATTTTCTGAAGATGACGTAACTCTTAACTACGGAACAAATGCAGCTTCAGGTATGACAGTTGCCATGGCTTCTGCTGGCCTAGTTGGTACAAACCAAACTGAAGAAATCGGTACTAATGACATTAATGGGGGAGCAGTAGCTACAACAGCTACTGATTACTACAAGGTGTCAACAGCTGGTGCAGTAGGCGCTGTTGCATTTAATACCGGAACAGATACAATTGGTGATGCTGCAGGAGCACAAATGTCTTCTACTCAAGATGTTGTATCTACATCATCTCCATCAAGCGCAACACAAAGTGTGACTATTGGTACACAAATTGCTGCTGATACAACAGCTGATTCATACACAGATACATTAACATTTACAGCTACAGCTACATTCTAAGAATTCTTGTTTAATCTTAGATAATTAAAAAGAGAGCGGCAATTCCGCTCTCTTTTTTTTGTGTATTGAATTAATATTTATTCTTTTTGGTTGATTTTTTCCTAAAAATAAAGTTAAAATGAATCCTAGTTTTTTTTATAATATGTACAGAAAGTTTTTCAAAGGGGCTTTAATGGCATTATCATTGAGCTTTGCTTTGTTTTTTGTAAATACTGCTAGCGCTGCAAATATCATACTTTCTCCGCCAAAGTTTGAATTTGAAGCGAATCCTGGCGATACAATCAAGGAAATAATAAGAATCAGAAATTCAGGCACAGAAGATATAGAATTAACATCTACAGCTCAGGATTTTATTGCTGGTAGTGAGACGGGTCAACCTGAGTTTGTGAGCGATTCTAGTAGTGCTTTTTCTATTGCCAGTTGGATCGAGGTCAATGGAGGCAAGAAAACAGTGATTAAGGCTGGTGAGAAGGTCGAAATATTTTTTACAATTACTGTTCCGACTGATGCTGAGCCAGGTGGGCATTATGGAGTTGTATTTTTCTCTCCTCCTGCAAATACTGATGATGCACAGGTTGCTACTATTGAGCGTATTGGCTCACTTGTGCTTGTTAGGGTATCCGGAGAAATTAAAGAAGAGGGGAGTTTGTCTGATTTTGAGACTTATTCAAAAGAGTCTGATAAATTAGTAGATGTTGAAAATTTAAATAAAAAATCATTTTTTGAGAATTTACCTGTTGATTTTGCGGTTAGATTTCACAATACGGGTAATGTTCATTTGAAGCCAAAAGGTAAAATTGAGATTAAAAATTTTGGTAAACCAGTTGAAGATATTGGTGTAAAAGTAGAATTAAAAAATGGAGTACCTGTTTCTCGTGAAATAGTTGACTATATTCCTGTAAATGGATCAGAGGGCAATATTTTGGCTGATTCTTTTAGACGTTTTGATACTAAGTTTCAGGGGCAGGCTTTTTGGTACAAAAATGAAGATGGTAGCAAGGAGGTTCGCTGGAAGAGGTTTTCCTTTGGGCATTATGAAGCTACATTGACTCTTGATTATGGCACAAAAAAGGAAACTATTGTAAAAGAAATTGGTTTTTGGATTGTGCCTTGGAAAGAGATTGTTCTTGGTATAATTATTTTTATAGCTCTAATATTTGGACTGATTCAGTATAACAAATGGAATAAAAAACGTCTTGAAAAGAAATTTAGAAAGATGTTTGAAGAAGAAGATAATAAAAAAATTGACAAAAAACAGTAGCTTGATATACTTAAATCCTTTAGAAAATTCCATGAAAAATCTAAAAGCAAGAGGGGTGTTTGAAAGGGCTTTTTATGTCTTTATGACTCTCTCTTTGTTGGCTTTTACTGTACAAATAGTAAGCGGAGCGACTTCTGTAAAACAGGCTGATGTGACAGCTACTGTGCTTGGTACAAAACCTATTGTTGATAATTTTGATCCTACCACCGCTATAAATAATGTATCAACTGCTGTTACTGCAATTGTTGGTAAAAATTTTACTGGAGCAACTGTTGTAACAC
>JAOARU010000015.1 GCA_025210675.1 Candidatus Altimarinota bacterium | reverse complement strand
GATATACAAGGACTCAAAAAAGTATTTGTGGTGCATGGCGAAGAAGAATCAAGCCTAAATTTTATAAAAAGTCTCTAAGTGTTTAGAGGCTTTTTGTTTTTTAGTAAAAAAAACTTGCATAAATTTGAAAAAACATTTACTTATGTATTAATATCCCCTAAGCCTAACAATCGGGCTTTTAATAAGGCAATTGACCACCAAGATATTCCACTTCAAATCAAACAAGTCCAATTATTACCACAAAATCTATTTTAAATACCTAGCAATTAACAAGCCTCACAATTTAATAATTAAGACAAATAAAAACCCCTTAAATCAAAAGGAGTTAAATGGTGCCGAGGAAGAGACTCGAACTCTTACGGGAAACCTCCCGCCGGCTTCTAAGACCGGTGCGGCTACCAATTCCGCCACCTCGGCGTGGTGGGTGTTATTACAAGGGCTACTTCCTTGCTCGTACCAACCCCTTAAATACAAGTTCCTCCGTTAAGCCCTCGTAAAACACCTAATTATAATGCCAAAAAAAATAAAAAAATTCAAGATAATTTTTATACTAAATTAAATATGAGTTTGAATAATAAAAAAGCCATATCTGGGATATACAAATATGACTTTTAGATTTTTAGGTTTACAATTTTTATAAATATTTTCTTTTATTCTGATTATGTTCATCGAGTGTTTTTGCATAATATATTTGACCTTTTCCGTCATGCAAAAAATACCAATACTTATTTTCCTTGGGACTAATCGTCGCTTTGATGGACTCTAGGCTTGGATTTGAGATTGCTGTTGGAGTTAGCCCTTTATGCTTTCTTGTATTATAAGGGTTGTCTTCTTTTAAATCATCTACCGTTATGTCTCCTGTTTTGTTTTTTGTAAAAAATCTCACAGTTGCATCTGCTCCAAGAGGCATACTAATATCAAGCCTCCTCCAAAAAAGATCACTCACCATATAACGCTCTTCTTTTGTGCGTGTCTCTTTTTCAAGTATTGAAGCCATTATGACAATGTCGTTTAAAGACTTGTCAGTATCCTTCATAAGTGGCAACACCTGTACCTTAAAGGCATTTAGCATCTGATTTGCAAAGCCATTTATAGAAAACTTATCAAGCTCTATAAAATAAGTACTCGGAAAAAAATATCCTCTCAAGGACTCACCTTGCTCTGGCAAAAAGTCAAACTGACTAAAATCACAAGTTTCAAAAACACAAGAGGTAAATTCTCCCTTATTTATAAGACCATATCGCACCAAGCGGGCGTCTATTTCTTCAGTTGTAAATCCTTCAGGAAAAGTTATTTTTATAAGTTCGGTCTTTCCGTTAGTCAAAGACTCGGAAAGCTCTGATATTGTTAAATTTTTAGCTAAATAATAACGCCCTGCTTGAAATTTTTTATCAAGTCCAGTTTTTTTAGCATAACGAATAAAAGCTCTTTTATTTACAATAAATCCATCATTTTCCAGTCTATTTGCAAAGCTTTTTACACTTTCACCTTTTTCAATATCAAATGGGAACTCACGTGTATCATCTGACGCTCTTATTTCAATTTGCTTAATGTATCTATAATAATCAAAAGCAAAAAATCCCCCCACAAATAACACCAAAATCATCAAAAAAGGGAAATATTTCCTTTTTTTGGAATTATGAAGAGATTTTTTCTTAAAATTCATAATTAATTATTACATTCCACCAAGCCCCATGCTGCCCATAATATCACGCATTTTTGCGGCTGCAATTTCCTGGGCTTTTTTAGTGGCTTTTTGCATCACATTTATAATTGTTTTTTCTAGTTTAGCCTTATTTTCAACACCCAGCTTCTCTGGTGCAATATCAATAGATATGACTTCCTGCTCAGCTGTAACCACAATTTTCACTCCATCTTCTTCTGCTTCAACATGAATATTTTTAAGCTCTTTTTTGACCTGCTTTGCTTGTTTTTGCATATTGTAAAGGTCTTTCATTTTATCGAACATTGTTTTTTTAAAAAAATCTAAAAGCCTAAAAACTTTCTCAAAAAAAACACAAAAAATCAAGTTGACAAAATAAAAACTTTATAAGAAAATAGATAGGCAATTTTTTATTAACTATGGCTGTTTGGGCAGTAAGAAAAGGTTCAGAAACTAATGAAAAGCTAATTAAACGCTTTAAGAAACAAACGCAAAGAGCGCGTGTTATTTATAAAGTTAGAAACAACAGATACCACGAAGGCGTAAAAACCAAAAGAAGAGTTAGAGATGAAGCTATCTCAAGAGAAGAATATAGGGCAGTTAGAGAAAAAGAAAAATTCTACGTATAAATTTAATTTGAAAATTTAAAATAAAGCTCTTTCTATAAAGGGGCTTTTTTTGTATAATTGAAAGGATTTTTTTAAGAAAATGGCACTAGTTGCAATAGTAGGTAAACCAAATGTGGGCAAATCGAGCTTATTTAATAGGGTTATAGGCAGAAGAAAGGCGATAGAAAGTGATGAAGCAGGCACAACAAGAGACTTGATATTTGAAATATATCAGGGCAAACAGCTTGAAATAGACCTTGTTGATACAGGCGGCATAAGCTTTGAAGAGGGTAAGAACTTTGAGCACGACATTAAAAAACAAGCAGAAATAGCAATAAATGGAGCAGATACTATACTTTTTTGTGTTGATGTAAAAGACGGAGTTAGTCAGTCTGACTTTGAAGTAGCAAATTTTCTAAGAAGAAAAACAGATCCAGAAAAAGTGTTTCTAATAGCCACAAAAGCTGATTTTGGCATAGATGACAATCAGCTCGCAGAGATATACTCACTTGGTTTTGATGGTGAAAAAATATTTACAGTATCAGCAGCCCACAATAAAGGTATCAAGAAAATGATAAGCTCCATTGAAAAAAACTTTCTTGATAGAGGGTTTCAAGATAAACAAAGAGACTCAGAAAAAGGCGTACAAATAGCACTCCTAGGTAAGCCAAATGCTGGTAAATCATCACTTTTGAACGCATTTTTAAGAGAAGAAAAATTAATAGTATCTGATATACCAGGAACAACCATAGACAACGTTGATTTTGAAATTAAGCATGAGGGCGAGGTTTTTACAATGATTGATACAGCAGGCATACGTCGTCGTAAAAAAAGCGAAAAGGGGCTAGAAACACTATCAGTCCTTAAAAGCATAAGCGCCCTTGATAGATCTGATGTTGCCCTTTTGCTGATCGACTCACAGCTTGGTGCAACTCATCAAGATCAAGTGATTTTGAACTATATATTAAAGAAAAAAACAGGCGTCATCATTGTAGTTAATAAATGGGATGAAGATGAAGGAGGTCGTTTTGATGCCACAGAAGATGAAAAAGAAGATGCAAGAAAAGCATTTTTGAGGCATTTGCAGTCAAAATTTGGCTTTGCTAAATGGGCAAGCGTGGTTTTTGTATCTGCTAAAACCAAAAAAAATGTTACTAAAATTTTTGAATTAGCTAAAAATATTTATGAAGAGCGTCAAAAAAAGATAAAAACCAATATCTTAAATCAGTTTTTAAGAGAAGCTTGCAGCAAATATTCATTTCCAATAAAAATAACCTTTGTTCAACAAGTTGATATTTGTCCGCCTAAGTTTTTATTTTATTGTAATAATCCTGACGATATGCACTTTTCTGCTAAGAGATATATGGAAAACAGACTCAGAGACGCCTTTGGGTTTAATGGAACGCCAATTGTAATGGAATTTAAACAGAAATAAACTTCGCCCCCAAGAGAGACTTTGGGGGCTTTTTTTGTGCACCCAAGCCTTGTGTAATATATCTCCGACTAAGTTGCCCAAAACACCTCCAAACACTCCTTAAAACTCAAAATAAACACCCCCTAAAAACACATATAAATACAAACAATCAAAAAGTTAAATAATTATCAAGAAAGTATAAGACATAAAGCCTAAATCTATCTATCTTTATACAGTAAATAGTTTACAAAAAGAGCTTTACACAATAGATATTATAGAAAGGAG
>JAOARU010000014.1 GCA_025210675.1 Candidatus Altimarinota bacterium | reverse complement strand
CTGAAAACACCTTAACATTTCTTGCAGGGCTTAATATAGACACAGAAATAGTAATGGGGGCATCAGAGCCACATGTACTCAACCTAATGGAAGCTCTGAATTCAGCTGGTGCAAACATCACAGAATCAGGCTCGCATAAATTTAAAATAGAAAAAGCAAAAAACCTAAGCAATATGGATATTTCGATTACTCCAGATATGCTTGAAGCAGGCACACTAATTCTCGCTGGAGTTCTCACAAAAGGCACAATAGAAGTACATGGAGCTATTGAGGATCAATTAGACATATTTTATCAAAAATTAATCGAATCAGGCTGCAACCTTGAAATCAAGCCAAATTCCTGTAAAGTTTTAGCACCTACACAAGACTTAAAAGCAGTTAATATAAAAACCGGTGTTTTTCCTGCTTTTCCAACTGATCTGCAAGCGCCTTTTGCAGTTTTAATGACACAAGCACAAGGTATTTCCAGGATATACGAGACACTTTTTGAGGGGCGTTTTGCATTTTTATTTGAACTCGAAAAAATGGGAGCGCAAATTGAAATGCTCAATCCTCATCAAGCCATAATAGTCGGAAAAACTCCGCTCAAAGGCACACTTGTTGCTAGCCAAGACATCAGAGCAGGAGCAAGCATGATACTTGCTGGACTATCTGCCAATGGAACAACTGAAATTAGCAACATCTCTTATATCTTTAGAGGATATGACAAAATAAACCAAAAAATAAACTCCCTAGGCGGAGAAATTACTTTAAAAGACATTTCTTAAACCATGAAAATTAAATTTTTAGAAAACTCAAGCTTTATTATTGAATCAGAAGGTAAAAAAATCTACATAAACCCAGAAAAAGAGCCTACTGACGCCTCACTTGTTCTTTTTTCATATTTTGAAAAAGGTGCTGACTTTGAATTAAAAGCCAAAATAAATTGGCCAGGAGAATTTGAATACAATGAAATAGCAGTCAAAGCCTATAATCCAAGAGGCGAAAAAATCATTCATTCTTTTGATTTAGAAGGCATTAGAATCGGCTTTCTTGGAGAATTAAAAAAGCTCATATCCCAGGAAAAACTAGAATCATTCATGGATACTGACATTTTAATAATACCAAAATATCAAGACGGTATCTCAGACAAAGACCTAAAAAAACTAGCTGAGGAAATAGACCCAAGAATCATTATTCTCTCAGGAGAAGACGCTTTATTTGAAGGAGTATTCAGAGAACTAGGCAATGCAAATCCAGAAAGAACCAAGGAATTTGAAATAAGCAAATCAAAACTACCAAGTGAGCACACACTACATGTCTTACTAGAAAGAGAATAATCAGACAATTATTAAAGCCTCCAGACCTGGAGGCTTTTTTTATACATTAAACCAATTACTCATCAGTTGGAATATTCATCAAATCCTGAATCTCTCTGAGCTTGGCTCCATCACTCAACATCGCAAATTTACCAGATGCCACAGCTCTTTCTAGCACCTCTTTCTTTTCAGTATTATTTGATGGACCAGTCATACCTTCAATAGCTTTTGCCAATTTTCTAATACTTTGATCTGTATCACCAATATACCCCTTCATCTCTGTCCAAGCAGCTGCATCACCTGTTTTTAAACTTTCTTTGTTTGTAATAAACGAAGTACCACCTCCTAAATTAATTCTATAATTATTGTCTACCTGCTCTTCAACAGTTATGTCACTTGTATTTGCATTGCTATCACCTGCTGCCACAGTACGATTATTAAATTGATCCGAATCAACAACTCCTTTTATTATATCATCGGTTGTTGATATACCTGCCCCTCTGGCCATTGTCTTGATAATATTGGCAATATCACCCTCTGAACCACTAGACTTAATATTTCTAGCAAGGGCTATACCATCTTGACCCAATCTTGAATTACCACTCTCCATTCGCTCAATAATCTCTGACTTACTTTTACCAGCTGATTCTTGCAAAAATCCTACCACATCAGTATTTTTATCTTTTAGTAATTCTAAGGCTCTCTTAATCTCAGGCTTCAAATTAGACTCTCCGCCCTGACTTTCATCATATAGACCTGCCTTTCTAAGTCTTCTTGTTTGATCTCCCATTCTATCTCTATTGAGAATATCAGGCATTCTAGCAAAATCAGCGATTGCCATATTTTCTAATTTACCATCATCATTTTTAGATGGCACAGGTATCCATGGCATATACATTGGACTTTTTGCAACCCACTTAGCACCTGACTTAATACCATCAGAAATAGGCTGAACAATGCTTCCTGCAAATTCACTGGATTTTTCAGCAACACCAACACTTGCCCACATAATAATAACGGCGAGCATGTACCACATTAATTGCTGAATCTTGTTTACATTTTTCATCACCTCACCCTCAAACTTAATACCTCCAATCGAAGAAGCGGCTCCATCAAGATCAAAAGACCTACCAACAATAATCATTGTAAGACCAACAACAAGAGGAAATGCCATCATTGCTGGCAAAAATGCCTGCTTCACAAAAGCACTAATTCCAAATGACTCACTCTCCTCATTGATTCCCAAGTCACTCAAAATAGGCATCAAGACAAACACAGGCGAAAGTATAATATTAAGCCAAAGCAAGATTATTCTAATAAAAAGCACAATAGTCATAACTAAAAATGTGACCAGTATGATAGCCATAATAATCAAGGACACAATAGCATCCATACCAATCTGATCCATAGATTGATTTGGATTAATTGAAACCGGAAGATCTTGCACATTCAAAACCCCAAATGCCAAAAGCCCTGTAGTAGTATGCCCATTCATGGTTTCAAATATATTAGCTTTTTTCCAGCTCTTTATCTTAAATTTACCCTTGATTTCTGGTGGTAAACTTTCACAATTTTTACCCATTTTTTTAGAATTTTCCGCACCTTTTGAAGCATCTTTTAGTTTTGAATTTTCTGAAGCCCCAGATGCAGCTCCTGTTCCTTTAAGTATCTCAACAACATCAGGTATACAGTAGCTCGCTTTAGATTCAGCTAAATCAATATCAGCTATGGCCATAGCCGTCTGAGGTATAGCAAAAACCACATGCGTTGCTACATTTGCAGTATCGAGCACTACTTTTGCACCAAACCAAGTAAAATTCACCGCCACCAAAGCAATAATAATCTTTGGCAACATTGTCTTGATCTCAAATTTTGAGTGCATCTCACTACCTGCAGTAAAAACACTCATAAAAGCAACAACCAACAGTACCAATATAAACGCATAATTCACCAAATCACGAACAACCTGCCACATTGTATTTAGGACTGTTTCCATTTTTTCACGAACAGCATAAACACTAGCCCCAGTACCATAGATCCAATCATTTCCCATTAATTCACCTGACACAGTAGCCAAAAATCCAATAAATGGCGTAAAAATACTATTTATAAGCGATGCGGCGTCCATCAAGCCAAACTGAGTAGAAGATGGCGGTGTTTGAGTCTCCTCTGGCGACTCCCATTTTCCATTAATACATTGATGTTTTTCACTTGGAGCATTTCCTGAACACGCTACAGCTCCTGTACCTGCTTCGACCTCATCAGCACTGACACTAACTACACCAATCCCCATAACTACCATCAAAATAAGTGATACTATCACTGTTTTTTTGCAAACTGCCTGCAACTTTCCAATTATTCTTTCTAACATATTAATGTATGAATGATATATCCAAGAGGATTTAAAACTTCTTGTGATGGGGCTTGATTCACAAATCCGTCCATATTTGAAGCCAATATTCCAAGCCCACCACCAAATGCACCAGCTCCAATAAATGCTTTTTTCATGAGAGACATTTTCTTTTTTTTCTTTTTTTTCCTCACTTTATAAGCTTGTTGCTTCTGACGCTCAGCCTCATACATAGCCTGATTATATTCGTCCATTTGCTTTTGCATCTGGTCCTTTGAGTCCTTACCAGCCTCATAATGATCTACTTTTTTAGATTTTTTATGAGATTTTGTAGATGGAGACTTTATATGTGGCATTTTAAATGAAGAACTTTGTTTATACTCTTCAAATTGCATTTCTTGATGCTGAGCAGATCTATGGTCAATACGACTCTGAATCATCGACAAAAGCCCACAGGCAATCACTTTTTTTTTAAGACCTTGATCGTCCATCTTACCTGAAAAAACCAATGGCAAATCCGCTACTTGAGTGATTTTTTTTGTTTTTATTTCACGATTCAAAAATTCTGAATAGCTGATATTTTGAGGATAAATATCAGCAAAATTACCCGCCTCTTGCTCCTCCCCAAATGCTACAAATGTAATTAAGGCTGATTTTTGACTATATGCAGAATTTTCTATAAATCTTGGATTAAAATTTGGAAATTTGCGATTAAGCTCACGACACATAAAATCAAACTCTTTTGGATCTGGCAATTCAAAACTAAGACCACTTAAAATATCTGTAATCTTGGCAAAATCCTGCTCATGAACCTGCAAAATCTCCTTGCTTGAACTCGAATTTAAGCCAATCGTCATTGCGTTTTTACGAAGCAACTCCTTGTCTTTTAATTGAACATTTTGCATTACGCCTTTAATATATTGATCTTGATTTATCATTGTTTAGGCATCTTGAGAATATGCTGTCTTACAGCCTCTGTAAAAGCCGTATTGACAAATTTACTATCTCTATATATAAAATTTAAAAATTCAAATCTCTGAGTCATATTATCCCTTGGCAATTCTGCAACCATCTGCTCAAATACTTCTCTCATGTCTGGATTGATCAATGGAAATGTTGAAAGCTTTTCCTCTTGCCATTTCTGATAAGAATCAGCTGAATCATCCTTTATATCAAATGCTTTTGAGTTCTTGCGAAGCGTATTCCAGTCTATCATTTTGAGTACAGCCATCTCCTGCTCATCTCTAAAACAATCCATAGTCTCTCTGCCACTCGCTGTATAATTTAACCTATTTGCAATATTAAATGCTTTATTTTTTGGATTTATTGCATTATCTATCCAGTTTTCATGAATAGCCTTAACAGATCCATAAACGATAGCAGGAGCTATCAATAAATACTCATTATCCCAATTATCAGTCTTTAATGCTGCCATAAAATTAAATGCAAATATCATAATGCCTGCATCTACACCCCTACCAAGTGCAAAATTGCTTACACTAAATTTACCTGAAATTTTTCCTGCATTCTCATAAATATAATCAGCCCCCTCTGTATCAATTACAGAAAAACCATCAGAAAAACCAAGCATACTATTGGTATACTTTTGAAGATCATTTAAATCCTTAAGCCCCATATTGGAACACAAAAGTTCCTGAGCCTCCCTAATCAAAGAATGCATTGCTATTTCTTCTAAATCTCCATCATTTATCATATCTACCAAGTCAGCCTTGCCTTCATATTTAGAAATTCTCTGCTGAAAAGCCTTAATCCCATCACCACTACCAAAACCTTGATTTACAAGCTCAAGCACTTGCATATCTGGAGACATACCTCCATTTTCAATAAAATCCGAGAGAATTCTTGCTCCATAAATATGGTCTTTTTTGCCTTCCTTAATCTGCTTCACCTCATAATCTATTTCCTTTTGTAAATCTTCAGGGATATTCAAAAATACATCATTGTGCTTGATTTTTGGCACTTCTGCTTCACTTAGAGGATTTTGTCTTTGTATTTTCATTACCAAAGCAGCATTTTCGATAAACCTCGCTTCTACCTTTGCCCTAGTCTTATCAGATTTCAAATTTTGCAAAATCATCATATCCAAAACACTTCTGTATCCAGCCTGCTTAACCATAACAGCAAGTTGCTCTGGGGTTTTAGCACTTAT
Source organism: Candidatus Altimarinota bacterium (assembly GCA_025210675.1). GTDB lineage: Bacteria > Patescibacteriota > Gracilibacteria > CAIRYL01 > JAOARU01. Next base: position 7,273 of record JAOARU010000014.1, on the reverse strand, counting down.
GTCAACCTTTTCCATTTTAGCCTCAATCTCTTCTTGATACTTAAACTGGAGAGACAGGTTTTCATAAAGTGCCTTATAATTTACCCTACCCTCAGGAGTCAAATCTACTGCCGTATCCACCTTTTGTTGCTGAAGATTCATAATTTGAGACGCATTTTCAGAACCACTAAGTATCTCTGCTGTTTTTCTTGAATTCGCTCCCTTCAAGTCAGACTCCAAAGCATATATCATAAATTCACTTCTCTCTTTTGTATAATTAGCCAAACCCACCCTTAACTCATCAAGCTTTTTATTGGTAACCCTTTTTAGCTCATGACTTTCAGGCACATCTTGCCACTCCTCAATAGACAATTTTGACTGATCAAAAAGCCCCAAAACATCAGAACGAACCTCATAAATAATACCTGCAAATACTTTTACTGTTTCTAATGTATCTAAACTTAAATCTTCAAAATCAACCTGCCTTAAAAGATCATTTTGAATATCATCAGGGGTTTTTTCTGTAAACCCAAACAAATTCTCCTGATTTTGCTTTTCAAGAGACCCTACTTCTTGCTGTGCCTGATTTGGATTTTCAAAAATTTCCATCAAAGCTTAAAAATACGAATCAATACCTCAGAAAGAGTCTCTGTGCGATTTTTCCATTCTGGCATTTGCGTTGAAAGAAGCGCTCTAATCTCAGCCGGATTTTGATCTCCAAGCTGAATACCTAGCTCCCTAGTTGATATCCTGCTAGTTCTAAAATTAAGTGTTTTTACATGAGGCGGATCAAAAATAATCCAAAATATCTTCAAGTCCTCATAAGGATAAAATCTATGATCAAAACAAAGCCCCGTATCAGTAATGACAATATCGACTATTTTTGGCTTTTCCTTGTGAGTCAACGTAAACACACCAACCAAAAGAACTATCACAATAGAAAAAGACAGAGAATTAGCCAAAATCCCATACACAATCAAGCTCACACTAACAATCCCCATAAGCATATACCATAGCCTACTCCTCTCATAATACTGATACTCAGGTGCTTTCCATGAAAGCAAAGTGGTGCCGTAATCTTGTTTTTGATCTTTGTTTTTCATTTTTTATTATCTAGAAATTATCTCACAAATAAGCTCAAAAATCAATCAACAAGCACCACAAAAAACCTTGTTTAACAAAAAATCATTTGACATAATATACAAAAATTATATAATATATAAATAACACCCCAACCTTAACCCTGAACTGCTTTGTGCTTTTCGGGGTCAAAATAAATACTTGATTAATAAAGTATTTATTTTTTGTAATAATTAATCTGATTTTCGCCTTAAAAAAACCTAATCATCACCCTATCCTGCCTTTACTAATAAGCTTTGAGGACTTTTAATCCACCTCTAATCATTCTATGCCCACTCTTCAAAAAAACATACCCATAATTTTAAACTGGGTTTTTTAAAAAAAGAGAGGATCTTTAATCCCCTCCTTATTTTTATCTTGCCTAACACAAACCTTAACGCTTTCTCCATTGTGGAGCGCGGCGTGCTCTTTTTAAACCTGGCTTCTTTCTCTCTTTTACCCTTGAATCTCTTGTAACATAACCCATTTTCTTTAAAAGTGGACGATGTGTTACATCATACTCTGCAAGTGCCTTTGCTATACCATTTCTAACAGCATCTGACTGAGCACTAACACCACCACCAAGTACCTTAATAGTTACATCAAAGCTCCTACTTGATTCTGTTGCTTTTAAAGCATCAGTTGCATTTTGAGACAATATACCTGTAAAATAATCTTTAACATCTTTACCATTTACTTCGATTTGTCCCTTACCATTTTCATAAAGTCTTACACGTGCAACTGCTGTTTTTCTTTTACCAACAGCATAAGTATATTTTTTACCTTCTCCAATTGAAAAAGTAATTTCTTTACGATTTTTCTTCTTACTTACTACTTGATTAGATTTTTTAACAGCTATTTTTGAAGCCTCCTTCTTAGGAGCCGCTTTTTTTACAGGTGCTTTTTTGGCAGCAGTAGCCTTTGTTGTCTTCTTTTCTTCTTTTTCTGGCATCTTTATATGGATTAAGATTTTTTAATAGAAAATGCATCAATTTTGATTGCTTCAGGTTTTTGAGCAGCTTGATCATGCTCTGCACCTGCATAAATTTTAAGTCTTTTTAGGATATCTTTTTTGTGCTTATTATTAGGAAGCATGCCTTTGATAGCCAAGAAAAGCACTTTTTCTGGTGTTTGCTCAAGCATAACCTTAGCAGTCTTAGTCTTGAGCTCACCTGGCTTACCTGAGTGAGTGTAATATTTTTTATTTTCAAGCTTATTGCCTTTTAGGGCAATTTTCTCAGCATTAACAATAGCCACACAATCACCTGTATCCAAATGTGGTGTAAAAGTAGCCTTATGCTTACCACGCAACAAAGTGGCACATAGAGTAGCAACCCTACCAGGTGAAGTATTTTCTGCGTCAACAAGATACCATTTACGGTTGTTCTTTATGTCAGCCTCTTTCGGTAAATAAGTTTTCATTTTTTTTCATCAACAAATTCTAGTAAAGCCATGCGTGTCGCATCTCCATCACGAATACCCACAAATGTAAGACGAGTATACCCTGATGTTCTATTTTCAAAATTTTTAGCAATCTCGATTGCTCTTTTTGAAGATTCATTTGTAAAAAGAACCTTCTTAACTTCACGAATTGCATTCATCAAATCTTTTCTTTTGATCTTTGTAATCAATTTTTCAGCTGAAGATTGCACTATTTTTGCTCTTGTCTCAGTTGTTTTAACTTTACCATGAGTAAAGAGTGAAGTCATCATGTTTCTTAGCATCAATTCACGATGCCCTTTCTGTTTTCCAAGCCTAGATTTAATCTTACTATTTCTGTGGCGCATTGTTTAAATTAAAATATTTTATTGATCAGTAAGGCGTAAACCTCTTTCTGCTAACTTTTCAGCAACCTCATTCATTGCTTTTTTACCAAATCCTCTTAATGTGTCTAATTTGGCCTCCGTGCATTGTACTAATTCTTCAACAGACCCAATATCACCATTTATCAAAGCATTTAGTGTACGAGGCGAGAAATTTAAAACCTCAATTGGCGTATATGTCTCTTTTGCATCATCTGACTGCTCTTCTTCTGATACTGATTTTTTAGCATCAAAATCTGAAATAAAATCATGATTTTCAAAGTCTTTTTCGTCCTTTTGAAATAATGCAAAATATTTTTCTACAATTTTAGCTGAAAATCTCATTGCTTCATCTGGCTCAATAGAACCATTTGTCTCAACTTCAATTTCCAATTTATCAAGATTTGTCATTTGTCCGACACGAACTGATGACACATCGTATTTAACCTTTTTAACAGGTGAAAAAATCGAATCAATCAAGATCCAACCTGCCTCTTTTTCCTCCTTTTGTCTCTCTTGAGCAGGAACATAACCCACACCTTTTTCAATACGAAGCTCCATATTTAGAGTGCTTGTTTTTTTGTCTAAATGTGTGATTACATAATCCGGATCAAGAATCTCGACTTCACTTGTAACCTTAATATCTGAAGCTTTTACTTCCCCTTCTCCTTTTGCATTCAAAGTAGCAACAATTGGCTCTTTTGAATGACTTAATACCGGCAAACGCTTTAGATTAAGAAGAATATCAAGAGCGCTATCCCTAACTCCTTCAATTGAAGTGTATTCATGAGACACTCCCTCAATCTTACAAGCTGTAATAGCAGCTCCTGGAACAGACGAAAGAAGAACTCTTCTTAAAGCATTTCCCACTGTCATACCAAAACCTGATGGAAGTGGTGACATTGTAAAAACAACTGAATGATCACCTTGTTTTTGAGAAGTGATCTTTGGAAAGCCGATTTCTTCGTGTATGATATGCATTTTTTGTGAGCTAAATTAGAAATATTAACGTGAGTAAAACTCAACAATGAGATTGATTACGATTGATTGCTCAAGCTCATCTTTCTCTGGGAATCTCACTATTTCAACTTGACTTTTTTTAACGTCAAATTTGATCCATGAAGGTACTTTTATCTTTCTTTCTGATGCTTTTGCAGCTACTGGATGAGCTGCTGAAACCTCTCTAATAGTAATTAAATCACCTGGGCGAACTGAAATAGATGGGATATCTACTCTTCTACCATTAAATTCAAAAATTCCATGTGAAACCATTTGTCTAGCCTGAGATCTTGAATCCGCAAGACCAGCCCTATAAACCACATTGTCAAGTCTTCTCTCAAGAAGTGCTAGTAAGTTTTCACCACAAATCCCCTTCATCGAAGATGCTTTTTGATAATAATTTCTAAATACTTTTTCTGCTACACCAAAAATTCTTTTCGCTTTTTGCTTTTCTCTTAACTGACGACCAAACTCAGATAATTTTGAAAATCTATTTTTAGGATCTTTTCCTGGAGGTGTATTTCTTCTTTGAACTGCACATTTTTGTGTATGGCATCTTTCACCTTTTAGGAAGAGTTTTTCACCTTCTCTTCTACATAAACGACATTTTGCGTTGTTAGTACTCATTTTTTAAAAACAAATAAATAATATTAAACTTTTCTTGGTTTTTTAGCTCTACAACCATTGTGTGGAATTGCTGTAAGATCAGCAATTGATAGTAAATTTAACTTTGAAGTATGAAGACCACGAATAGCCTGCTCTCTTCCTGGACCTACGCCTTTTACGAATACTTGAACATTTTCAAGTCCACACATGTTTTTAGCTTTCTCTGAAGCATTTTCAGCAGCTACTTGAGCAGCATAAGGAGTAGATTTTCTAGACCCCTTAAACCCACTTGCTCCAGCTGAGCCCCATGAGATAACCTCACCATTTTCGTCAGTAATTGTAACAATGGTGTTATTATAAGATGCAGTAATATAAGCTCTACCATTTAAAACACTGCGTCTTATTTTCTTTTTCTTGCTTGTTGATTTCTTTTGCTTAGCTACCATTTGAATTAATTAATAGTTAATAAATTATTTCTTTTTATTTGCAATCGGTGTTGCCTTACCCTTTCTGGTCCTTGCGTTTGTCTTTGTACGCTGCCCCCTTACTGGAAGTCTTCTTTTATGTCTATATCCTTTATAGCAACCGATATCCATCAATCTCTTTATGTCCATTGAAATTGCCCTTCTCAAATTACCTTCTGTTGGAAATTTATCTATTGCCTCTCTAAGCTTTGTAACTTCAGTCTCAGTCAAATCATTTGCTCTCTTGTCTTTATTGATTTTAAGCCTTGCCAAGATCTCGTTTGATGTATTTCTTCCGATACCAAAAACATAAGTAAGTGCTACCTCAATTCTTTTGTTTGGCAATGTAACTCCTGAAATTCTAACTGACATTCGTTTTTCTAAAAAAAATTATTAAAATTATCCTTGACGTTGTTTGTGCTTTTTTGTCTCACAAATAACTCTAACAACACCTTTTCTTTTTACAACTTTGCATTTATCGCAAATTTTTTTTACTGAAGCTCTAACTTTCATAATAAATATTGGTTAAATTATTTCATACCTCTATAGGTAATGCGACCCTGAGTTAGGTCATACGGAGATAATTCCATTTTTACCATATCTCCCGGCAAGATACGAATTGAAAATTTACGAATCTTACCACTCACACGTGCTCTAATTTCTGAATGCTCCTCTGGAAAGCCTTCTGTTGTAATCTTTACGCGGAAATATCCACCTGGTAAACACTCCTGAACTACACCTTCTACTTCGATTACGTCATCTTTGCTAGCCATTTATTAGAAACAAAAAAAGAGCGAAAAAATTTTGCCTTAAAAAAAAATAAAAATCAATACTTTTTTAGACTAGCATAAAAAAAAGATTGCGCAAATAAAAAATTATTTTATAAAGAAAATTCATAAAGCATATTATTAAAAAGATAAACAGGCAACCCTACTATATTATAAAAACAACCTTTTATGCCCTTTATATAAAGCGAAGTCCTGCCCTCTACCGAAAAAGCACCACTCCTACCCTGCCATTCATTAAAGGTCAATATTTTATCAGCATCTGATTCTGTAATTTTTGCAAAATAAATATGACTTTTTTCGTATCTTACAAGTTTTTCATCGCCTTTTAAAAGAGCTATACCCGAAACAACGGTCTCTACTGAGTCCGATTTACCCAAAATCATAAAACGAGCTTCAGCCTTATCCTTAGGCTTCATAAGTATATTTCCAGCAGCTGACACCACAATAGTATCAACTGCTAATATTAATCTATCTGGATACCTTTTTTGAATCTCTAGAGCTTTTTGAAGAGCTATGTTTTTTGCGATCTCCTCTGGCGTCTTAAAGTAATCCACAACCTCCTCTTGCTCAGGTGGACACACCTCAAAATCAAAGCCCAGTTTGGCCAAAATCTCCTTTCTTTGAGGACTTTTTGAAGCTAGGACTATCTTTTCTCCCATTTCATTGTATTAAATTGCCTAATTGCAGAATTTATCAATGCTTCACCCTCTACCCCTTCTAAATCAACATCTGGAGTAACTCCAACCTTATTAATAGATCTATCAAGCGGAGTATGCCACTCTGCAACAGTAATCTTAAATGATGACCCATCAGGAAATCTTGTCAACTCCTGAACAGTGCCTTTTCCGTAACTAACTGTTCCCATAACAACACCTCTTTTGTAGTCCTGTATCGCACCTGCAAATATTTCCGATGCTGAAGCTGAATTTTCGTCCATTAAAACTATAGTTGGAACATCTTTTAATATTCCATTTGATTTTATATAACGCTTATAACGAATAGTTGCTTCTTGTTGAATTACTCCTACTTGCCTTTCTTCAAAGAAAAACGCAAGCAAATCAAGAGCAGCACTCAAGAAACCACCAGGATTACCTCTAAGATCTATGATGATGCCTCTCGTATCAGAATCATAATAATCCTCTATTGCATTCTCAAAATCAGAAACCATCTTAGAACCAAAACTATTGATTGAAACAATTAAAATATCACCTTTTTTTTCAGCATGAACAGGTGAAAAGTCTATTTTTTCTCTAGCTACATCCACCTCAAAGGTTTTATCTCCTCTTTTAATCAAAAGCTTTACTACTGTACCTGCCTTACCCCTGGTGTACTGAATAGCCTCTTTTGTATGCAACCCCTTCAAAGATACGCCATTAGCCTCCAAAATCAAATCCCCTGCCTTTAACCCTGCCTTTTCAGCTGGAGAGTTTTTTATAGGCTGAGTAATAAAAATCACCTCTTCCTGAGCATTAAAATCAACAAAAGCCCCTATACCCTCTGTGCTATTATCCAGTGG
>JAOARU010000013.1 GCA_025210675.1 Candidatus Altimarinota bacterium | reverse complement strand
TGGAGGGGCATGGAGCAGGTGGCAGGGCTACTGGTACTGCTGTTGCAGCTGATATTATCGAGGCTTGCAAACATGCTGCTAAAGATGAGCCAAAAAATCGTTCATTGCCATATAATCAGATTAGGAAAATTAAAAGCGGTGATTTTTTTGATTTAGAGATGAAGTCAGTCATGAGAGTTGTTACAGACAATAAGGCTGGAGTTTTAGCAAAATTGGCACAGGTTTTAGCAGATAAAGGAGTATCATTGTTTGGGGTTTCCCATAAGCCAAATTTTGAAGAGATAGTGGCGATTTCTCTATTGTTGGACAGGTGTCCGCTCAAATTAGTAGAAGAAGCCTCAAAAGAGATAAGCAAGCTTGATTTTGTAAAATCTGAGCCTTTGATTTTGCCAATTGATGAAAGTGAGTGATTTTTCTAAATTAAAAATAGCAATAGTTTCAGACTGGCTCACAAATTACGGTGGGGCAGAGAGTGTGATTGAGTTTTTTTGTGAGATTTTTCCTGAGGCTGATTTGTTGACTACTATTTTTGTGTCTGAAAATATGAAAAACCTCGGTAGAAAACAGGTTAAAACTAGTTTTTTACAGAAATTTCCAAAAAGAATTAGAGAAAAGCATAGGGTGTTTTTGTCTCTTTTGCCGATGGCTATTGAGAGTTTGGATTTGACGGGGTATGATTTGGTGATTTCTTCTTCGTCTTTTGTTGGCAAAGGAGCTTTGACCAATCCAGATACGCTTCATGTGAGTTATGTGCATACTCCTGCGAGGTTTTTGTGGGGTGAGTATAGGGAGTTTGTTGACTCTTATCCTTTGCCTCGATTTCTCAAGTTTTTCTTGCCGCCTATACTTCATAGGATTCGTAAGTGGGACGCAGCATCAAGTGCTCGTCCTGATTTTATCATTGCTAATTCTGATTTTATTAAAGAGCGGATTTGGAAGTTTTGGCAGAGAGATTCTGTGGTGCTTTTTCCTCCTGTAGATACGCAAAAATTTACAATTTGTGAGCAAAAAGAAGATTTTTACTTGTTTGCTGGGAGATTGGTTCCGCAAAAGGATATAGTTTTTTTAGTGGAGGCTTTTAATGCTATGCCTCAAGAAAAATTAAGAATTATTGGCACAGGTCCAATGCAAAAAATCCTCAAGAAAAAGGCAAGAAGCAATATAGAATTTCTTGGCTATGTGTCTGATGAGGTTCTCGGGGATAATTTTCAAAAGGCTAAGGCAACTATTTTTCCCCATGTTGAAGATGCAGGCATAGTGCCGCTTGAGAGTTTGGCATCTGGTACTCCTGTAATTGCTTATAACAAGGGTGGTGTTAAAACATCACTCAATGGTCAGGTGGCTGTGTTTTTTGATCGGCAAGATGTGGATTCATTTAAAGATGCTATACAAGAGTTTTCCGAGCGTGATTTTGATCCGGTGGTGCTTAGGGAGCGGGCAGAGCAATTTTCAAAAGATAATTTTAAGAGGCGATTTTTAGAGATATTAAGAGGGTTTTATGATCAGCGCTAAATTTTTTACTCCTTATTCAAGTTTGCCAAAGGGGATTGTTTTTCCAAAACAGACTCATAGTAATAATATCAAGTTGATTGAGCGAGGAGATGAGGATTTAGATGATTGTGATGGGATTATTACTGATAATATTAAATTGAAATTGGGGATTTTGACAGCAGATTGTGCAAGTCTTGTTTTTATTGAAAAAGAGCGATTTGCTCTAGTGCATGCAGGCTGGAGAGGGCTTTTGAGCGGTATTATTGAAAATACTTTGGAGTTTTTTAAAGATCCTGAGGTTTTTGTTATGCCTTTTAGTCATATTTTTGAGATACAAAAAGATAATTGTTATTTGCAAATTCAGAGGCGTTTTGGAGATGATTTTTTTATAAATAATAGAAATAGGGTTTATTTTGATTTTCATAGCGCTATTAAAAGTATTGTGCCTAGTGCACAATTTGATCCTCGAAATACTTATTTAGATAAATCCCTAGCTTCTTATAGGAGAGATAACTCCAAGGATAGAAACGTAACAATAGTGGGAAATTTAGAATTCTAGGCTGATTGGACAGTGGTCAGAGCCAATAATGTCTGTTTGGTGTGTGCATGATTTGAGCTTGGATTGCATGCTGATAGAGGTAAAAAAATAGTCAATTCTCCAGCCAACATTGTTAGCTCTGGCATTGGCTCTGTATGACCACCAACTGTACACGTCTCTTGCTTCTGGATTTAAAAAACGAAAGGCGTCTATATATCCATGATTTAAAAAATGCGTCAGCTTGTCTCTTTCGATAGGTAGAAATCCGATTGAGTTTTTGTTTTCTTTGGCTCTTTTGATGTCTATTTCTGTATGAGCGATATTAAAATCACCAGCAATTATAATATCTTTTTTGAAATCTTTTAAGTAGTTGATTAATTTATCGTAAAAATTTAATTTAAAGCCCAGCATATCGTCCCCATTGGCTCTTTTTCCGCCATTTGGAAAGTATATGTTTAAAAGCACAAAATCCTTGAAGTGCGCCTCAATAATGCGTCCTTCGTAGTTTAGTATATCTGGAAATTTGGTTTTGATTTCGAGTGGTTTTTCTTTGCTTAAGATGGCGACACCTGAGTAGCCTTTTTTTTCTGCTGAGTTCAGATAAAAGTGGTAGGGAGCTAATTCTTGAATTATTTTTTGGATTTGATCTTTTTGAGCCTTGACTTCTTGTAGGCAGTAGATGTCTGATTTGTCTTGATTTAAAAAATCAACAAAGCCTTTTTTGTGGATTGCTCTAAGTCCGTTTATGTTCCATGATGTTATTTTCATAATTTGATTATAGCGTGTTTTATTGATTGGCAAAATATAATTTACCTAAGATAATGCTTCCAGCTGTGCTTTGAGGGAGTGTAGTGTATATTAAAAAGGAGAGCCAAGATGAAAAATTTTAACAGGGGTTTATTGTGGTAAAAATGGCTAGTGGAGATGGTGGTTTTTGTTTTGCTTTTTTTGGAGTTTTGTAGGGGAAGCCTTTGAATAATGTTGTTTATTGAAAAGGTGGTGGCTTTGCAAATGAGGCAATTGCTTTCAGTGATTAAGTTGGAGCGGAGGGATATGTGTCCTGCCTCTAAGCTTGATTTAATTTTATTTTTTAATAATAATAATTGAGTGTTTACGCAACTTATAGAAATCACTCGGGCATTTATAGAACATTACGGACTTGTGGCTCTGGGTTTGTTTTCATTTACTGAGTCTATTATTCAGCCGATTCCGATTGATCCTTTTTTGGCGACTATTAGCTCCATGGGGTTTAATGTGCATTTGGCTTTTGTGGTGGCATTTGTTTCCAATATAATTGGTGCTTGTGTGGCTTATTTCCTTGGTCAGAGATATGGACATGGCGTTGCGGTGCGTTTTTTTGGTCAAAAAAAAGTTGACAAAGTGGAGTATTATATTAATAAATATGGTGTTTTTGCTGTTTTTGTGATTTCATTTACGCCTGCTCCTTATAAGTTGGCGTCTTGGGGGTCAGGTATTTTTGAAATGCCTTTTTGTAGGTTTTTAATTTCGTCTTTAGTTGCAAGGGGGCTTCGATTTGCAATGGTGGCGTATGGTTTTCATTTTTTATTTTTAAAATGAGCATTATAGAGAGTGTTTTGCTTGGTATTTTGCAGGGATTGACAGAGTTTTTGCCGGTATCTTCTAGTGGTCAGTTGGTTTTGGCTGAGCATTTTTTTGATTTACAGCTTGATGAGGGGCTTATGAAGTCATTTGACGTGTTTTTGCATGCGGGGACGCTTTTGGCTTTGTTTATATTGTTTTGGAGAGATATTTGGAAGATGTTGGTTTTTTTGTATAAAGCAGCTTTAAAAAAAGAGCTAAAAGAGGAGGATAAGTATTCAGGAACGCTTTTGGCGCTTTTGGTGGTGGCGACTATTCCTGCTGTTGTATTTGCGCTTTTGTTTGAGGATTTAATAGAGGGCGCCAGAATGCCTTTGATTGTAGCTTTTTTACTTGGATTTACAGCGACAATTTTTTTATTGGCCGAGAGATTTCCAAAAGGAAAATCAAAAACAATAGTAGATATAAAAGTTGCTTTAATGATGGGATTTTTTCAGATATTAGGAGTTTTTCCTGGTATTTCAAGATCAGGTATGACAATCTCGGGAGGGCTTTTTCAGGGGGTTTCTCGTGAAGTTGCAGCTAGATTTTCATTTATGATGGCAATGCCAATAATCCTTGGTGCATCTATTTTGTCGGCTATTCGTATAATTCAAGATGGAATGGGGGATTTGAGTATAGGTCTTATTGTGAGTGGATTTATGGCTTCTTTTGTGGTGTCATTTATAGTTGCAAAATTCCTGTTGGCTATGTTTAAAAAGATTTCTTTGAGTTTTTTTTCTATATTTTTATTTATAGAAAGCGCTTTGTTGATTTATTTTTCATGAGGTGTTAATTTATGAGTATGAAAAAAGGTGATTTTGATTTTTGGTCGTTTTTAGCCCCATTCCTGATTGTTTTGTTTTTTGTATTGGGTTTGAAACTTTTGCCATTCTTGATTGTTGGATATGTGATTTACAAGGTTTATTCCAGGCTTAACAAGGTTGATTTGGAGGAGATTTTTAATAAGATCAATAAAAAAACAATAGAACTAAGCCCTAATCATAAGGGTATTTTTACAAATTTTAATCCTAATAAAATGTTTGAATTTAATTTTAAGCATCTCTTGATGGTTTTGATCATTGCAATTTGTAGTTTTGTGGTGATTGATGGTTTTGTTTCTGTGCCTGCATCTCATGTTGCGGTTATTTTTGATAGAGGTAGAGGGGTGCTTGATAAGCAGTTGTCTGAAGGATTTCACATTAAGATTCCTTTTTGGCAAGAGGCGAAGATTTTTACTACAAAAAAGCAGGTTTTTACTATGGCAGGTGATTATCGTGGTATCCAAGATGAGGATGCAGTTAGGGGGCGTAGTAAAGATGGGCAGGATGTTGTAGTTGATGTCAGTATTACTTATCAGGTTTTACCAAAAAATGCTTCACACATGAGAAAGAATTTTTTAACAGAAGATGGTTATAGGGATACTATTATTCGTCCTGCTGCTAGATCAGTGGTATATGAATCTGTTTCTAGGTTTAATGCTCTTGAGCTTGTGGCTGACAAGAGAACTGATTTTGCAAATTTAATTAAAAAAGACCTAGAAAGGATCTATGGAGATAATCAGATAATTTTGCATGAAATTTTTGTAAGAAATGTTACTTTTTCAAAGCAATTTGCGCATGCTATTGAGGAAAAGCAAATAGCGGAGCAAAAGATTAAAACAGCTGAAAATAAAAAGAAGGAGGCTGAGCAGTTAAAGGAAAAGAAGATTATTGAGGCAGAAGCTGAAGCAGAGGCAATTCGTTTGAAAGGTGAGGCACTAAGAGAGAGTCCTGAGGTGATTCAGCTTGAATTTGTAAATAAGATGTCACCTAATATTAATTGGGGTATCTTGCCTGATGGGGCAATGCCTTTGCTTGATGTAAATAAGATGAGTGGTCAGCAGTAATTAGGTTGGTAAATTTTGAGATATTCCCTGAGCAATAAATTTGCTTAGGGAATTTTTTTTGTGGTAATTATTTTAACGATTGAAATGATTTGCTTGGCAGATGAATCAGCGAGGTGTTTTGGGTTATGATATGAACGAGTTTTTTTGGTGAATATGATTTTTTGGTTGGTAGTGATGGGTAGCTTGTTTAGGGTAATACTTTGTGGTTTTTTTGTTTTAATTCCTTGTGTAATACCGCTTATTTTGATTTTGAACACATTTTTTGTTCAGTAGGCATTTAGAATCTGTATTTAACGAGTTTTATAGTCGTATTGTTGTCCTCTTTTCCAACTAATGAACACATTTTTTGTTCAGTAGATAGGTGGCGGGTTTGAGTGGGCAAGAAGAGAAGGAAAGGAATAGGTAATAAGGCATCATGGTTTGTATTTAGAATCTGTATTTAACGAGTTTTATAGTCG
>JAOARU010000012.1 GCA_025210675.1 Candidatus Altimarinota bacterium | reverse complement strand
TCATCAAGCGAAGCCCTATCACCCCATTCTCGCTCAATTTTTTTAGCCTCATAACCCATACCGCTGACCATTTCATACCACTTCTTAGAAAAAGCCCCATGCACCATATGAGCACTCTCACAAGTAACAACGCTTCTCACAGCTATCTCCATAGCCTCAGACGCAGAAGCAGTATAAAAAACATGATAATCCTCAGGCACCTCAAGATAATCCCTAATAGCCTCAATCGTATCCCCGCTAAAATTTGTAAAATCAGCACTCCTATGCGACTTTTCCAAAATCCCACTCTCCACAATTTGATTTATATCCTCAGCAATACCCGGATAAAGAGCAGAAGGTCCAACAGAAAAATTTTTAATCATTTTTTAAAGGGTTAAAATTAACAAATAACATGACACCTAACAGTATGCGGAATAGACCCTAACTGCTCTTGCAACTCATCATTAAAATCAGCCTCAATATCAGTCACAACATAACCAATCTGCCTAGAAGTATTAAGATACTGCGATGCGATATTGATATTATGACTCGCAAAAGTCTCATTAATCTTTGCCAACATTCCAGGTGTATTTTCATGAATATGCAGCACCCTATGAGACTGCTCTTTTGGAGCCAAAAACAACTTAGGAAAATTAATACTATCCGCCGTCTTACCATTTTTTAAATAATCCAACAATTTCCCAGCCACCTCAGTCGCTATACCCTCCTGAGCCTCAGCAGTTGATCCACCAATATGCGGTGTCAATAAAGCATTTGGAAAATCCTTCAAACAAGTCTCAAGCGGCTCTATTGGAGATTTTGGCTCTTTTTGATACACATCAATCGCTACTCCACCAACTTTTCCTGACTTCAAACCCTCAGCTATATCCTCCTCATTAAATATATCACCACGACTTGTATTAATCAGCATTACGCCATCTTTCATCTTATTAATCGTCTGCTTATTAATCATACCCCTAGTCGAAGGCAAAGAAGGCACATGCACAGTAACAACATCAGCCTCCGCATACAACTCATCAAGAGTAGCTTTACGTTCAACATTTCCCAATGGCAACACATTTGCCACATCATAAAAAATCACACGCATACCCATTGCCTCAGCCAAAAGACCCACCTGCGACCCAATATTAGAAAATCCGACAATCCCCAGAGTCTTACCCCTGACCTCCATTCCATCGACTTTTTTAAGCCATTTTCCCTCATGAGCACCTAAATTTTTTTCATGAATCTTCCTAAAAAGACTAATGACAAAACCCATAGTCAACTCAGCCACAGAACGAGTTGATGAAAAAGGACCATGAAAAACCGGCACACCTCTCTGCTCAGCAAAATTCAAATCCACCTTATTTACACCAACTATAAAACACCCCATTGCGACAAGATTTTTAGCCTGCTCTAGCACATTTGGCTTGATCCAAGTCCTTGACCTCACTCCCAATACTGCCACATCAGAAATCCTCTCCAAAAGCTCCTCCTCAGATATCGCAGACGGCAATACTTCAATATTTTCAAAACCTGCCTCCTTAAACATATCAACAGCCTTCTGGTTGATATTTTCCAAAAATAGAACCTTTTCTTTTTTAATATCACGCATAGTTTTTTAGGAATAAAAAATAAAAAAATATTAAAAAACAATGACAAATTCTGCCAAAGCTTATTGAGCCTTAAAATCTCTCAAAATACCATGCAGCTCACCAGCACTCCCCGCTACATGCTCCGCAAAAGACATTATCACCTCACGCTCCTTGTGCTCTACAAATCCCACAAAATACCTACAAGGATTTCCAAGCGTCGCAAGATCAGCTACCCCATCTCCCACCATTACTACATGCTTATCCTGAGCATCTTTTATCATTTCATTAATTGCAATCGACTTATCATCAAGCACAAAACTCCTAACTCGATCATACAAACCCCTCTCATCAAACTCAAAAACACTTGATCTGATATTTTGAGTCGGTATCCCTAAATAATTTGCCACTGGATTAACAATCACACTCGGCCCTCCACTCACCACATAGACACTTTCAAGATCACGCAAAACCCTCTCAATACTAGGAGTGATATTATTGATACATACATCAACAGCCTTCCCAATCGCCTTCTCATTAATAGGCGGCAAAACAGACATTCTCATAAATATACTCTCGTCCAAAGACAAATCACCATTCATACCAAGATCAGTGATCCTCTCGATTTCTGAGATAATTTCTTGACGCTCAGAACGAGACACCTCCTTTAAAAGAAATTCTGCTAGAACCTCAAGGGACTCAAGCCCAATGAGAGTGCTGTCAAAGTCAAATACTACATGTAGATGCTCCATGTATGGATTTTATAGAAAGAACACTTCTTTTTCAACAGATTTTTTATTTATTTATTGATAAACAAAGCTAAACCCGCAAACAAACCCTTCCTCCTAATCCACCCTCTTTAAATCAATCCACCAATCATTATAAGACTTATTCTTAATCGCCTCAAAAATACCCCTAGCCACATCAGTAGTCAAATGCATCTCTATATTATCCAGCCAACCCTGCTTTGCAAGATACCCCTGCTCCAAAAACTCCTTTGACTGAAAAGCAAGCTCCAAAAGATCAGCATCATGTGCACAAATAGCCTCCAGCGTCTTGCATTCTTGCAATTCCAAAAAAGCCTCCTTAAACCTCTTAGCAATACCCCTAGGCAATTTCTGAATCTGATCCAAAAAAGCCCTCTCCTCAGCCTCGCCCTTATCCAAATAACGAGACATTATCTTATGATGATCCATTATTCTCGCCTCACCATTGTCATGAATCGAAGCCATAAAAGCCGTCCTAAAAGGATCAGCCCCCATCAAATCAGCCAAAACAAAAGCAATCTCCGTAGTCCTAAAAACATGCTCTGCCACTGTATCTGGATTTTTTATACCCGCAACCAAGCTCCCTGTTCTTGGAATTTTCTTCAAAACAGACAACTCAAAGAAAAAATCAGCTATTTGATTATATCTTTTCATTGGATAATTTTAAGCAAAGCATCTCTCTTTTCACCAAAAGGCCCTATCAAACTCATATGCAAATTAGCAGGAACAAACAACTCCCTAGCCAAATCCTCCACCTCTTTCTTACTCACCTTTTCAATCTTATGAAACAAACTTTTAATCCTTTTAGCATACCCCAAATGCGTAATCTGAGACGCAATCATAGATGCAAGCTCCTCAGAATCCTCCATTCTCAAAGTAATTTTTCCCTTTAAAAAACTTTTAGCCCTTTCTAGCTCATTTTCAGTGATTCCATTTTGAGCCATATTCTCATACTCATCTCTAATAGCCTGTGCCGCCTCCTCAATCCTCAAAAGATCAACCCCCGCATGAGTAGATATAGAACC
>JAOARU010000011.1 GCA_025210675.1 Candidatus Altimarinota bacterium | reverse complement strand
TTGATGATTTTGAGGACTTATTGCCGCAAATTCAAAATGCTGGATCGGTATTTTGCGGACAATACTCACCTGAGTCGGCTGGAGATTATGCCAGTGGCACAAACCACACACTACCAACCAGTGGCTTTGCTAAGAGTTTTTCCGGAGTATCTGTTGATAGTTTTATCAAAAAAATAACCTTTCAAAATTTAACCAAAAAAGGCCTGGAAAATCTCGCACCAGCCATATGCAAAATGGCTGAAAAAGAAGGATTAGATGCTCACAAAAATGCTGTTTTGATTAGAATCAATGAAAATTAGATCTGAAATTTTGGCCTTAAACGGCTACTCTTCTGCTCGCAAGGAGTTCAAAGGGCAGCAAAATATTATGCTAAATGCTAACGAGAGCCCATTTGGTGATGGGATTTCAAATCGCTATCCTGACCCATTTCAGGAAGAATTAGCCAATAAATTATCTGAAATAAAAAACATAAATCCTCTCAATATCACACTTGGCAATGGATCTGATGAGCTAATTGATCTTATAATCCGAGTCTTTTTGACACCATTTAAATCAAAAGCTTTAGTGATTGATCCTAGTTTTTCTATGTATGAGTATCTACTAAATTTAAATAGCGTAAAATGTATAAAAGTGCCTCTAGATCATGATTTTGACCTTGATACAGAGTCTCTACTTGAGGCGAGTTTAGATGCGGAGATGATCTTTTTGTGTTCCCCAAATAATCCAACCGGTAATTTACTAAGTAAGGATAGGATTTATGAAATTTTGGATAGATTTTCCGGAATTGTAGTGGTCGATGAGGCTTATATTGATTTTAGTGGAGATGCTGGTTTTGCTCATGAGATAGCCAATTACAACAATTTAATTGTCTTGCAAACTTTTTCGAAATACTGGCAATTGGCAGGCTTAAGAATGGGGATATGCTTTAGCTGTAGAGAGATTTCCGAGGTCTTGCAGCGAATCAAGCTACCATACAACACTAATGCACTATCAGCCCAAAAAGCCCTGGAAAAACTACAAGACCTCAAGCAGGTCAAAAAAGACGCCGAATATTTAATAAAAGAAAGAATGCGAGTAGAAAATGCCTTAAAAAACAAAAAAGAGGTGTTAAAAGTATTTAAATCAGACGCAAACTTCATATTGTTTGAAGCAAAAAATGCAAATGAGATATATGAGCGACTATGCAGCAAGGGGGTGGTTATCCGCAAAGTTTCAAAAACATTACTAAGGGTTTCGATTGGCTTAGAATCTGAAAACAATGCTTTTTTGGAAGTAATTTTTTAATCTATATAGGTCAAGGGATTCATATTTTCACCTATACTGCATGCTCCTTGTTAATCAACATATGTTCAAATTTATTTGAGATACTTAGAAGCAATAGACTTTTATATCCTAGGTAGTACTAATAGGCTTAGCGTATTTTTAATAAAGCTCTAACAAAAAAAGAGAGGTCTTAAGATCTCTCTTTTTTTAAATATGAAATAATTATATCCCCTTAATGTGTAAGTATGTTCTTGAACTCTTTTTCATCTGCAATTGTGCTATTTATATCTATACCATTGTCACCATATACACCAAAGTCTCTCCAGTTAATATCCTCTTTAGGATTTAGCGTAACCACAAGGTCATCACCTTTTTTAAGATTACTAAGAATAGCTTTGATTGTAAATATTTCTCCACCAGGTCTGATTTCATTGTATGGTACTGAGTCTATTCTTAAATTTCTAACATTTGCACTTGGTGCTTTCATTTTAATCTCCCATTTTCCATCTTTTTTTAAAGAACCTGTACCAATCTTGCTTGCACCTGAATATAATGAAATGGATTTAATTTTTACACTACCCCTTGTTTCAATTGTTGGAGTAAATGATCTCAAAAAAGCTTTGTTATCACCCATAGGATCTATTTCAATGCTTATTAATTCTGTTTCATCAGTAGAAAGTGTTGCATTTTGTTCTTCTGTTAATTTTGGAGTGATTAAGTTATTTAAAACATAGATAATATTTGTAGGCTCAGTTGTTGTTTTTCTATCAGAAATGAATTTTACTGGTCTACTTGAGATAACACCCTCACCTTTTACATCATTTTCGTCAATTGACATCATGATATTAAAAGCATCTCCGCTTCTAGCATCTCCACTTGGAGAGATGTCATTTGTCTCAATATATACATATATTTTTTTGATTTCATCTTTTGCAAGCCTTAGTCCAATATTTTCCATTACAAATTTCCCATCTTGATCTACTATACTTGTCTCTACTCTTTCTTGGTCTTTATTTATGATTGGGTTTTGATTTTCATCATAAAGAGAAATTGTATTAATACCTTCAATATCATTTCTTATATCCATACCAAACTGATCTTCTGTGTCAATATTGTTAACCTGAACCGTAAGTGTATCAATCTCAATATCTTCACCATAAGAGTACACATTAAATACACCAGCCAAAATCTCATCTGTGTTGGCTAATACATATTTTTCTGCTGGTGTCTCTTGCATATCAATTGAAATCTCTATAACTGGTTCGGTTATCTCTTTTTGAGCTGTTGCAGAATCAAGCCTAACCCAGCCTTTTGAATTACAACCATAAAAATGATCCTCATGAAACTTGATAGCCCCAACTGTATCTTGATTACAAGCAAGATGATCCTCGTCCTCTAGTTTGATATCACCTTTTATATGAAGTTTAGCCTCTGGATACTTAACACCTATGCCCATATTGCCATGTTCATCAATACGAACTAGCTCTTCTTTTTTATTTTTAAATCTAAATGAATTCTCCTCTCCTGCCTGGTTTATATAAAAAGTCATAGATTCTTCTGCTTGAATCTTGGCATTTTTAGCAAGAGAAATATCCGAGTCAGGATTGGCTTCAAGAACCAACTTCTGAGCTCTTATAACACCATTTACGTCAAGCGTAGCTTCTGGAATCTCTGTCATGATACCTATTTTTCCGTCTTCCTGAATACGCATAATTTCAGAAAAATCATCATCTAGCTTACTAGCGTCAGTTCCAAAACGAATAGCGCTTGAAATAGAGTCATCATCAGAATCCATAGTGATGTATAGATTTTCTGTTGTTTCAATCATTGCGTCATTGCGCATTGAGATATCACTCGTCTCTTTAATATTGTTTGATGAGACAAGTAGTTTTTGTACACTTGCAAAAGGTACATTTTCAGCAAGTGCTGTAATTTGCCCTTGGTCAATCATAAAAGCCAAAGCAAATGAACCAATAAAGGCCAATAACGAACTTGAGATCAGTTGTTTTCTTTTCATTTTTAAAATTAGATTTACCTATATTTAAACAAAAAATCAAATAAATCTCAAGAAAAGCATTGATACAAAAGAAAATATATACATAATGAGTAAAAATTTTGTTCCTTAGCCACAAAATGAAGCTTGAGCAGGTTTTTTAAAGTATATTTTTACAATAATCAATATTTTTTTTCAAGCGATTTTGTATAAAAAATGTACTCACTTAAAGGTTGAGCGGTGTGATCTGTAAAAGCATTACTCCAACTAAACTCAGACTCTCTGTACATAAATCAAGTCACCATTGCAGTAAGACCTGAGACCACTTGCCCGCAGATTAGTAGTCAGAATAATACTGCTGTGTTGACTAAGATGCCCGCCTACTCCAAAGGCATTTAACTTATCTTTGCGACCAATTAAGTCCACAGGAAACAAGAAAAACCCTCCCAATCCAATAGGAGGGCTTTGAGATTTTAAAAATCAATTAATCCAAAAAACAGTATGTACAAAGACATAAAATGCATTATCTTAAACATAAACAATAAATAATATGCAAAAAATCTACAAAAAATACTTCGGTGAATTAATGCTCGTGCTCTCATCTTTATCGTATTCATTTGAGTGGTATTTCATCAGAAATCTGGGGGAAAATGGATATACATCACTAGAAATAACAATAGGAAGGTCTTTTCTTGCTTCTACTATAATTGGGCTATTCTTTTTTATATTTAATAAAGATTTTTTCAAAACTTCACATATCAAAAATAAAGATTGGCTTTTCTTATTAATCTCAGGAATCAATGTAATTATCGCCAATCTTTCATTTAACACTGCTATTCAAAAAACAAGCGTCGCAAATGTACTTACAATAATATATTTAAGTATATTTTGGGGCTTTATATTAGAAATTTTAATTTTTAAGGAATCTGTAAATTTTAAAAAAATATTATATATATTTTTGGCATTTATTGGGATTACACTCACTTTAACCAAAAAAAATAATGGATTTTCTATGCAATTTGGAACAGGAGAGGCTTTATCAATAGTGCTTAGCTTGATCATGGCAATATCTGTAGTTTTAAACAAAAAAATGATCCATATATTACCTCTTTTTAGAATTTTTATATCATATTCAATTGCAAGTTTTTTTATAGTTTTGTTTTTAATTCAAAAAAATGGACTTGAATATTTCAGTATATTTTTTAATAGAGAATTTCTTATATATACAGGGCTTTTGACAATAACATCTGCTATTATGGGAAGAGGACTAAAAGATCTGGGTACAAATTACGTGCCAATCTCAACAGTGCTAGTAATAATGCTACTAGAGCCAATTGCTCAAATGACAAGCGCTTATTTTATGGCTGATGAAAAACTACTGCCAATCAATTTAATAGGCGTGATTCTTACTTTTAGCATGGTTATTTTGATTTCCAAAAAAAAGGAAGAAAAAGTTGCAATAAAAGAACCTACGAACTAATTATACGGTCGTAGGTTCGATTACGCTATTCTACGCAAACTAAATTAAAAATAACCCCACACCTCACTTCGTTCGGCATGAGAACATTTTTAATTGGTTGCGGGGGTAGGAATCGAACCTACGACCTTCGGGTTATGAGCCCGACGAGCTACCACTGCTCCACCCCGCGACGATCTTTTTTATCTATAACAAGCACTTTTATTGATCACATATGATCAAAATACACTTCCTACCAATACATTATCTCGAAAAAATACTACTTTGTCCAGCCTTTTTTTACTCACCATTTGTATTAAATCCCTCTCCCCAGAATAATTTTGCTTTTATAGTCTTAAAAAAACTCTCATCAAGAAGCCTTAAAAAACAAACTTTTTCCTCATGCTTACTTATTCTTATTACATCTCCTTTTTCAATCTTCTCTGAAACCTGACCGTCCATTGTAATCATAATATTTTCCCTATTACGCCCTTTTGGCTTAATTTCTATAACTTTTTCAGGAGTTATAACTATCGGCTTTTGAGTAAATGAATGTGGCGCAATTGGTGTCAGTATAAAAGCTTCCATTTTTGGATGTAATATCGGACCACCAGCAGAAAGAGAATGAGCCGTAGAACCAGTAGGAGTAGCCACTATAAAACCATCTGCCAAAACATGTGATACAGGATAAGAATCAACTGAAATATCAAGCTCAATAATACGTGAGACTTCGCTCAATCCAATAGTAAACTCATTTAAAGCACGATGAGTCAATACTACCTCACCATCTCTCACTAATTCAACTTTTAAAAGCATACGTGGGTCTTTTGTGAATTGCCCTTCCCATATAAGCTGACAAGTATTATCAAAGTGTTCAGACTTTATCTCAGCTAAAAAACCAAGCCTACCTACATTTATGCCTAATAGTGGCACATTTAAGTCCTTCATGTATCTTGTAGCTCTAAGCACAGTTCCATCTCCTCCAACCACAACCAATAAATCAACTGAATTATCAAATTCAAAATTTTGGCAATTTTTAACTTCTTCAGATAGGTTTTTTCTAGCATTTTGATCTAAAAACACCTCCCTGTCTTGATCCTGAAGACATTTTATAAATTTTATAAGAGTGCTTTTATGCTCTTTTAGGTCATGCCTTGTTGTGATTGCTACTTTTTTCATGGCTTTTTCTGAATTTTGGGGTAACTTTAAATTCTAATTTTTTACCAAAAGCAAGGATTGTCTGAGCTGTAATAGCTGGAAATGCACCAAATACGATAGTCATAGGTGGAAGCAGTATCCATTGCCAAAACAGTGAAATCTTATCTCTAAATGTTGGTGCTTTTGGCATTGTAAGCATGGACAAGCTCATGGAAATTATTATACCAAAAAGCGCTATTTTAAAGAAATTGCTAATCAAAAATGAAGAGTTAGCTGCAAATACAGTCTTGTTGAATTCTTCGTTGATTAAGCTCGGAACAGGTGTAGTTAAGGTGATTAAAATTGGAGCTGTTGCCCACATAAAGTGCCCTTCAGCTAATCTCCAAAAACGAAGCAGTGTTTTTGTAAATGGCAATTCTCTACGCATTTTCCACCAATTCTTAATCATAAATAAAACATCAGTCACACCCCATGCCCATCTTCTAAGCTGCAAGAACTGCCCCTTAATACTCTTAAAAAATGTTGCATCTTGCATAGCGTCCTGATACACAGGCACAAAAAAAGGGCAAACTGCATAATTTCCCTTAAAATGAAGATAGCTTCTCCAAAATTGATGCCCGTCTTCAACTATTGTGTCAGTTGCCCAAAAATCCATCTCAGCAAGTGCTTCAAATGGTTGAGAGTGGGCTGCAAAGTTTCTGAGTCTATCTGGACGACCATTTTCGATCATGTGCCAAAAACCACTAGAAAGTGATACCAAACGATTAAAAATCGGCACTTCCCAGATATTGTTAAAGAAAAAAGACAAAGGCTGAAATGATCTATATTTTCTCTGATCTTCCATCGAATAAGTGTATGTCAGACAAGCAAAAAATGCCTTATCAACACAATTATCAGCATCTAAGGTTGTTACTATGTAATTTTTGTATTCTGATTTTTTTATGCCTCTTTCTTGAAGCATTTTTTCAAGCTCTCGTCCTGCATGTGTTATATTGCCGCCTTTTCCGATCACCTCACCTTCTATGCCGTCAGAATGCACAGTATAAACAAATTCTCCAAATTGATCACCATATTGTTCTTTGAGTTTTTTGGCATTATTGATGCCATGATTCCCTGCTCGCTCTTCTGTTGCTATACATATATAGAGCTTTTTTTTGTCATAATCTGTATCCAAAACAGATTTAATTGTCTGCTCTAATATATGATAATCCTCCTTGTATGTTGCAACAATAACCAAATGTCTTAGGTTATTGGGACTTATAAATGAGCCTTTTTTGAGCATTTTTTCTAATTTGTACTGCTCTTCCAGATCAGCTATATTGTGATTATCTATATCATCTAAAAGCTTGTTCCAGTTTATTTTTTGAGATTTTTTATACTTATAATAAGAATAAATCAAAAAACCCATAAACTCCAATGATTTAAAAAACCATATCGAAGAAAAAACCAAAATAAAAATCCCCACATACAACGGATAATAAAAAGAAAGCGCAATCGGTAAGCTAATTGCGCTCCAAGCACAAACCGCCGGTAATATCTCCAAAAACCTGTTAAACACCCTTAATAATTAAAAGATAAAAAGAAAATCCAAACAAAACTACATTTAACACTCCCAACAATATAGCAAAATTCAATACAGCCCTAGTAAACCCCCTAACCTCCATAGACCTCTTGATTATTAAAATATAAATCAACAACTGAATCAAAGCCGCTAAAGAAGCAAGTGTTATAAAAAGCCAATTCATGATTATTTTTTTAGATTTTGACACAAAGGCATAAAAGGATCAAGTAATTTGATTGACTACATGGGAAAAATCATTAATAATATTCATAGATGGACACGATTTTTAGAAAAGAGCTTAAAGAGAGCCTGGGTCATAGGCTGAAAGCCCAAGCAAGAACACTTCTTTGAATTACTACCATCGGTATACAATTTGATTTTTTATTAAATGAGTGTCTGCTAAGGCAGAAAATCAGGTGGAACCGCCCAAAAAGGGTCCTGATGTATCACTTGTTTTTTTTAAACAAGTGATATCAATTTTATCTCAAAATTATGAACCAAAACCTAGAAACAATCCGTCACTCAGCTGCTCATCTATTGGCTATGGCAGTCAAAGAGCTATACCCCGACACAAAACTTGGCACAGGACCTGCTACCGACGACGGTTTTTATTATGATTTTGATTTTTCTGAGCCTTTGAGTTCTGATAATCTTGGAAAAATTCAAGCAAAAATGCAGGAAATCAAAAATCGCAAAATTCCATTTGAGCAATTCACGCTGCCTATTGAAGAAGCTAAAAATAAAGTCTCATCAATCAATGAAGACTACAAGATTGAGATTATTGAAAAATTAGCAACAAGAGGTGAAACAGGGGCTTCATTTTATAAAAATGGAGACGAATTCCTAGATCTTTGTGCAGGCCCTCATGTTGAGGATACTTCAAAAACAGGATCTTTTGAGCTAACAAAAATTGCAGGCACATACTGGCAAGGCAATAGTGACAATAAGATGCTCACTAGGATTTATGGACTTTGTTTTGAAAACGACAAAGCCCTTCGTCTTCATAAAAAAATGCTTGAAGAAGCTCTAAAAAGAGATCATCGAAAAATCGGTAAAAAAATGGATTTATTTTCATTTCATGAAGAAGGAGTGGGATTTCCTTTTTGGCACAACAAGGGCATGATTTTAAGAAATGAGCTGCTTTCAATGTGGAGAGAAAAACACAAAAGAGAAAATTACGAAGAAATATCAACACCCATTATTTTAAATGAAGCCCTATGGCATCGCTCAGGACATTGGCAAAACTACAAAGAAAACATGTATTTCACTCAAATTGACGAAGAAGCTTATGCAGTAAAACCAATGAACTGCCCAGGTGGCATGCTGGTATACAAGGAAAAACCGCACTCATACAAAGAGCTGCCTATTAGATCAGCTGAGATTGGATTGGTGCATAGACATGAGTTATCTGGAGTATTGCATGGACTCTTTAGGGCTAGAAATTTCACTCAAGATGATGCACATATCTTTTGCACAAAAGATCAGATAAAAGACGAGATTATTGGTGTAATCAATTTAATTGCTGAGGTTTATGACCTATTTGACTTATCATTTCATATCGAATTATCCACTCGTCCAGCCAAATCAATAGGCTCAGACGAAATGTGGGAAATGGCAGAATCAACACTAAAAGACACACTGGAAGCGTCTGGTAGAGAATACAAAATCAATGAAGGAGATGGTGCATTTTATGGACCAAAGTTGGATTTTCATATTAAAGACTGTATTGGTAGAACATGGCAATGTGCTACTTGTCAGCTAGACTTTTCTATGCCTGAGAGATTTGAACTAGAATACAAAGGTGCAGACGGAGAGATGCACAGACCTGTTATGCTTCATAGAGTAGTATTTGGCTCTCTTGAGAGATTTATTGGTATCTTGATCGAGCATTTTGAGGGACTTTTTCCAACCTGGCTTGCACCAACTCAAGTTGCTATCTTGCCTGTAAATGATGCTCACAATGACTATGCAAATAAGGTTTTGGAAGAAATGAAAGCCAATGATATTAGAGTAGAATTTCACTCAGCAGAAACATCGCTAGGCAAAAGAATTCGTGAGGCAGAAATGTCAAAAATACCGCACATCATAGTGATCGGCGATAGCGAATGTGAACAAAAAACCCTCACAATTCGTCGCCCAAAAGTAAAAGCTCAGCTCAATCTAAAAAAAGAAGAATTTATTCAAAAATTACTAAAAAGAATTAATCAAAGACAAAACGATACAAATGAAAATACTGAGTCTTGATTTCGGCCTAAAACGCATTGGAGTGGCATTTGGCGATAGCGATATCACTATCGCCTTTCCGCTTTGCATACTGGACAATGACGAGCATATTTTTGATAAAATCAGTCAACTAATCCAAAAAAAACAAGCAGACCTCATACTGATCGGGCTTCCTTTAACAATGGAAGGTGGGGAAAATAATCACACTCAAAAAACCCGCAATTTCGCAAAAAATCTGCAGGATCACATTGATATTGAGTTGGATTTTTTTGATGAAAGACTCTCAACAGCAGAAGCTCGCAAAAAAACTCAAGAAAAATACGATGATGATATAGCTGCTGCCAACTTTCTTCAGACTTATCTTGAAAAACTATGAACAAATTAACTGATTTTCAAAATATCAGAAATCTTTTGAAATCGTTTCGAATCTGGAATAAAAAACGTCTAGGACAGCATTTTTTGATTGATGAAGAGGCTCTTCAGAAAATGATTAAGATTCCAGACGTACAAGCAGGTGAGCATATTACTGAAATCGGAGCAGGACATGGCGTATTAACCCTCGAGCTTCTCAAAAAAGGTGCTCTAGTTGATGCCATTGAGATTGATGACAGCATCTTGCCTGTTCTTAGCTATGTCACTAAGTCATACAATAAGAATCTTGTGATTCATCATCAGCATATACTCGGCTACCAGCAGACAAATACTCCCTACAAAGTAGTTGCAAATATCCCCTATCAGCTTACTTCTCCGATCTTGCGAAAATTTCTTCCAGAATCAGACAATTTGCCTATTAGTATGACACTTTTAATGCAAAAAGAAGTCGCAGAAAAAATAGTAAATCCCAAGAAAAAATCACTTTTATCATTAATTGTGGAAGTATTTGGAGAAGCTGAAATCATGCACATTGTTCCTGAGGATAGTTTTTTTCCACCACCAAAAGTCAAATCAGCCATACTGCATATCAAAACTCATGATAAAGCCTTGATTAATATTGATAAAAAAATATTTTATGCCATGCTGAAAAATGGTTTTTCTTCGCCACGAAAAAAGCTAAAAAATGTCCTAGGGGGCATTTATCATAAATCAGCTCCAGAAATGACTGAGATTTTTAAGAAACTTAATATAGACCCAGATATTAGAGCTGAAAAATTAGAGATAAAAGATTGGGAAAATCTTGCAAAAGTATTTTATAAAAGTATTTGACAATTTTATAAATAATCATATAATATAACCTTAAATATATCCTTTATATCAAATTTTTCACCCCTAAGTATGAATGAACAACAAAGACGCAAAGCTGAAACAAATGAAACCATAGCAAAAACAAGAGAACTAAAAGCACACATAGGCTCATCTAAAAATATCAATGTGATAAAAAACCCAACAAGTCAAGAATTATATAGAAGCCCCCTAGAAATAGACAACATAGAAGCAACAACAAAAAGAGCTATGATGTATGCAATAATAGGTGTACTACAAGAAGAAAGATTGTATGATGATTGGCAAAAAGGTTGCCAAGAAAAATTTGCAAAAATTGCTTAATCCTACCTCTTGCGTCCTGTAAAATCCCCTACAAATATCGCTACTATTGAAGCTAGTGGCACTGATAGTATTACTCCAATGATTCCAAGGAACTGAAATCCTATCAACATTGCTATGATCGTTACAAGCGGTGGCAAGCCTACTGCTTTTTTCATAACGATCGGCACTATTACATTGCCTTCAAACATTTGCAAAGCTATATAAAAAGCAATCACCCAAAGCCCCTTAATAATAGACATATTAAATGCCACAGGAGCAGCAGTTACAAATGCTAACATAGGCCCAATATAAGGCAAAAATTCCGCCAAACCAGCTACCATGGCCAATGTCAAAGCATATTCAACACCAATAATACTGAGTCCAATATAAGCAATAGTTCCAATTATCAAAAACAGCATTAACTGACCATGTACCCATTCAGAGATTTTTTTTTGTACATTGTCAGCCTTTATTATGATGTACTTTTCGTATTTCCTAGGAAAAAGTAGAGTGAAAAACTGTCTCAAGGCTCCTCTTTCCATAATCATAAAAAAGGATATCAAAAGTATAAGTACAAAATTAAATATTCCATTTACTACAGACGCCGCAACACCCAGGGCATTTGAAGCGAAATCAGCCAAATTAGATGCTATATCTTGCAGGTATTTTTGAGCAGAAGCAATCAATTCCTGCCTATCAATCTGCCCAAGCAAACTCTCAATGTGTGGTATGTATTTACTGATAAAACTATCTTTAACATGACCATTTTGCAGATAGTCATTTAAATAATCCTTTAAATCAAGGGTGATCTGTGTAAGCTGGTCAATCATAATAGGCACAACAGCACTTATTATAAATCCTACAAAGCCCATCACAAATATATAGATAAAAATCACCGCAATACTTCTAGGCATCTTGATCTTGCTTTCAAGCTTGTCAACCATTGGTCCAAGCGCAACAGCAATAAATAATGCAAAGAAAAATGTCAGCAAAATATCGCTCAGTTCTTTAACAATATTCTGCAAAAACATAAAACCAAAAACCACTAAAATAATCTTTGTAGCGCTCCATAGAGATATATCAACTGTGATTCTCTGAGTCTGACTCACGGGTAATTTTGCCTCAGCTGCAATATGATCTTCACGTGTGCTTTTAAGCTCCTCAACTTTTGATTGAACTTTTTTTATTGCTTTTTTGGAATGATGAATTAGTTTTTTTAAAGCCATTTTAAGTAGTTAAAAACTTGATTATAAATTCAACAATAATCCACGCTAAAATACATACCGCAAAACCAATTATTGAATATTTAAGAGTATTTTTTCCCTCATCTGTATCATCATAAAAAGAACCAATCACATATCTATATCCACCAATCATAATCATCAGTACAGCAAATACACCTGCCAATTCAATTAAAAGCTGCATGATGTGCATTGCAAATTCTATGATGTCATCTGTGGTAAATTCTCCAGTTTTAAACTTGTCATACATACTACCTGGAATCACAGACCAATCTGCATATGCTGATTTGCAAGTAGCCAAAAATGTAAGCCAAAATGCAAAAAATTTCTTCATGTAGCGATTTTCCCAAATTTTCTTTAAAAAATCAAATAAATGTGTAAAATTAAGGCTATGAGAGCAAAAATTATAGATTTAAAAGCATTTGGCGATCAACAAATGGGCTATCTGGTTCCTATTGAGCTTAATGAGAAAATTCCTTTTGAAGTTAAGAGAGCTTATTTTCTTTATGGCATGGACCAAAAAGCCACAAGAGGTGGACACGCTCACATTATCGAGCAAGAGGTATTTGTATGTGCAAAAGGTAGCTGCAAAGCAATAATAGATCAAGGACAAGGCAAAGAAGAAATCACAATGAACAATGCAGAAAAAGCACTATTTACAGATACAATGACCTGGCATGAATTTACTGATTTTTCAAAAGATTGCGTATTGCTTGCATTGTCATCAGTAAATTACACACCAGGAGACACAAACTACATCACATCTTACGAAGAATTTTTACAAAAAATAAAATGAGTAAAAAGGTATTAATTGCAGGAGGAGCAGGATTTATTGGATCAAATTTTATTCGTCACACAAAAGAAGTACACCCTGATTGGGAATTGATAGTTTTTGATGTACTAACTTATGCAGGAAATTTAGAAAACCTTGAGGGAGTTGAATATAAATTTATAAATGGTGATATAGCCGATGAAAAAGCCGTAGAACAAGCATTTGAAACTCATAAGCCAGAATATGTGGTTAATTTTGCTGCTGAGACGCATGTTGATCGTTCTATATTAGGACCAAAGGTTTTTTTAAGGACAAATGTAGAAGGCACTCAGAATCTCTTAGAGAGCGCAAAAAAACACAAAGTAGAACGCTATCTTCAAATATCAACAGACGAGGTATATGGGGATCTGGGCGATAATTCAAATGACTTCTTTCGGGAAGATACACCACTTGACCCAAACTGTCCCTATGCAGCTAGCAAAGCTGCTGCTGATATATTTGTCAGATCATATTATGAGACCTATAAGCTACCAATATTAATCACACGCTGCACAAATAATTACGGACCTTATCAATTTCCTGAAAAACTAATCCCTTTCTTTATATTTAGAGCTTTAAATAACGAGACCCTACCACTATACGGAGACGGCAAAAACATCAGAGACTGGCTATTTGTAAGAGATCATGCCAGAGCAATCCTCAGTGTTCTTGAAAGAGGTGCAATCGGCGAAGTTTACAATATCGGAGGACACAACGAAAAAACCAATATAGAAATAGCTGAAATCCTCCTCGAAAAATTAGGCAAATCAAAAGATCTGATTACTTTTATAAAAGACAGAAAAGCACATGACAGACGCTATGCTATGGACGCATTAAAGATAAAAAAAGAACTAGGATGGACACCAGAATTTCCATTTGAAGTGTGGATTGATGAGACCATCGAATGGTATTTAAGTAATAAAAAATGGGTTGAAAATTGCGCCAAAAAAGCGGAAGATTTCTACCAACAAAATTTACAAAATCGTTAATTTTTTAAAACACATGAAAAAACTTTTTTCAATTATGGCACTAATCTTGATGCTTAGCGCTTGTCACCACTCAGAAGACAAAACTCCCGATTCAAATACTCCAGTAGGCGGAGAAGTTGAAAAACCAGCTGAAATAGAGGGTTATCATCTTGATGAAGAATCAAAGTTAAAAGACTTTTTTGGTAAGCCATCTGTAATCATGTTTGGCGGAACTTACTGCCCACATTGTCGCAGAGCTATCCCTACTTACGAGTCAGATATATGGGCAATCTACAAAGAAAAAGCAAATATCTGGGTAAATGTAATAGATGGCAAAGATGGCAAAAAGTTTGAAACCGACATCTTGCCTCAAGGATATAATGCAAACTTAAATTTCAATGACATAACTGAAGGAGATTGTCGTCATGTACCATCATGGGTTATTCTAAGCCCAGAAGGCAAAGTAGAGCTATCATCTTGCGGAAGTGAGCACACAATCGAAGAAATGGCAGCAAAATTAGCTAAGATAACAAAATAATGCAACACCAAAAAAGACTCTGATGATTCAGGGTCTTTTTTAATAAAAAACTAAGCAAGTGGCGTAATAAAAATAATAGATTCGTAAATACATAAGCTATTAAAGAGATCAACACAGAGATTGATTTAGAATCACAACATAAATCTACTAACCCATGGAATTTTATAAATTTAAGATTCTATTTTGTCTTTTCGTTTTTCTTTCTGATAGCATCCTCTGCCATTTGTCTATAACTAGCAATAATCAAATCATGCGGAACTAAGTCACTTGCCTTATCAAAGGCTTTTTTTGCTTCTTCGTACCTTTCCTCATCTAAAAGCTTAATTCCCCTATCCTTCCATATTTTTGCATTTTCCTCCTTTGATCCCCCTGTATAATTTCTACCGGTTTTTGCTGAAGCATCAACTTGCTGTGTATTGTCTATAATGTTTGCACCTATATCACTATTGGATACATCAGCACCACATGAAGCAAGAATAAATAAAATGACTAGGAGTAGGGATTTTTTCATTTTTATTGGATATGATTATAGCTAATAAGTAATTTATCCACAAAAAATCTTTTTTGCAAGGGTTTTTTAGGCAATTTTTTCCAAAATCTCTTCAGGAATATCAAAATTAGCATGCACTGAGCTAACATCATCATCGTCCTCAAGTGCAGACACAAGCTTCATAATCTGCTTAGCCTTGCCCTCATCTTCAATTCTTACAGTAGTCTCAGGGATCATCGTCACCTCGGCATGATATATATCCGCCCCAGCTTCTTCGAGAGCTTTTTTAAGAACTGTAAATTCTTTTGGATCACATATTACCTCAGCTGTGCCATTTTCCTCTTTGATATCATCTGCATTGTTTTCAATAGCTACCATCTCGAGATCCTCTGATGGATTTTTGATCTCTATTAAGCCTTTATTGTGAAACATAAAAGCCACAGATCCACTTGAGCCAAGATTGCCACCATTTTTTGAAAAAGCAGAACGAACAGAGGCAACTGTACGATTTCTATTGTCAGTAATAGTCTTTACATAAACTGCTATGCCCTCTACTCCGTATCCCTCAAAGGCAATCTCTTCAAGAATCGCACCATCTTTGTCCTCACCTGTTCCTTTTTTAATTGCACGTTCGATATTTGTATTTGGCATGTTTTCCTTCTTTGCATTTTCAATAGCAAGACGCAAACCAGGATTCATATCCGGATCACCACCTCCATCTCTAGCTGCAATGGTAATTAGTTTGCCATGACGAGTAAAAACCTTGCCTCTGGCTGCATCATTTGCGCCTTTTTTGTGCCTAATTGAGTGCCATTTAGAATGTCCTGACATATTTAAATTATAAAGTGTTCAAGAGTCCGCCTTTTTCCTCGATTTCTAAAACAAAATCCGGAATAGGACTAAAATCAAATTCTTTATCCTGAGTAATGTTTCTAATTTTTCCATTCTCAGTATCTATCTCGATTATATCACCATTATTTGCTTCTACGCTAGCCGTAATAGCCAAAAAACCATTGTTTACAGCATTTCTGAAAAATATTCTCGCAAATGACTTTGCAATAACACATTTTACACCTGCTCCTCTAAGTGCCCAGATGGCGTGCTCTCTCGAAGAACCACAGCCAAAATTTTCACCTGCTATGATAAAATCCCCTGCTTGCACTTTGTTAACAAAATCAGGATCAAGATCCTCCATTGCGAATTGTGCTAAGTGAGCCTCATCAGGATTTGTCATACGACGAGCAGGGATAATCTCATCTGTATTGATATGATCACGATTGTAGACATGAGAATTGGCTTTGAATATTTTTTGCATAATGTTTAATAAATATTTTGTTAAGTTTGAGCATGCCTGAGGCGAGCTAAGTACATCTAAAGTGCATGTGCAAGCGAGTCTGTACTAGTTATCGCTTTAAAAATCAGCTTATATAGCCTTTTATAGCACTCATTGCCACCGTATAAGGCGACCCCAAATACACCTCACTCTTAGTATGCCCCATGCGTCCTACAAAATTTCTATTTGTTGATGAGATGCACCTTTCTCCTTCTGCTAATATGCCCATATGACCACCAAGACAAGCTCCACAAGTTGGAGTTGAAATCAGACAACCTGCTTCTGTAAAAATATCAAACAAGCCTTCTTTCATAGCCTTTTTCCAAATATCAGTCGTGGCAGGAATTACCAACATTCTAACATTTTCAGCTATTTTTTTACCTTTTAGGACTTCTGCTGCTTTAAGCAAATCAGAATAGCGTCCATTTGTACAACTACCAAGATAAGCCTGATCTATTTCGATTTTTTCTAAGTTTTGAACTTCTTTTACATTGTCAGGAGTATGAGGACAAGCCACAACTCTCTCTAAATCACTAAAATCCCATTCGCATATTTCTTCGTATTGTGCGTCATCATCTGACTGAAGCCATGCAAAATCATTGAGTGTTAAATTTTGACCTGAGGCTCTATTTACATAGTCGACTGTTTTTTGATCTGGGGCAATAATACCTGATTTGCCGCCTGCCTCAATCGCCATATTGCAAAGCGTAAGCCTCTGCTCCACTGAAAATTGATCTATTAATTCACCTGTAAATTCCATGGCTTTGTATCTTGCACCAGATACTGAAATCCTGCGAATAATCTCTAAAATGACATCTTTTGCGTCAACATTTTCTTTTAATTTACCATTTAAGACAAACTTGATAGTTGGTGGCACACGAAACCATAATTCACCTTTATAAAGAGCAAAAGCCAAGTCTGTCGAACCAATGCCAGTTGCAAAAGCACCAAGTGCTCCATGTGTACAAGTATGCGAATCAGCTCCAATCACAATCTGTCCAGGACGCACAAAGCCTTTTTCAGGAGCAATAGCATGACAAATGCCATGACAACCCATTTCAAAGTAGTTTTTTATACCATTTTCTTTGACCCAATTTCGAAGAGTTTTTGCTAGTTCAGCTGATGCTATGTCTTTATTTGGCACAAAATGATCCGGAGTAACTACAATCTTGTCAGGATCAAAAACACCCTTGAGCCCCTTTTCTTCAAGCATGCAAATAGCTGGTGGAGTTGTAACATCATGCGCAATAATCAAGTCTATTTTTGCATTTATGATTTCTCCTACTTGTACTTTTGTCTTGCCTGAGTTTTTAGCTAAAATTTTTTCTGTAATATTCATACTTAAAAAAGCAAATATGCAAAAACAAGTTTACTTTAAAAAACCATTTTAGAAAAGGATTTTAGCCTCTTGCTCTTTGTAAATCAGCAAAATTAATAACTTGTGCCTCACCAAACACCATAACTCTATTTCTTCCTGAATGTTTGGCTTTATAAAGTGATTCATCCGCCATCTGCTGAGTATCCACTACATTACCACCATGACTAGCCATTGCTACACCTACTGAACATGTACATTTAATAGCATCTCCTTCTTTATTAATAGCAAAATCATATTGCTCAACTGCTGATCTTATTCTTTCTGCTATTTTTTTTGCTATACCTGTGTCAACTCTAGGCAGTAAAACTGCAAACTCTTCACCACCAAATCTAAAAACCTGCACATCTTCTCTGGTAACACTTTTTAATATATCCGCAAATTGCTGCAAAACCAAATCTCCAGAATGATGACCATGTGTATCATTTACCTTCTTAAAGTGATCTATGTCCAACATCAAAAAAGAAACTTGAGCATTTTCATGACTATCAAGAAGATTGTCATATTCAGCAACAGCTTTATTGTAAGCTTGCCTATTTGGCATATTGGTCAAAGCATCTGTTAAGGCATCTCTCTCGTTATTTTCTGCCTCTTCAGCTAATGCTATAATTTTATCATTTTTATCCAAAACTGATTCTATACCCTCAAGAAATATACGTCTCAAAGAGTCAACTACATCTTGCGGCATATGCTCAATACCCACAACTTGAGACAGCATATGATCAACTCTCGCCTGCAAAGCATCAGTCATACTATAACCTCCTTCTTGCTCGACACCCATTAATGCAGGATTCAAAGCTCCCCCTATTTTTACATACTCAACAGGAGTACAGATTATGCTGCCATTTTCTTTTGTTTGGCAATCTGGTCCTTTTATTAAAGCACTTGGCCTTTTGTTATTAGCACCATCACTTTCTGATATTTTTTTCATATTAAAGCTAATGGAGGGATTTTGCTTTTTTTTCATAATATATCATTTGATATACACTTGTCAAGTTAATTGTCCATTTCTAAACTTTTTCTTATTTCTTCGGCTTTATCTTGCTCTTCTTCTGCTTGTTCTTCACTTGCAAACTCCGCTTCTAATGCCTCCCATTCAACCTTGTGCTGATTTTCAAGAGTTTCTAGTTGCTCCTGGTGTTTGACGTCGAGTTCTGAGAATTTCTTCTTTTCTTCTTCAAGTATCTTAATTAGCTCTTCAACTTGCTCTTGAGACAATTTTGGCACTGATTCAATCACTCTACGTTTTTCATCTTTTGTTAAAGAGATTGATCCTGCAAGTAATTTTAAGAATAAATTTTCATTAAAATTTAATTTGTGGTCAGGAATCTTGATAGAAGTTTTAAATTCACCATCAATTCCAAAATGCCCAATAGGCTTCACTGGCTCTACAGGAGCTTGCTGAGGCGCTTGACCCTGTGGCGGCATACCGTATTGTGGTGGCATAGGGTAACCTTGTGGTGGCATAGAGTAACCTTGTGGTGGCATCTGCTGCCATTGCTGAGCTTGAACCTGTTGCTGAGCTTGAGGATCTTGGCCATTTTGCGGCTGAACAGGCTGCTGAGGCC
>JAOARU010000010.1 GCA_025210675.1 Candidatus Altimarinota bacterium | reverse complement strand
GCATAAATGCGTCGATTCCTCTCACTCCGTTCGCTGGTCGAACCACGGTTCAAACTCTACCCGCATCAAACATGATATTTTTTTATTTTATCCCTCTGGGATAAAATAAAAAAGAAACTTAGGTAAAAGTTTGATTTTTGGAATAAAATCATTCTGCTTCGCTTCATAATTTTTTCTCAAAAATCCCTCTCCACTTTGGCACTTCGTGCCTATCGTTCCGAGACACTTTTCTCGCTGAGAGCTGGCTGCCCGGGTAGGATTCGAACCTACGCATAGAGGATTCAGAGTCCCCTGCCTTACCACTTGGCTACCGGGCATCTATCTTATTTTTACACTTTTTATTTTTTTTGCAAGAAAAAACAATACTTTTTATGAAAACTATACACCACCATATAAACAAGTTGCTCACTCACAAGTAACCTCAAAAAAACTATCAAACTTATGATAACATATTTGGAGCGGGTAACGGGACTCGAACCCGTGCAACCGGCTTGGAAGGCCGGGGCTCTAGCCAACTGAGCTATACCCGCACGATCGATATTCTAAAACACAATACTTTTTTTTGCAAGCAAAATATATTTAAATTTTACAAAAAACACTATAAAACAAAACAACCTGATCCCTAAAACCAACCCGCCCCTACCCAAAGGCAAACTAAAAAAATCATCTCCTAATCCCACAGATAGCATCACACTAACCCAGAGAGAAATCAAACAAAAATAGCACGACTACCTCTTTTTTATGCTCAATCTTACCTTAACTAAATTAATTTGCTCCTTTTTTAATCATCTCATTCAAAACCTCTATTGCCTTATCCAACTGCGGATCCCTATTATTTGCATAATCCTCTGTTGTATTTTCCACAACCACATCAGGAGTAATACCCTCTCCATTTATATTTCTATCATCTGGAGTAAACCACTTAGCAATAGTCAATCTCAACTTACCACCATTTCTAAGCGGTATAATCTCTTGAACAGTCCCCTTTCCAAAACTTTGACTACCCACAATAGTAGCTCTCTGCATATCCTGAAGCGCACCAGCTACAATCTCGGAAGCACTCGCACTTCCCCCATTTTGAAGCAATACAAGAGGCAGGCTGGTCTTTTTTTCACCTGATACATACACAGGCCGTACCTCATCTTTGCTCTTAATAGTCACCACCTTACCCTCATCAACAAAACAAGACACTATATCTCTTGCTTTCTCAAGATAACCACCCGAATTAAACCTTAAATCAATTATTACCCCATCAATATCTTTCAAAAGCGCTTTTGAAAGATATTTTTCAAATTCCTCCTTAGTATTTGTACCAAATTGCCTCACTTCAATCAAAGCAATATTGCCCTTAATATCAAGAGCTACACTCTCTACTACTATTCTCTCTCTAATTATTTCAATCTCCATTTCACCTTCTTGTCCTTTTCTGATAATAGTCAATTTTACACTTGTACCAGGCTCTCCACGAATCTCACTAACAATCTCAGTCAAAGACTTATCTGAAACATCATTGTCATCTACTTTTATGATTATATCCTGTGGCAATAAACCCGAACGAGAAGCAGGAGATCCACGAATTGGAGATACCACCATAACCAAACCATTTCTCATAGTTAACTCTGCACCAATTCCCTCAAGGCTTCCATCTAATGTATCTTGAAAATCATTACTCTCATCAGGAGTCATGAAATCAGAAAAAATATCATCAAGTGAATAAATAATCCCCTTTGCGATACCATAATTAAGTTTTTTCTTATCTAAACTATGAACATCTACGTATTTTTCATTAATTGTGTCAATAATCTCTTCAATAAGAATTGTATTGACATCATAACCATCAATCTGACTTTTAGCACCTGACCCTTTTTCAATTTGCACAGGAGCATTAGACATATCACTCTTCATATCAGACCCAATCTGAAGTCCAATTAAAAATGCAAAAATTGGCAAAAATAATATCCCCAAGCTACGATATGCTGATTTCATAATGTAAATTCTAGACGGGTAAAATTGTGAACCTTTTTATCAAAAATGTCGAGCAAAAAACCCTGCAAGACCTTTTCGCCGCTCTTTTCTATCTCGTGTTTTACTGGCATACCCCTGAGAAACCTACTCAATACAACTTCTTTTTCAATGCCTAGTGTAGTGTTTTTCATGATTCCTGTCATACCTACATCAGACACATAAAAAGTTCCAGACTCTGTAACATCCCAATCACAAGTAGGTATGTGCGTATGCGTACCAAATACAGCAGCCACCTTTCCATCAAGAAAATGCTTCATAGTGTATTTTTCACTAGTTGCCTCAGCATGAAAATCAACAATCACAGCTTCAATATCATCTTCAGCATGCTCTATTAATATCTCTTCAACCTTTCTAAAAGGACAATCAGCCACCACATTCATAAATGTCCTACCTATTAAATTAATCACAAGAACCTTATCTTTTAACACATAGCCCTTACCTATTGACGCATCTGGGAAATTTGCAGGTCGCATCAAAAAATCCTCTGTCTCATAAGCCTCTTCTATATCAAAACTATGATTACCCCCAGTAAAAACACCTACCCCAAGCTCTTTCATTTCATTGATATTTTTTTGAGTTGAACCTTTTCCATGAGACAAATTTTCTACATTTGCAATTACCAAATCCGGCTTGTATTCCTTAATAACCTTAGGCAAAAACTCCCTAACCGCATTCCTACCAGGCCTACCAACAATATCTCCTATAAAAAATATCTTCATGCGCCCATTAAAATCTGCGGAGCAAATAACAAAATCACCCCAAGAACAAACATCAATACACCTCCTATGATATTTGATGCTTTTGAGTATTTATGCGTCACGCCTATTTTTTCAACTGAATAAAGCGCAATACCAAACACTATCAAATCATCAGCCACATAAAACAATATATACAAAAATATATACCAAGCCTGCTTAATAAACTCAGCATTTTTAATAATCACTGTAAATGTCTGCGGTATACCAATAGAACAAGCAAATTCAATAATATTTACTGAAAACGCCAAAACCAAAAGACCCACAAAAAAACCAATATTCATAGGACCTGTTGCTAACTCTTTAATTCTTGCAGATATCTTGACTCTTTGTTTTGGGTTAACCACCTTACATGTTCCATCTGTATAAAGCCCTTCATAAAGGAAAAACACACCCGCGCCAATCGCCAAAAGACCCACAAAAAGCGATGTATACTTATCCATATCAACAAAACTCCATGTCGAAAGCCAAACAGTCAATATCAAGGCATACATCACAGCCTCAGCAAATATAAATACACCCGCCGCAACAAACATCTTAAAGCGATCACCAATCTGCAACAAAGCAATTAAAAATGCCACCAAAACCCACATTGCACATGGATTAAATCCATCTACAAAGCCCAATATCACAGAAAGCGTAGTATATGTATACTTACTCAAATCCACCACACCAAAAAATGGTATTTTAATATTACTAAGAGGATTCACCTCACACAACTCCTCACCCTGATCCACTGCACATTTCGGCAACTCTCTACCATAAACACTTATACACATATCCTCCTCAAGAGCTTTTTCAAATGTATAAAACTTGCTCTTATTTTCAAGATTTTGCCTTATTAACTCAGCAATAGAATCATTAAAACCAATAACTATCTGATCACCAACAATAGTAATAGGCGTCACCCTGCTCAACTCATACCTCTCAGCAACACGATTATAAACAGAACGATTTTGAGGCTCATCTATATCAAGAAAATCAGCCTCAAAATGCGATAATTCATTTTTAATGAACTCCTCTTCTTTCTCGCAAAAACCACACCCCTCACGCACAAAAACCTGAATCCTAGGCTGCTCGCAATTTTCAGGTTCAGCTATCTCCTGAGCTTGTGCTATTTGGAAAAAAAATAACAATAAAGCTAAAGACAAAAACAATTTTTTCATTTTTTAAATTTAAAATCCCATAATTTTTAACCCCTTATATTCCTCCTGAGCTTCTTCATCAAAAGGTGATATTTCCAGTACTTTCTCAATTACCTCTTTAGCTTCTTGATACTTCCTTTGCTCTTTTTTTGTATCATATAACAAAAATAAATACTCAACATTGCGTGGCTCTAAACGAACAGCCTCCTCAAAATGACCTGTAGCCATACCAAAATCACCAGAAGCAAAATAAACCTTGCCCAAATTTACATGACGAGCAGGGCGCTTTGGATCAAGCTCTACTGCATTTTTAAATGACTCAATAGCCTCATCTAATTTCTTTTGATTAAAAAGCGAAAGCCCTAAATTAGTATGCATGGCAGGATCTCTAGGACGAAGCTCAACCAACCTCCTCTGCATTGACTCAGCTTTTGTGTTTTCACCCCTCCTAAGATAAAGCAAGCTCAAAGCAACATTTGCCTTTAAATGAGTATCATCAATCGCCAAAATCTGTATAAACAACTTCTCTGCATCTTTTTCCATACCCCTAGCCAACATTGCATCAGCCCTCTTAAAAAGCGCTGCAATCTCTTGCCTATTTACCTTTTCCTCTTGAGTTTCAACCTTTTCAGCAACAGGCTCTACACCTTGGGCTTCCTGCTGCTTAATTTCCTCAAGCTTCTTTTTAACCTGTTCTTTTTTTCGCTCTTCACGAACCTCAAGTGAAGACGCCTTTTTTTGCTCAATTCTCTTCTGAGCAATCTTGCGAAGCTCCTTAATAGAAGAAAACCAATGATTCGTAAAAATGCCAATTATGCCAACTAACGACCCAAAAAAAGTCACTATCCAAAATCCTAAAGGTATATTCATTGTTCTTTTCTAGAAATTTTTTCATTATCAACCACAAGGAATTCCCCTGTATCATCAAATTGAATTTTAACTCTTTTATTTAAAATATCAAGCCCCATAACACGTCCTTCCCTATTATTATAAAACACCTTTTTCTTCATTTTTGGAAGATCCTTACGATTTTCTTTATAATTTTCAACCTCATAATTCAAACAACACTTCAACTTACAACATACACCTGTAATATTCTCTAATTGCTGAGAGCTAAGATTTTGCACCCTAGCACTTTCCATACTCACACTCGGCAAAGTCGGCAAAAAACTCCCACAACAACGAGTCTGGCCACATTTTCCCAAATCACCAACTATTTTTGCACGATCCCTAACACCAATCTGCTCAAAAAACACCTTTTTACCCACCTGAGAACTAAACTCCTTGACCATATCACGAAAATCAACCCTATCAGGTGCTGTAAAAGTCGCATAAAAAAATCGCTGATCCAAAGAAACCCTAGCACCAACCGGTGACATCTCCTTTTTGAATTTTGCTATTTTTTCCCTAAACACAACAAAATCCTGTTCAGCCTGAATCTCTGCCTCATCTTTTTTAAGCCTATCCTGATCTGTTGCCTTTCTAAGAATCTTAATATCAGTTTTAACCTCACCGCAAGACTCTACATCATTTGACCTGACAATAGCCAAATCCTCAGCAATATCAGGTATCATAATGATTACATAATCCCCTCTCTGATAATCCCTATATTCATCGAGCACTGGTAACTCGTGCATTTTTTGCTGCAAAAAGCTAAAAATTCTTATAACTTTTTTCATATATTACTCTGGAAATGATAAAAATAAATTTTCAATCACTAATCTCTTATTTACACTCTGA
Organism: Candidatus Altimarinota bacterium; assembly: GCA_025210675.1. GTDB lineage: Bacteria > Patescibacteriota > Gracilibacteria > CAIRYL01 > JAOARU01. The sequence continues at coordinate 29,454 of JAOARU010000010.1, read as the reverse complement.
AGCACCTTCCTATGTGCTTCTCTAGTATTTTCAATTAATGTGCGTATCTGATTATACGAAAGTTTTTTAGATAATGGGAGACTTTTTTTATTGATTTTTTCAATCAACAAACTCCTTAAAAAATGTATAAAACGATCAAAAAACACCTCAAGATCATCTTCCTTACTCAATTTTTCTGCATATTTCATGCGATATATCATATCACCACCCGATAAAAGCCCTGCAATATCATGAAAAAAATTCCTCTCAGAAAGCAAAAAATCACGATCATTCAAAAACCTAACCATTCTCGAAGGCCTCCCTTGAGTCATTGTAATAATCTCTTCCCTATCTTCTGTGCCTAAATTTGGATAATTCTGATTAAAATAATCCTCAAGAACACCCCTCTTAACCAAATTAAACTGAAAAACCCTAGCCCTAGAAATAATAGTCTCAAGAAGCAAATGCTCATGCGTACAAGTCATGATAAATATAGTATTCCTAGGAGGCTCTTCCAATATTTTCAAAAAAGCATTCGCTGAAGAATTATTCATACGATGCAAATTTTTAATCAAACAAATCTTATAATTATAACCTGACTTATCATACAAAGGAGCTGTAAAAGCATGCACATCATCAATAGAGATTATATCAGTGCTCATCTTCTTTCTTTTACGCTCAGACTGATCAAAATTAGACTTCTTGGCAATAATCTCAAGTTTTTCCATCTTATCCTTCTGCCAAAGAGCATCTACTGTAATCACATTTGGATGAATATTTTTATCAATCTGACGTGAAACCTCATTATCAAAAGAAAAATCGCCCCCAGACTGCAAAATCTTACAAAATGTTTTTGCAATACGATACTTACCAATCTCCTCAGCACCAACAAACAAATAAGCCGAAGCTATATTTTGATTTTCTATGTCTTTTTCAAGCCTTTCCAAGACTTTTTCATGCCCGATAATACGCCAATCATAATTCATGAGCCTATTTTAGCTATTTTATAAAGCTTTTTCCAGTCATATCATCAGGAATACCAAGACCCTGCATATCCAAAAGAGTCGGTGCAATATCAGAAAGCTCTGCATGCTCATGAAAAACCACCTCCCTATCTGTTACAAGCAAACAAATTACTGGATTTAAAGAATGCGAAGGATTAGGACTACCATCAGGATAAATCATCTCATCAGAATTACCATGATCTGCTGTAATCATTATATCAAAACCTTTTTCCTGAGCCACTGGAATCAACCTTGCAAGACACTGATCAAGATACTCACAAGCTTCTTTTGCCTTCTCATAAACCCCAGAATGTCCCACTAGATCAGCATTTGCATAATTCAAAACCACCACATCATAAAAATCCCTACCAAGCTCATACACCAACCTCTCTGTTACTTCTCCGGCACTCATTTTTGGCTTTTCAGCATAAGAAGCACATTTAAGAGAAGATATCAACACACGATCCTCATCAGCAAAAGGCTCTTTTATCTGTGAATTAAAGAAAAAAGTAACATGTGCAAATTTTTCAGTTTCAGCAATTCTAAGCTGCTTTAAGCCATTTTTTTGCCAACAAAAACCCAGATTATTTTTAACACTTCTAGGAGGAAAAGCATTTGGCGCATTATTCAATGTATAAGGACCAAAAGCCAAAAAATTCTTCTTAAAAAACACATCTCTTTCAAAATGTGCAAAATCAGGACCTGTAAAAGCCTCCGTCAACTCCTGAGCTCGATCCGAACGAAAATTATAAAAAAGCACAAAATCCTCATCAGAAATTGGCTCAAAATCATCAAAAACAAAAGCAGGCAGATAATAATCAGTCTCCACATCTCGATAAATCTCATCTGTAATCCCAGAAATCCTCTCACCCTCACCCTTTGTATACAAATCATAAGCCACCTTCACACGATCCCAGTTTTGATCACGATCCATAGCATAATACCTACCCACCAAAGAAGCCATTTTTCCACCCCTTACCTCAGAAACATATCGTGCAATACTCTGCTCCCTCACATCACGACCATCACCAATCGCATGCACAAAAACCTCATGCTCATTAAATATCTCAAGAAGCTTATTTAAATGATCAATATGTGAATGCACTCCACCATCAGAAAGCATACCAAGCAGATGTACCCTTTTTCCCTTTGATGCCTCTAAAAACTCCTTAAAATGAAAATTTTGCAATATATCATCTGTTTTAAAAGCCTGATTAATCTCCTCAAGCGGCTGATTAACCCTTCGTCCTGCACCAATAGTGATATGCCCCGGCTCAGAAGCCCCAGTTTGACCCTCAGGAAGCCCAGAAGCATTGCCTTCTGTTTTTAAAAAAGTAAAAGGATATTTTTCTTTAAGACTATTCAGATAAGGCATATTAGCATTTTTAACAGCATTACCCCTACCCTCAGGTGCTTCACCAAATCCATCAAGAATCACCAGCATTATCTTTTTCATAATCCACAAAATAAATTTTAATTTCTTACTTGACCATCACCAAAACCAACCCACTTATAAGTAGTCAAGTGTTCAGTTCCCATTGGACCTCTAGCATGCAATTTTTGAGTAGAAATACCAATCTCGGCACCCAATCCAAACACTCCTCCATCGGTAAATCTCGTTGAAGCATTCACAAAAACAACAGCAGCATCAATCCTACTTGTAAAATAATCTATATTTTCCTGATCCCTACTCAAGATACACTCAGTATGACGAGACGAATACTTATCTATATGCTGAACTGCTTCTTTTATATCACCTACCGTCTTAATAGACATCTGATAACCCAAAAACTCACACCCAAAATCCTCCTCAGTCGCTTTTTTCAAAAAAGGATAAGAATTTTTCAAAACTTCATAAGACACCTCATCAGCCAAAATTTCTACTTTTTTATCAGCCAATTTAGCACATATATCAACCAAAAATGGCAAATTACCTTCATGAATCACCAAGCAATCCAAAGCATTACAAACACTTGGACGACTTGTTTTTGCATTATAAACTATATCTTTTGCCTGATCCACTGAAGCCCCTTTATCCATATACACATGCACAATACCCGCACCTGTTTCAATCACAGGTATGTAAGCATTTTCCCTAACATAATCAATCAATCCTCTACCACCCCTAGGAATAGCTATATCCACTAAACCCTGAGCATTTAAAATCACAGCCAAACTCTCTCTTTCACTAGATGGAAAAAGTACAATATCAGAATCAACACCATTACGCTCAAGTATATCTTTAATCAGCTTATAAATAGCAGCATTTGAATCCTCTGCATCTTGAGACCCCTTTAAAATACAAGCATTTTTAGTCTTGAAACATAAAGCAAAACAATCAAAAAACACATTTGGTCTCGCCTCAAAAACAATAGCCACAACACCCAATGGTACACGAATCTTATTGAGACTTATCCCATTTTCAAGCACTTTTTGATCAAGCACCGTCCCAATAGGAGTATCCTGGAAAGCAATATCACGAATAGACTGAGCAATACCTTCAAGACGCTCATGAGTTAACTTCAAGCGATCATATTTTGGATCATTTTCACTCATTCTCTCTAAATCTTTTTTGTTTGCACTAAGCAAAAAATCCTCATTTTTAAGCACCTCTTCACTTATCTCAAGAAGCACCTTATTCACCAAATCATCAGAAATCAAAGCTAAATCCTTTGAAGATATATTAGTTTTTTTTATATCATCTAAAAGCATAATTAATTAAAAACTATTTTTATTATACATCATTTATAAAAAGCATGCTTGATTTTATCGGAAACACACCAATACTAGAAATAAAAGACAATATTTTATAAATCATAAAACAAAAATCCCCTCTCATCAGCCATAGCACTCAAACAAGCCACACTTTGACTGAGTTCAGCAAATCATCTTCGTCGTTCTCGGAAATCTCCGCATAAATGCGTCGGCTTCTCTCGAACTCCTTGATGTCGAACCTTTGGGTTCTTATCTCCACTCCTCACGCACATTTAAATAACCTCGTGCCTTCGGCACAAGAACATTTAAATGGCGGGCAGGCTCGGTCTCCTACCCTTTAGCTAGATATTTTTTGATATTTCAGGCTCTTAGAAATGAGACAAAAAAGACACTATAAAAAAGAGTGTCTCAAAAATCAAAGATCATTTTTTGCTTTAATCAACGCAATATCTTTGTTGTTATTCTTGGTTTCTAAAGACTCTAAAATCTTTTGTCCTGCTTCAGGAGTCCAGTATATTTTTAAATTTTCTCGAGCTCGAGTAATGGCTGTATAAAAAATATTATGAGTGATTAACTCTTCCGTTTCGGTTGTTATCACAATCTTAACAGAATTATACTCTAGACCTTGCGCCTTATGAATTGAAACAGCATAGGCAACTTGAAAAGGTATCACAGTATCTGCAGAATCATCATCCTCATCTGTACTCTTGTGCTTATTAACAACGAAACGAATTAATGATGTGTGTTCTGACTCACTATCAAGAAGATCAAAGTCGTAACCATATACATCCATTCCATTGATTACTTTATCAATTTCTATATCAAATTGTATTTGATCGTCAGAGCTAACCACATCAATAATTCGACCTTTTAGATTATTGTAAATCAAAGGAGAAAAACGTTCCGTTTCATTAAATAAAACAGGATCATTGACCTTATAGGTTTGTATGCCCCATCGAACTGATTTGCTTTGATTATTACTTTGTAAAAATCTATTTATGTTATTGATTCCATAAAGACCATCATAATTTAAACAAAGAATAATTTCGTCATCTTGTGTGTAATCAAAAATTGACTCATCAAGTCTCGCTGAATAATTGTTTTTCGTTATATGCTCAACAATATCATCTTCAATATTTCTAACTTTATCCCATAATTCTAGTAGATTTTTATTTGTTGTTCTATAAGGTTTTGTCAGTTCAAAAACTGAATGAGGTGGTACAAATGGACGAATAACACTGAACCAATTTCCAAATAAAATAGATTCTATTTGAAATATATCTCCAACTAAAACTAAAGACAAAAAAGAAGCTTTTTCGAGTATTTTTCTCATATCAGAATTGCTAACAGTACTGCATTCATCAATAACAATTAAATCAAATTCTCGGTCTTGATTACTTCGAGCTAAAAATTTCGCTATGGTTTTAAAATCACAATTAGAGGCTTTTACTTTTCGTCTCAAATTATCTACTGCAGGATTTGTATTGGCTAAATAAAGTTTTCTATCGTCATTGAAAAAATTAGATATATGGTTTATCAAAGTTGATTTTCCAGTACCTGCTGCACCATAAATTAGAGCCACCCTAGAATCTTCAAACATTTGTTCCATAAAGAACTTTTTCTGGTCACAATCAATATCATAATCAGAAAAGCTTAACCAAGCATTAACAGATTTAGAATAGTCCTTGAATCCTTCTATTGATAAATCTTTGAGCTGGCTAATAATACTAAGCACATCATTTTCATATCCCCTTATATAAACATGGTCTTTGTAACTATCGAGTTTCCTGTTTCCATGAGAGAAATAAAGTGAATTATTGTATTTTTGAATAAGTTCATCTGTATTATCAAAATGTGATAATTCCTCCTTTGAAGTATATAAGCATCCATTAGATTCTGTTTTATTCTTAACAAATCTTGCAAGTAACTCATGATCTCTATCACTAGAGTCAATAGAATCAAATAAATCTAAAATTTTAGGGTTATGATTTTTTAGAGATGTATTAAATGGCATCTCTTCAAAAGGAATACAACCATACTCTAGATGTAAATCTGATAGTTTAGCACAAGAAATAGGATTGTACTGCTTTTTTATGATTTTGTTATCTAATCGATAAAGTAAATAAACAATGATATTATGACCTGGTTTTTTGTTTTTAATTAAATTTCGACACTCATCTAATACGTCTAGAAAATGAGTAGTTTTAACTTTCATTTTCAACGCATTTTTAAAACCTTCATAATTAGAATCAGGAAGGTTCATAATTTCTGACAAATTCAGACCAGATCTTTTCAGAAGAGACATAAGCTCTCGTGATTCAGGAGAGTTTCCTCTCATTTTCAAATCTTTTCCAAATATTTTAGCAAAATTATTAAGCTCACATGGTCGAATTGATATATCCCAATTATCAATAATTTGAATTGGCATAGATTTATCTAAGACACTTATGTTATCACTACTAATTGAAAGTTTTACGGCATAATTTGGAGGAATATCAAACCGTGTGAATGCAATAATTCTATCAAATTTACTGATATTGTTGCTGGCACGAGTAAAAGTTACTTCGTAATAAACTTCATAACCCACAAAAAAGGGTTTTATTTTTTGAATATAATACCTATCACCAGAAGGTATTTTAGATCTTTTAGAGACAGGTTGATTTATCTTCTCTGCAATTTTTTCGTAGTACTCACTAAGAGCCTTATCTGTATTTATGGGAAATCTACTAATATTACCTAGTACTTCTAAGTCATACTGCTTTTTAAGAAACGATTTTATCTTTAATAAGTACTCATAGTACTTTAACATCAACCTTTCGGAGTTTTCTTCATCAAACGTGTAATGAGAAGTAGACTTTTGTAGTAATTTATGAAATTTTTTTAAGAATTTCAATTTCCCTATTCTTGCAACATGAGAATTTCCTAGTTGAATATTTTCATAGTTAATTTCAATATCTTCCCCATTACTAAAAACTTTTAAAGAGATATGCTCAACAAAATCTCGAAGGTGTGCCAACATATTTTGAGATAAAACACCCCGTTCTGTATCATCAAATTTATCAATATTAGAACAAAGAAGTTTATCTATATTCAAAATAGCTTTATCTATTTTTTGCATTTAAAAATAATTGAACAAAACAATATATTTATACTACTTTTTAAAAGAGATTTGAATAGTCGTTTTAGCATTCCAAGAAACTACAACATCACCAGTTCTCCATTCTTCAGACGAATATAGCCTTCAGGAGTTGTTCGTTCTTTGTCTTGCTGCTCCTCTAAGATTTCTATGAGTCTTTTCATTTCTGATGGAGTAGTAAATTCTGGTTTATTCATCTGCTTTAACAAAATTTAAGTAGTTCATAATTTCATATCCTTCTAAGCGTTTGTATGGATCAACAAATCTGTAGCATGGTTCGGAACGAATCCACGTTTGACCATCTTTTTCTTCCTGAACAGTTTGAGATTCAGTTAACTCTTTTGGTGGAAGAAAACCTTTGTCATCTTTGATTAAAAAGATTTCAGCGTGTACGCCTTTGCCATCATTAGTGATACATCTAGACTTTAAAATTCCATTTCTAACCCACTTTCTGAGCGTTGGAGTTTTCAAGCCAAATCGACTTTCCATATCATATTTTGAATACCATTTATCAGTAAACTTAGCCATCGAGGCAGGAATCTCTTTTCGATCAATCCCTTTCTTACAAGTTAGACACTTGATACCATATTTATCAAACCATGCCTCTCCTTCTCGTGTATTTTGTCCACAGATAGGACAAGTATAGCCAACACCATCTAGAGGGAATCCTTTGGGCTCTGTTTTTAACCGATCTTTTCTGTTTTCATCAGTCATATACATATCCACCATTAACTCCGCAAAACGTATCAAATGATAAGCTTGTTTTTCGGCTTCTTCATAGGGTAGCTCCTTGCCGTATTCTTTTTTGTAAATTCTTTGGAACTCTGCGATCGCCTTTTCTTCAAGTTTCATAATATTGGGGCTTAGAAACGAATAAGTTCATTCTACCCTTTGAAGAAATTTTGAATAGATACCCCTTAAATTCTGTAAGGTTTTTCATCTGTTTTTCGTCAAGGAGCTTTTACGAGTTATCCCGAGTTTTCTCTCTATGACTAGGTTTTCGGTTTGACAGAGTTTTTAAAAAAGCACACAATTGTGGTTGATCAATTTGGAAACCTTCACCGAGAAGCGCTGCTAAATTGGTAAAAATTTTCAAGCACGATGTTGGAAGGCAAGAGCCTTACCAGACGGGGCGTGCTCAGCAACGGAATAAAAAAAGAGCCAAAACTCTTCTCGAAGTTCTGTAGATGCTGAGCACGTTCTTATTTTATTTTTTAATTCATTCACATGAACAAGAACATCAACATCGCTTACGTACCTGTTAATTCGCTCAAACCTGCCGAATACAACCCACGAAAGTGGGATGAAAAAGCAGAAGCGAGCTTAACAGAAAGTCTCTCTCAGTTTGGTCTAATTGATCCGTTTATCGTCAATAAAGCCAAAGGACGAGAAAATATCCTTATTGGCGGACATTTTCGTTGGCACGTTGCCAAGAAGCTAAATTTCAAAGAAGTTCCTGTCGTCTTTGTAAATATTCCCGATCTAGCCAAAGAGAAGGAGTTAAATCTGCGTCTTAATCGTAATACTGGAGAATGGAATTTCAAACTCCTAGCGGAGTTCGATATAGAGCTTCTACTTGATGTGGGGTTTGATGATTCAGATCTTTCTATCATTTGGGACGAAAGTCTTGGACTCGAAGAAGATGAGTTTGATGTTCAGAAGGAATTGGAAGAAATCGAAGAGCCCAGAACCAAAGATGGAGAAATGTTCCAACTAGGAAATCATTTTCTTGTTTGTGGAGATTCAACAGATCCAGAAACTGTAAAAAGATTGGTTGGAGACAATAAAATCAACACTATCTATTCTGATCCTCCGTATAATATTTCCTATGATTACCAGAAAGGTTTAGGCGAAAAAGATAAGTACAAATGCGGAGAGGTTGATGACAAATTAACTCAATCTGAGTACCGAAAATTTTTGGAAGCAACACTTCTAAGCGGATTAAAACATTGTGAACCTAATGCTCATATTTTTTATTGGTGTGACCAGAAATATATTGGCGTACTTCAGGATGTGTATCGGCAACACGGCATTGATAACAAGAGAGTGTGTTTGTGGATCAAGAACAATCAGAATACCACTCCTCAAGTGGCGTTTAATAAGTGTTTTGAACCATGCGTGTATGGGACAATTGGTAAACCGTATTTATCAGATAAGTCTCTGAACTTTACTGAAATTCTGAATCCTGAAATTGATACAGGTAACCGCACCATTGATGACATCATGGATCTGCTGGATATCTGGATGGTAAAACGACTACCGACATCAGAATACCTCCACCCGACACAAAAACCTGTGACGCTTCATGAAAAACCTCTCAAGCGATGTACTAAAGTTGGAGACCATGTGCTTGATATGTTCGGAGGATCGGGATCTACGTTGATTGCTTGTGAACAACTCGGGAGAAAAGTCTTCTTGGTAGAAAAAGATCCTCGTTTTTGTGATGTCATCATCCAACGTTATTTAGCTCTTAACCCCAAAAACCATGTCAAAAAATGTAATTAAATACGGCGATATTTTTCAGTTAGGCGATCATCGGCTTGTTTGTGGAGATGCGACTGATTCTGAAATTGTTTCTAAGCTTCTTAGAGAGGATAAGATAAAACTTATTTTGACTGATGTTCCGTATGGAGTTGCTCTTGTAGAGGGAAAGAAGGGGTTTACGAAATCAAAACAAGAACACGTACCCATAGAGAATGATCATATTCAGTCAGATCAAGAGTTTAAAGATTTTACGAGCCGTTGGCTCGATCCAATCAAAGATCTCTTAGAACGAAAGAATACGTACTACATTTTCAATTCTGACAAGATGATGTTTCCAATGCGAGAAGCCTTACTTGATCAAGGATTTAAATTCTCACAGCTTTTAGTGTGGGTAAAAACAGGAGCCGTCATTGGAAGACTCGACTACTTGCCACAGCACGAACTCATTGCCTATGGCTGGAGAGGTACTCATGAGTTTCTGAAGTCCAAAGATAAATCTATTCTGATTAGTCCGAAGACGAAAAAGAATGATCTACATCCGACCATGAAGCCGATTTCAATCTTGAGGCGACTAATTCTCAATTCTTCAAGAACGAAAGATTTTGTCTATGACTGCTTTGGAGGAAGCGGCTCTACGCTCATTGCTTGCGAACAAACCAAACGAAAATGTTTGATGGTAGAACTCTCACCTGAGTACTGCCAAGTAATCATTGATCGTTGGGAAAAACTAACCGCTCTTAAAGCCAAAAAACTATGAAGAAGAAAATAGATACACGGCAACAGCAACAAAAAGCGGTTATCCTATCTCATCTCCAAAAGACACCAATTGTGCAGCTGGTGTGTGAGAAAAGTGGTGTCAGTCGAGCGACTTATTACCGCTGGCGTAAAGAAGATCCAGACTTTCGAAAGCAGAGCGATAAAGCTCTGCTTGAGGGAAAACATCTAATGAACGACATGGCAGAGTCACAACTACTATCTTCAATCAAGGATAAGAATCTAACCGCCATTATCTTTTGGCTCAAGCACCATCACAAAGACTATGCCACCCGAGTAAAGGTTTCCGCTGATATACGAAGTACAGACGAAACTTTAAATGAAGAACAACAGGCTCAATTAGAGCAAGCCCTCACCTTAATAGCTCCTAACTTAGAAGAAAATGACACATGAAAATAAAAAACAAGAATTACTAAAAAATATGGCTCAGGATGAAGTTTTACGACGAGCCATTACAAAAGAAAGCCATTACTGGTTCTTCCATATGTACTTTTCTGATTATATTACCTGTCCTACGGCAGATTTTCAGAAAAAGATTATTGATCTCACCGAAAATGATGAATCACTTGTCATCATTCAGGCTTTCCGTGGCTCTGGAAAATCAACTATTGTCAGTATGTCATATCCAATCTGGGCGATACTGGGAAAGCAACAAAAGAAATTCGTTGTGATATTTAGTCGAACCCAAAAGCAAGCGAAGCTTATTTTTTCCAACTTAAAAGCAGAGTTGGAACATAACAAACTACTGGCTCATAACCTCGGACCATTCAGAGAAGAGAGTAACGAGTGGAACAGTAGTACTATCGTACTTCCCAAACATAATGCCCGAATTATGATTTCGTCTAACGAACAATGAATTCGAGGAATCAAGCATCGTGCCACTCGACCAGATCTACTTATCTGTGATGATATTGAGGATCTAGATTCTGTACGAACTCAAGATGGACGAGACAAGATATTTAACTGGCTGTCAGGAGATGTATTTAATCTAGGAGATCAAATTACAACCAAGATGGTTATTGTGGGAAATCTGCTTCATCGGGATGCCGTCTTGAATCGATTCAAAGAAAAAATTGAGTCAGGCGAAAAAGATGGGAGTTTTCATGAATTTCCGCTGGTTAAGGATGGCGTAATTTTGTGGCCTAGAAAATTTAAGACTATGGCAGACATCGAAGCCTTAAGGCGAAAAGTTGCAGATGAAGCCACATTTCAAAGAGAATTTATGCTCTATTTAATGCCGACCTGTGAGCAAGTGATTTTTAAGGAGTGGATGAAATATATTGATAACATTCCAGAAGGAGCGGTACTAAAAGAAATTTTACTAAGTATGGATTTAGCCGTTTCCGAAAGTCAGAAAGCCGACTACACAACCATTGTTACTGGTATGATTTTTACTTTGGATGGAGAAGAATTCTTATTTATTCATCCATATCCTATCAATGAGAAATTAACTTTCCCCGAGACTGTTTCCAAAATCCAAGAACTGTACAACCGACCAGGAAGTGAAAATCAAAAACAAACGGTACTGATTGAAGAAGTTGGTTACCAGAAAGCTTTGACACAACAACTAAGAAGTGAATGTCCTGATATGAATATCGAACCAGTAAGCCCCAAAGGAGATAAACGAGCAAGGCTTGCCTTGAGTGGACAAGCCATTCGCTCTGGGAAGGTTTGGTTTCCTACGTTTGGAATAAAAGATTTAGAAAATCAAATACTCGATTTTGGCGTTGAGAAACACGATGATCTGGCTGATGCTTTTTCCCAAATGGTTATTTATTTCAGTGAAAGAAATAAAAAAATGGGAACAGTCACTATTGAACTTTTGAGGTTTTAGAACCCAATTTCCCAGTTTTCTTCCATTCCTTCTGTGATGATTTCAGTGTATTGATTATCTGTAATGCCATATTTTTTAAAAACCTCTGCTCGATACTTTTCTTCAAGTTGATAGAGGTAATCCATATTTCTTGTGAGCTCAGCCTTATCTTCCCAGTTATTAATTGGGTATTTGGCATTAGCTTCATCTGAAGCTCTTCGTTCTGCTTTTCCAACTTCTTTAAAGAAAGTTCTTCTTTGTTCTTCGGTAAGTACAAATTTTTCCTCTGATTCACCTCGTTTAGCTAAATAGGTTTCTAGGTTTTCCTTGATATCATAAGTTGTTTTGTATGAACTACGGTCATTACTTCTAGCAATTTCTGGAGTCATGTTTCCAAGCTTTCCGTATGGTGCCCATGTGGCACGAGCCACATCATAGAGTCCGTTTTTAGCAATCGATTCATCACTGTAGAGAAACAAGGTTATTTCATCTAGATCACCATCTTTTGAAGTAAGGTCTTTAATAATTTTATCAATGGTTGGTACTACTTCTTTTTCTTTTATCTGTGGGGATACAATGATGCTATACCCAAACTTTTTATCAATCGGTAAATTGTTTAGTTCTTGCGCTGAATACTGAGAAAGTAATTTATTACCAAGCGCTTTGTGACTTTCGTCTTCTGATTTGATAATTGTATACTCAACTGGTTGAACCTTATCTTCGCTTGTTGTTATTACTTCTTTTGGAGATGCAGTTTCATCTTCGGTAAAACCTGAGATAAAAGCTAAAGTCATTGGTAATCCAATACCTAAAACAAATATCCATTGTAAAACTGAAACAAATGTAGATTTTTTAGGAGGCGTTTTATCCGTTCCTACTGGCGTGTTGTTTTTCATGATGTGAAAAAATTAAAAAATTGAAAAACACAAAAAACCATCACCACAAAGTGAGGGCAGTTGCGTCAAGGTGCGACCCAATAACAACATACCCTATGGATACCTCAATGAAGAGAACTGCCCTCATTCTTGTGGGCATCCATTCGGGTAGGTACAAGCACCTTTCGCCGGTTAGGGTTTTTAAAATAAATCATTATTGAGTCGCAAGATAAATATAGCAGAATCAGGATTTTTGTAAAAGTCTTTATATCAGCTTTTAGAGGGAAAAAAGTCTAGACTCAATAACCTTGTTTGTCATTAATATGAATAAATAATTTATTCAAAAAATGGAAGAACTAAATTACTGTTTATACGCTCGTAAATCATCTGAATCAGATGAAAAACAAGCTCTATCAATCGGGTCACAAATAACCGAAATGGAACGCATTGCGGAGAAACAAGGACTCAATATTGTAGAACGAATACAAGAAAGTAAATCCGCCAAAGATTCTGGAAAAAGAGCAGGATTTATTCAGCTCTTGGAAGGTCTACAGGAAGGACGGTTTAATGCCATTCTGACATGGGCCCCAGATAGACTGAGTCGGAATGCTGGAGATTTAGGAAGACTGGTCGATATGATGGATCAGAAAGTACTAGTAAAAATTAAAACCAGTGGGCAAGGTTTTACTAATACCCCAGATGAAAAATTCCTTCTCATGATTCTCTGTTCTCAAGCAAAACTAGAGAACGATAATAGATCTAAGAACGTAAAACGAGGGCAACGAACCAAATGCGAAATGGGTGTGAGACCTGGACCCGTTCCAATTGGTTACAAACTAGTACGAGGAGCAAAATATGGAGAAGTCAGCACGATAGAACTAGACGAAGAACGTGCTCCGTTTATTAAAAAGGCTTTTGAATATGTCGCCCACAACAACTTGAGCGGAAGACAGGTAAAAGAATACTTAGAAGATGAAGGCTTCAGAAGTATCACAGGAAAAGTAGTGGGACTGAGTCTGACTTACAAAATCCTAAAAGAAACCTTTTATTATGGAGAGTTCAGTTATGGCGGATTAATATATCAGGGAATTCATAAACCAATCATTACCAAAGAACTTTTTGATAAAGCTCAAGCGAATCTGAAAACCTGTAAGAAAGGAAAATGGGGGCGTAAAGATTTCTTCTTCAGCAAGATTTTAAAGTGTGCCGATTGTGGCTCAGGCGTAAGTGGAACCGCTCACATAAACCGACACGGCAAAGAATACACCTACTACAAATGTAACAAATACGGTGGTACGAGAAAATGTCAGTGTAAGTATATTCGGGAAGAGAAATTATTCGATGAAGTAGCTAAAATTGTAGTAGCCGTAAAAGCCGAACACTTAAGACTTAATAGACGTATTAAGGATGATCTAGAAAAAATAAATCGATATAGATCCGCAGACAATCCAATTACGATTCAAGAGTACTTAGTCGGGATTCTCAAGGATGGATCAAACAAAGAAAAATCTGATATTTTGAGAAGCTTTAAAGATAAGCTAAAGATTAAGAATGGATTAATTATTTTGGAGTAAAGGTCGTTTGTAAAAATTATATAAAAACATTATTATGTTTGTATCTTATGGGGAATGTAATTTCCTAGAATTAGAGAGAGAAAAGTCAAAGAATGACAATAACAAAATCTTTAATATAAAACTCTTTTCCAAGAGAGTTAATAACTATTGATGAACTTATCAGTGAATAATGAGTAATAATATAAAAAATCCATCAGAGAACCTATTTGTAAAAGAAGTTGGTAAATACTTTATGAGTTTTTTGGAAACAGATTTTAAAAAGCGAAGAATTCCAAAACGAAACACAATTAAAAAAACAGTTAAAGATTTAAAAGTTGGTTTTGATTTAGAAAAGTACCCTAAACTAAAAAAAGATTTAGTAACTCTTTTCAATAGTGGATTTAAAAAAGATTCAATAACGATTAAAAAAGGTGGTTATACAAACAATATTCCTGATGCTTTATTAAAACTAATTAAAGGTCGAGTTGATAAAATAGAAGAAGAATCACTTGTAAAAGCTATTAAAGAAATACAAACAGACTTAGAAGAAAAGCTTGCAATATATGCCAAAGAATATGACAAATTTTTAGAAGAAGCCAAAGATGACACTAAACAGTTTTTAGGAAGAATTTTTGTTTTACCCTTTTTAGATGATTTGGATAAGCCTTTAGAAAATTTAGACTTAGCTGATGAAAACAGCAAATTTCAATTAGAAGCAGAGATAATTGAAGCTCTCTTTGCAGTCTTTGAAAATCAATATATGGAAATGTTACAACAATATTTTCAAGAAAAAGAAGATTTTAATCTCGAAGAGTCTCTTAAAACAATTTTAACTTTACCAACTCTTAAGAAAAATTTGGTAAAGTTCTTCGAGGAGATATCGGTAAGTGATGCTTTCTACGATTTATATCAAATTTATAGAAACAACCAACTTATTGATAAGACAGAGGTCTATCTATACTTTTATGAAATAGCTCTAGGAAAAGAAAAGTTTCCAGTGTTTTATATTCCTGTAGGGATTCAAAAGGAAGAAAATAAGTTCATCTTTAATTTTGAAAAAAGAGTATATGTTAATACCAAAGCAATAGACTTTGTTGTTCAAGAATTTAATCAACAATTTGGAAAAAAAGACACTCTGGCTGGTAGCTTTGAGCGTATTTTGTACATAAACGAAGAGAATCCCTTTTTACCAACACTGACAAATATTATACAAAAGATTGAAAACTTCTTTGAGTTAAACCGAAGTATTGATGTCCAAAAATCAGACTTGCAAAAGAGTATAAACCTACTTACTTATCTCTCAAATAAATCATATTTGTTTCTTTTTGATCGTTCAGATGAAGCACTAATCAATGATTATGAAGAGATATTAGGAAACGAAGATTTACTAGCCAGTTTTTCAACACTTCTAAATGGTTTTGTGGAAGAGAACCCAAGAGCTTTTATGGAAGAAGTTGGTGATGAATGGCACAATAGTGATATTGCTCAAAAACTAACGGTTGAAAGTCCTATTCCATTAAATGATGAACAAAAGCAGGTCTTAACGGCTTTACAAAAAGAAAATTGCAAATTCCTAATTCTTGAAGGTCCACCTGGAACAGGAAAAAGTCATACTATTACAGCCATCATCTGTAAGGCTTTATTAGAAGAAAAATCTGTTTTGGTTCTCTCGGATAAGAAAGAAGCCCTTGATGTTGTAGAAGATAAAATATCAGAAACATTAAATAAAGTTCGCCATGAAGATGGTTTTCAAAATCCAATTTTAAGACTTGGGAAAACAGGAAATAAATTCTACAAAATAGTTGGAGAACAAACAATGAACCAGCTCAAGGAGCATTATAGAGTTTATAAGCATAAAAAAGATCAATATACTGGAAGAAAAGTAGATTTAATTGAAGCTTCAAAACAAAATTTAGAAGAAAACATAAAGTTCTATGAAAATATAAGTATGGAGGATGTATCCTTCTATTTTGAAAATATTGATGTAACTACCAGTCTCACAAAAGATGAAAAAGATCTGTTAGAGCAGATATCCAATTATTTAACTCTAGAAAATTGTGAAAAGTCAGATATAGAAAATTTGTTACAAATTGAGCAAATCATAATAAATGCTCAAAAATTCTTTTCTGATAAATTTGAAGCGTCAACTCTTGATCAGTTCTCTTTTGAAGATGAAGATCCAGCAAGTGCATTAGATGTTTTCCTTACTTACATTAATAAATTAGAAAAACTTAAACGACCATTATTGGGCTACTTATTCCAAGATGGAAACATTACAAAAGCCACAAGAGAATTTAAAGAAACCTTTCCATTTTTTGGAATAGAAAACCCTGAAAAAGAAATCACAACACTTCAAAAGGCTTATGACTTGTTTTCTTATGTTTTTAAAGAGTTAGAAGATCCTGAAGAATTTAACAATACGATAAAAAAACTACAACCGTCAGAATTTGAGTCACTAAAAAGTATGTCCCAAAAGGCAAAAGATCTTCTTAAAAATGAAAATCTTCAAAAATATTTAGAACTAAAAAGGGTTAAAAATTTACTTGAAGAGGGTTTCAAAAATCAGCCTAAAGATCTTTATGCTAAGTCTATACACGAAGTTGAAGAACTTGTTACCGCTGAAATGACTCATTTCTTAGACAAAAGAATCATTGAGTACGTAGATAACAATGCGAGTGAGGCTAATACCTTAAAAAACATCATCAAAAACAAAGAAAAATTCCCAAAAGGATTATTTGAAAACTTAAAAAAAGCTTTCCCCTGTATTCTTGCTGGAATTAGAGATTATGGAGAGTTTATTCCCCTAGAGAAAGATCTGTTTGATTTAATAATTATTGATGAAGCTTCTCAGGTTAGTATTGCTCAAGCGTTACCAGCACTTATTAGAGGAAAGAAAATAGTCATTCTTGGGGACGATAAACAATTTTCAAATGTTAAGTCGAATAATGCCAGCAAGGTTACAAACCAACAGTATAAGAGCAATATTCAAAAAACTTTTAAAGACGAACGAATAAACGGAGAAGATACATTCGGTTGGATGAATAAAATTAAAGATAATTTTGATATAAAGAATTCAATTCTTAAGTTCACTCGATTTATCCGTAATTATGAATGTCTTCTCAAGAAGCACTTCCGTTGTTACCCAGAAATTATTTCTTATTCTGATAAGTATTTCTATGGTAACCAGCTTCAATGTATGAAGGTTCGAGGAAAGCCTATCGATGAAGTTATAAAATTTGAGGTTATAGATCATGATGGGTTGTTGGATGAAACAAAAAATACAAACGAATTAGAGGCCAACTTTATTATTGAAAAATTAAAAGAGCTTAAAGAGAACGATATAGAACAAAGTTTGGGAATTATCACTCCTCATAGAGAACAAGTCTCATTGCTATGGGAAAAAATAAATGCACTTTCAGAAAGGGATTGGTTATTTGAAAAATGTCGACTGAAAATTATGACATTTGATACCTGTCAGGGAGAAGAACGTGATTATATATTTTATTCTATGGTAGCAACCAAAGAGAAAGATAAGCTCGTTTGGATTTTTCCAAAAGATCTGTCTGCTGGTGATGACGAATATGAGGGAACCGTTAAAGCTCAACGGTTAAACGTTGGCTTTAGTCGTGCAAAAGAATGTATTCACTTTGTTCTGAGTAAACCAATTGAAGAATTCTCTGGTGAAATAAAAACTGCCTTAATTCACTATCAGAACGAGCTAGAACAAGGTAAGAAACAAATTATTGGAGGAACAGATGAAAAATCAGGGATGGAACATAAAATTCAAAAATACTTTTATGAAACGCCATTCTATAAAAACAATAAAGAAGATATTGAGTTTATTCCTCAATTTGAGCTTGGGAAATACTTAAAACAACTAGATAAGACTTATAGTCATCCAGCTTACAAAGTTGATTTTCTACTAATCTTTAAAAATCAAAAAATCATCATCGAATATGATGGATTTAAAGAACACTTTACTGATTTATCTGAAGTAAACGCTTCAAACTACGAATTTTATATGAAAGATGAAGACGTCTATCGTCAAAAAATTCTAGAAGGCTATGGATATAAATTTATTCGAATAAACCGTTTTAATTTAGGAGAAGATCCTATTGAAACATTGAATGTTCGTCTTACAAATCTTTTACTAAAAAAAAAGTCTCAAAATCAGAAATTCTAGAAGAATTACATCAAAATATTGATGCTCTCCGAAGTGGAGACAATCGTTATTGTGAAGGGCATGGTGAGATTTATGAAGCAAAGTATTTCCCTTTCAAAAACACTGATTTATGTGTGTATTGTTATGAAAAGGAAAACAATAGAATTCTTCATACATTTAGAAAAAAACTTGGCCTAGAAGCTGTAAAAAGAAAAAGATTAGAAACCATTAGTAGTTTTGATAAAAATTTTACTCCAGAGGTATCCATAGAAAAAATTCGTTCTTACTTACAACAATGCCAAAGATCTGGTAGAACCATAAGTTTTTATTACAAAGACAAAACAAGTCCAACTACTTACTCTAATTTCCGAATAATAGATGAGAATCACATACAATGCTTCTCTGGATATGGTCATAGAAGAAGAGCTTACACATATCGAATAGATAGAATCAGAAAAGTTTAATATGGATACTTCGCTAGAAAATGTTTGCAGTCTCTCCAATAGTCTAAACTCAACTATAAATAGTTTTGCTTGGGAAATTATAAGCCAACTATCAAGTCACTACTTAGTGATTGGAGTAATTCTCGTAACTTGGGTTCTATTTGAGCTTCTAACCAGAAATGGGAAAATACACTACAACTCAGCTAATGGTTTTTCGCCTCTCTTTAACAGTTTTGTTGGAAGTGGTCTTTATTTTTTCTATTACAGCTTTGTTTTAATACTGCCTGAGTACTTATTAGGAGAAATTGTTCATTGTGTAACATGGCCTTTAATTCATGTTTTTGTCTTTTGGGCAGTACGTAAGACATTAATATCTATTGGTTTTTGGAAATACTAAGCCGCCCTTAGTGCTCATTCTAAATATGGTTATAGGTCTACTACCCTTGAAATACTAAACTCAATCCCAGAAAGGGTTTAAATTCTTTAGATACACAAAAGCTCCTCATTACTGTCCACTAGGGTGGAAAGGAATCAGGTGCCATTAGTGTATGTTCTGGCGGAGAGAGTGGGATTCGAACCCACGGTGACGTTGCCGCCACAACGGTTTTCAAGACCGTCGCATTCGACCACTCTGCCATCTCTCCGCGTTTTGTTATATATATATCTCAATCTGACTTGCGACAGTATCGAGATAATAACCGAGTTTTTAATGTATTAATCTAGTGTTTATAGTACCGTCTCTAATCATATGGCGACCACTCTGCCATCTCTCCGCGTTACCCTACACATATCACCTCACCTCTCGCTATCCATAAAACTATTTCCTATATATTGAACAAAAAAAGTGTTCAGCGACTCACTATCTTAAACCTCAATAACCCAATAACCCAAGCAAACAAATCGCAAACCCAGTAACCAAAACCATAAACCAATCATTTTAACGTGCGAAAGATATATTATTTCAATTTTACTTATCTTTCAAGCTTTTTTTCCAATTTTTTTATTTTTTCATTTAAACGCTCAAACTCAAGACGAATTGGATCTGGCAAATTGGCCGTATCTACCTTTTCTACCACCTTTACACCTTTTTGCTTAATTATACGAGCCGGATTTCCTACCACTACCGAATTTGCTGGAACATTTTTTGTAACAACACTTGCACCTCCTATTTGTGAATTATCACCAACCACCAAAGGCCCAAAAAGCTTTGCCCCTGCGCCTATCATCACGCCATTACCAATAGTCGGGTGACGCTTGCCAGTATTCAGACTAGTACCACCAAGCGTCACCTGATGATACATCAAAACATCATCTCCTATCTCAGCAGTCTCACCCACAACCACTCCTGAGCCATGATCTATAAAAAACCTACGCCCAATTTTTGCACCAGGATGAATCTCAATTTGAGTTAAAAATCTTGAAACCTGCGAAACAAACCTCGGAATAAAAGGTATTTTCAACTTCCAAATAAAATGAGCAATACGATGCAATACAATCGCATAAACCCCTTGATAAAGAAATACTTCAAAAAAACTCAAAAAACCACTCCTAAGAGCAGGATCTCTTTTTATTGCTGTCTTTATATCTTCCAAAATAATCATATTTTTTGACCTTTTAAAAGCAACTGATACATGGCAATACTTCCAGCAACAGACACATTAAACGATTCTTTTCTGCCCTTCATCTCAATTTCCAAAATCTCATCTGATATTTTTAAAATATCCTCTGATACACCTTCTATTTCATTTCCCAAGATCAAGCAAATCTTTTCCTGATCTTGAAATTCAAATTTTCCAAGCGGCTTTGAACCTTGAATTTTTTCAAGAGAAATAAAAAAATACCCCTCTTGCTTCAAATACTCAAGCAAATCCCCTGTCTCCATATAATAAGTCCACTCCACAAAATCATCTGCTCCAAGGGCTGTTTTACTGATTTCTTTATGCGGAGGATAAGGAGTATATCCTGACAAATACACATGATCAACACCCAATCCATCAGCTGTCCTAAAAAATGCTCCCACATTAAATCCGCTTCTAATATCCGGCAATACTACTGCAAAATGTTTTATCATTGTCTCACTAGATAGCCTGCAACAGGATTTGTAAAAATACAACTCTCAGAAACCTCCTCAAAACTCACACCTGAAAATCCCCAAACCACACCATATCTAACCTGAACATCTTTAATTGATAGATGATGAGCCAATTTTTCTTGTTTTTCCTGACCTATAAAATCCTCTTTATCAAATGCTATAAAACTATCACTTAATGCAAATTCTATCTCCTCTAAAGCATTTTCAACTACCTTATAATACTTATCAGCTATTTTAATTACACAATTTTCTTTATTTACATTATAAAGCTCACCCGAATTAGCCATCTGAAATGCCAAATCATGCAAATCGCCACTAACATTAACACCCCAAAACAACCTTCTACTTAATTTTGCATCTTTTTTAGTAGTCTTAGCAAGTGCCCTTTCAATAGTCTTGCAAGTATTATCTGTGATTTTCAACTCAACATAAAATTCAATATCATAATTTTTCCTTACAGCACCTTGCCTATCTTCAAAATTAAGCTCTGGCTTAGCTGATAGATACACCTTGCCATCTTCAAACCACTTAGCTAAAGACTCAAAAATCACATCTCCATTTTCAGTACGCTCTGGATGTGGCATCATTGCAAGCACATTTCCATATACATTACTCACTCCCGCCAGATTTAAAACACTTCCATTTGGATTAATTGGAAATTGATCTATCGCATTACCACTATGATCAACATAAGTAAAAATCCTCATGTCATTTTGATTTAAATAATCAATCACACTATCTGATGCGATAAATCTCCCCTCTCCATGAGCAATAGGCACTTTTATGACCTGATCAAAATTATTAAATGGTGTTCTTTTTTTATCAGCAGTATTTTTAATATACACCCAATCATGATAAAAACCCGTACCAAGCACTTCCTCCTCAACAGAGATACGCTTATTACGTGCAAGTGACATATCAACACCATCTGTAATACTAGGCACCAGACCACCCTCAACCAAGACCTGAGCACCATTACAAATCCCTATCACAGGCTTTGACTGATCCACCATCTGACGAATTTTATCTAAAATCGGCTCTTTTGATGAGACAATTCCACTTCTACCCCTGTCCTCAAAAGAAAACCCCCCAGGAATCAATACTCCATCAAATTTATCTAGGACACTTTTGTCCTCATTCCAGCGAACAATCTCAGCATCAAGCCCATTACGACACAAAGCACGCAAAGACTCAACCTCACAATTCATTCCCGGAAAAAATACAACTGCTATTTTTTTCATACGCCTATTCTTCCATTGTTTTAAAGTTTTGAAAAGAAAAAATTATCCCCAAATATTAAAATTTGCCTATTTTTGATAATCATTTTTTTATTACTCACTCCATTTCCAATAAAATCAATCAAATCATCAACATTTTTAGCATCTAAATTCACATCAAAAATACCACGAACAACAGCCCTCTGAAGAGCTTTATGCAACCTAGCAAAATCAGACCTAGAAAACTCATTCCCACCATCAATAAAACAACCTGCCTCAATAGCCAAAAAATCCTCAACATCTTGATAAATACTTTTCTGACGCTTAACAGAACCCTTAAAATAAGGAAATTTTTTCTCAATCAAAGGAAAAATCTCATTACGAAGATAGTTCCTCGCATATTCACTCTCAAAATTACTCGCATCATCTCTATACATGAGCTGATTTGATTCCATATACTCCAATATCTCAGCCTTAGAAACATCCAACAAAGGCCTATAAAACTGCCTTCTTAAATCAATCTCACTTATCCCAGAAAGCCCCCTAAGACCTGTCCCCCGTAAAAAATTAAAAAAACAAGTCTCAACATCATCATCAGCATGATGCGCCAAAAGAAGTGGCTTATTTGACCTATTGCGATCAAAAAAATCAAAACGAGCCTTTCTGCAATCCTCCTCTGACTTAGAAGGTTTTTGCCATTTTTCACTTACAAAACCAAACCCACAATGAGAACTAAGCTCAGCGACAAAATCCTCATCACCATCAGACAAATCCCCTCTCAGATTATGATTAAAATGCAACACAGTAACATTTTTAAAACCAGCCAAGTGCAGCATTTCCAGCAAAAAAACTGAATCCGCACCACCAGAACAAGCCAAAAACACCTGGTCATCAAAAGAAAAAAGCCTATTTAATTTTTGAATTATCTTTTTGTGCATGGTTTTGACATTTTTTCTCAGCCATCTTAACAATCTCCCTCTCTATATCAGTTGATGTGATTCTACTTATTTTAAGACCAGGACTTGAATTTACCTCACAAATCAAAGGCCCATTCTTAGCTAAAAGTATATCCACACCTGAAATATCCAAACCTAAAGCCTTTGTGGCATCAATTGCAATCTGCCTAACCTCATCTGACAAATCAGCCTTTTCTCCCTTGCCTCCCTGAGAAATATTTGCCCTAAAATCCCCCTCTTTTGCACTACGCTTCATCTGACCTACAACCTTATCACCAACTACAAAAACACGATAATCAATACCACCAGCTTCTACATACTCCTGAAGCAAGATATTATCCATGCGATCCTCATCTTTCAAAATCAGCTCTATACCAGAACGAAAAGACCTCTCAGACTCAAAAATAGTTACCCCCTTACCCTCTACACCTGAAGCAGCCTTGACCACAAGCGGAAAACCACCAAGCTTCTTAACAGCAAAATTAATATAATCAGAATGAGACAAAAGAACAGTCTTAATCAAAGGCAAACCCTTTGCAGCTAAATGCTGAAAAGTATGAAATTTATTCTTAGCCCAAAGCACTGACTTATAATTATTTAAAATAGGTATCCCCATAATCTCAAACTCTCTAAGCACAGACAATCTCTCAGCTACATCCTTGTAAATACTTGCCCTAGAAATAGCAATATCTATCTTACTCTTATCAAAAGGCCTTCCTTTATAATAAAGCGCTGACTCCTTTTGATCAAAAGAAAAAGAAAAATACCGAGACTGATAAACAGTGGCCTCATGACCCATTTCACGAGCCTTTTTAGCCAATTGATAAGCTTCCACCAAATTAACGTCACCCTTGTGCCTACTTGAAAAAGTAACAATTCCAATTTTCATATTAATTCCAATTTAAATTTATAATTGCATTCTTTGCTGCATCAGAGCTTGCTTTTTGCTTGCTCGAACCCCTACCCTCTGCAACACAACGCTCACCCAGATATGCCCCCACAACAAAAACCTTATTATGATCTGGGCCTTTCTCAGAAATAAGCTCAAAATGCGGAGTAGTATTGACCCTCTCTTGAGCATATTCCTGAAAAAGTGATTTTGGATCTTTATGCAACTTATGCTTGATAATATTTTTTATCTCTGGAAACAAAAACTTCCTCAAAATCCTATCCACCTCCTCCAAAGAACTATCCAAATATATAGCACCAACAAGCGCTTCAAATACATTTGCCAAAAGATAAGACTTACTTCTACCACCTGACTTTTCCTCACCTTTTGACATCAAAAGCAAAGCCCCAAGATCCAACTCACGTGCCACCCTCGCAAGATTTTGCCCCTTTACCAAAGCACTCCTATAAGCCGTAAGCACCCCCTCCTCCTCATTTGGAAATTTATCAAAAAGAAAACGAGTACAAAGCAACTCAAGCACAGCATCACCCAAAAACTCAAGTCTCTCATTGTACTTTAAATTTTTAGTGCGATTCTCATTAATAAAACTCTTATGCGTAAAAGCCTCATCAAAAAACTCTTTTTTATTCATACTGATCCCAAGTTTTTTCTCAAGAGCCTCAAATCTACTGCCGTTATTGGTTTTTTTAGAAAAAATCATTAATTCCTATATTTCTTAGCAAAACTCGACAAAACACCATTGACAAACTTACCAGCTGTCTCATCTCCAAACTCTTTTGCTATCTCCACACACTCATCAATTACGACTGCCAAAGGAGTATCCTTAACATCAAAAAGCTCATAACACCCCATTTCAAGCACGCATCGTTCTATAGAACACAATTTAGAAATTGGCCATTTTGGCGCAAGACCCTGTATCTCCTTATCCAAAAAATCCCTATTTGCAATCACTCCAAAAAATATCTTTCTTGCAAAATCAGAATCCCTGAGTTCAGGGGAAAACTCATCTTGTACATAATTAAAAATCTTTTCAGCCTCCTGCTTGCCATTAACAGTCAAAGCGACCAAAGACTGAAAGGCAACAACTCTTGATAAGTGTCTTAGTTTAGACAACTTATAATAATAAAAAATTAAGCTTGTACACGTGTTACCTCAGCCTTTTGCTGTTTTACAACCTCTCTACCGTTATAAAAACCGCATGAAGCACAGGCATGATGAGCAAGACGCTTTTCGCCACAATTACTACAAGTAGACAAGCAAACTCTATCCATTATCTTCTTTTGTGTCTTTTTAACAAAAGCTGTATGTCTTACACGAGTCCTTGATTTAGCTGTTTTCTTCTTTGGTACTGCCATATTTCATAAAAAGTCCATAGCATTTTGGACTATTTTTAAAAAAAATGCAAGAATTTTTATCTGCAAAAAGATTTCATAAAAATCTATATATAAGTACTTATTTTATATGCTATAATCTGCCTTGCTTTAATTATATTTATGTTTTGCGACGAAACCAATTTACATATCAAAGCAGGCAATGGAGGCGATGGCTGCGTATCATTTCTTCGCTTAAAATACCAACCAAAAGGAGGTCCTGATGGTGGAAATGGCGGACAAGGAGGCGATATATTAATCCATACCAATGAAAATCTAAACTCATTGATTCATTTACATACTCACAAAAAATTCAAAGCCGAACCAGGACAAACAGGCATGAAACGTGACAAAAACGGACATGCAGGCGAAGACCTAACACTAGAAGTACCAATCGGTACAAGCATTTACAACGAAGACAAAAGCCAAGTTTTGGCCGACTTAAACCAAGCCAACATGACCTATGTAGCAGCAGTAGGTGGTCGTGGAGGCTATGGCAATGCTCATTTTACCTCCAGCACTCGCCAAGCACCAGGCTTTGCTGAATTTGGCGAAAAAGGCGAAGAAAAAAACATACACCTAGAACTCAAACTAGTAGCTGATGTTGGCATTATCGGGCTTCCTTCTGCGGGTAAATCAACACTCATATCAGTCCTCTCAGAAGCTCGTCCAAAAATAGGCGCATACCCATTTACAACACTCATACCAAATCTCGGAGTCGCCCGTATAAACGACACAGACTCAATAGTATTTTGTGATATACCAGGACTCATAGAAGGAGCAAGCGAAGGGCGTGGCTTAGGCGATAAATTTCTCAGACATATATCAAGAAATAGAGTCCTGATTCATCTAATAGACGCCACCAGTGAAGATATAGCCAAAGACTACGAGACAATCCGCACAGAACTAAAAAAATACGATCCAAAACTAATAAAAAAACCAGAAATCATAGCAATATCAAAAATAGACCTAATAAACGAAGAAAAAACAAAAGAAATCAAAAAAGCCCTAAAAGGCAAAGAGCTACTATTTATCTCATCAGCAATCCGCAAAGGCACTTCTAAGCTTCTGCAAAAAGCATTTGACCTCACGCAAGAACAAAAAACCAAAGAACAACAAGAAACAGAAGACCCAACAGAAAAACATATTATTCTCAGACCCCACCTAGACGAAAAAATGTCAAAACGCTTTGAAATAGAACAAATAAACGAAAACACATTTAAAGTGCAAGGACCTAGAATATGCCAAATAGCCAGTATGACCGACTACCAAAACTGGGAAGGACTACAACGCCTCAGAGATGTTATGCGCAAAATGGGAATCGAAAAAGAATTAATTAAAAATGGCTGCAAAACAAACGACAAAATTGTATTTGGCAACAATCCACGCACTATGGACTTCGTTGAGAAAATCCTATGACAAAAGGAAAACAAATTATCATAAATCATGAAAAACGGCTTCTTAATAGTCAAAAAACCACAAAAACTGACATCATTTGACATAATCAGGCAAGCAAGAAAAATCCTCAACACCAAAAAAATAGGTCACGCAGGCACACTTGATCCATTTGCTGAAGGCTTATTAATCTTGGGCGTAGAAAAAGGCACAAAACTCCTAGAATACATAATCTCAGAAGACAAAAGCTATATTGCCAAACTGCACCTAGGCAAAAACTCAGACACATATGATAGAGACGGTGAAATTACAAAAATCTCAGAAACAAAACCAGACATAAAAGAAATTCAAAAAATCCTAAAAAACTTCCAAGGAGAAATAATGCAAACTCCCCCAGCTCATTCAGCCATAAAAATCAACGGACAAAGAGCCTATTCACTTGCAAGAAAAGGCGAAAAAATCCAAATAAAAGCTCGCAAAACAAAAGTAAACGATATAAAAATCCTTAACTACAACTACCCCCACCTAGAAATAAACGTATCCGTAATTAGCGGTTTTTATGTACGAAGCCTGGCATATGACATTGGACAGAGATTAGGCACAGGAGCATACCTAGAAGAGCTAAATAGATACAGAATTGGTCAATTCAACATTAATCAAGCCTCAGAAATCTCCAAAGAAAACATAATCCCATTTCAAAAAAACAACCTCAATATAGACTGCATAGATGTAAATGAAGACACAAAAAACAAAATAAAACACGGTCAAAAACTACCAAATCCAAAAGGCATAACTGAGGACATAGCATTATTTTACGAAAATGAACTAATCTGCATAGCAAAAGGACTTGAGCATTGCATCAAACCTCACAAAGTACTAATTTAAACAAAATTTATCAAATTAACTTTCTCAAAATACCCCTTTTCCAAATCAAAATCCCAAAAATCAAAACAAAATTAAAAATCAAAAAATAACTATTTTCAATCTGAACATAAGCAAAAGGCAAACCAGAAAAAAACTCAATAACACCAAAAAACAAACTCACACCAATATTTACAAAAAATCCAATAAACTTTGCCAAAGGCGTAAAAAACGAAGTCAAAACAAGCAAAACTCCCCCACCCATTAAAAAAGGCAAAAGAAAAGAAAGCAAAGGATTCACCAAGGGCCCAACCATAGAAAACCCTTTAAAATGAAAAACACTCAAAGGCAAAATCATGATTTGCGCAGAAATAGTAATTACAAAAATATCCCTTAAACCAAACCAATTTGGCATCTTTTTAAAAAAATCAAACCTAGAAAAAATCGAATTAAAAATGCAAATTCCAAGCACACCCAAAAATGAAAACTGAAAACCAATATCATAAAGCAAAATCTTAGTATTCCACATAAGCATAAAAAAACTCGCCAAAAGCAAAAGAAAAACACTATGCCTATTACGCCCAGAATGCAATATCCAAAGCGCCAAAACACCCATTATGCCAGCCCTGACCACACTTGCAGTACTACCAACCATAACACAAAACAAAACCACAAAAACACTGGAAATAAGCATATTTACCCGCTTAGGTAAAAAAGACAAAACAGCAAAAAGTCCAGCAATCAAAATAGACACATGAAACCCAGAAAGAGCCACAATATGAGCAATACCCGATTTTCTAAGCATATCAAGCCTATTATCTGGGAGATTATTTTTCTCACCAAGCAAAACAGCCTGCAAAAAAGCACTATTTGGATAAGGAATAAGCTCCAATCCATCAGACATCTTGTCTTTAAATTTAAACAAATAAGACAAAAAAGAGTGATTCTTATCAACTATCTGCACATTTGGATAATACATAACCCCATAAATCTCATCTTTTGCTAAAAATTTTTTATATGAAAAATCCTCATTCTCAAAAGGCTCTTTTACCACACCATAAATATCCACCCGATCACCATAATCAAGCTCCAAAAAAGCATTTGTATTTATCAAAATCTTTGAATCTATCTCATAATCATTAATCTTATCAGCACAAACAACAACTTTTTGCTTATCTATAGCCCTCTGTGGCATTTCACAAACACTAGCCTCAATTTTAGCCTTTTTGCCATCTATATAGTAATCAATACTAGAATGATTTGGTTCATGAATATCCAAAAAAGCCCTTCCTATACCCAAAAACAAAAAAATATAAACCAAAAAATACTTCTTAGGCTTATACAAAAAAAGCAATAAAAAAATAACCAAAAAACGCAAATCCAAAGAAAAAATATCAAAAATTTCCAAAAAAAATATCCCACAAGCAAGGCCAACAAAGCACAAACTAAGCAAAAATCTATTTTTCATAAAATCATTATACAAAAAAATATTTGGCTTTTTAAGAAAAAATGTGTATGATTCCAAAAGTGCAATATACTTAATATAAGCCATTGATTGCACTATTTATCTACCAGGGTTAGTAGCGGTGTGGTAAGGAGTGGCGATTTAAGCCATTGGTTGTACCGTTTGATCCCCAAGAAAATCAGAAATCTACCAGGGTGAGTAGCGGTGTGGTAAGGAGTGGCGATTTAAGCCATTGGTTGTACCGTTTGAT
>JAOARU010000009.1 GCA_025210675.1 Candidatus Altimarinota bacterium | reverse complement strand
GTCGGGCTCTGCTCGACTGTGAGGGGCGACGTGAGCCCCTTCTAATTGGTGGGCGAGAGAGGACTTGAACCTCCACGGAAATAATTTTCCACAAGGCCCTCAACCTTGCGTGTCTACCAATTCCACCACTCGCCCGGATTTTTAAGCAAAATTATCTTAAACAATTTTAAAATTTCTCGCAATCCTTTTTGACAAAAAACATATACCTATGATAAAATACATAGAAAATACCCCACTCAATGAGCATAAAAGCCCCAAAAGATCGGCTCAGAAAAGGTTTTGACGTATATAAAGCACCAATAATTCCTCTTGAAATAAAAAAGCTTGAAGGAAATCTGTACAGAGTGCCCGAAAAAATAGAAACACCAGAGACAATAAATCAACATGGGATATTTACCCCGCTTGATCTAAGCTACAAAAACATATCACCTGAGCAAATCAACAACTTCCTAAGGACATTTTTAGGATTTTCAACTAGAAATAGTGGTTTA
This sequence comes from Candidatus Altimarinota bacterium, assembly GCA_025210675.1. Classification (GTDB taxonomy): domain Bacteria; phylum Patescibacteriota; class Gracilibacteria; order CAIRYL01; genus JAOARU01. The sequence goes on along the minus strand of JAOARU010000009.1, from coordinate 14,353 downwards.
CCAGAAGAAGATGTGCTGAGTTTAGCAGATTATCTTAAATCAGAAGAGGATATTCAAACTGAAATAAAAGACGCCTATAATTATCTTTCTGTTAGCATACTAAAAGAAAAAGGAAGGCAAATTGAGATAATTCAAACAGGTATCAATAATGCTGTTAAAAAAATAATCGCAAATAGAAACAAAAAAGAAAAAGACGCACCAAATGGATCATTTGATAAAGCGCTTGATTCTTTTGATTGGATGGACGGCGAAGAGAGGAAGAGACTCAGAAACTACCTAGTAATACTTGCCGAAGATATAGCAAGCATCAAGCAAGAATACGGCGAAGAGGTGGTAAAAAATCAAGAATTGCTGCAATTAAAACTACAAGAAAAAAATATTGAAAGATTTGCAGAATCAATTGATGATGCTATTGGCTTTTGGGAAGAATATCTATTATTAGAACTAAATGGTGATATTAAAGATTATATTGAAAAAACAAAATACGAACTTAAAAGTTGGCTAAATTCTAATAATCCAGAAAAAGACCCTGAAGCAAGTGCTAAAATTATTGAGGATTTTATATACAATATCACCAATAGCAGCTATGAATGCCCTGTAATTAACACAAGATGTGGCGATGCTTTTTTGAAGATATTTTTTGCGTCAATTGAAACCAATAAAAAGCCTTTTAAAAACAGAAAGGAGATCTCAAAAGAAATGGGGGCTAGCTTATTTGACAAGTTTTATTATGAAACAGAGCCAGATGGTTGGGTAAAAATAAGAGGATCATTAGACGATGATGACAAAATAATAAACATCGATGAGCGAATCAAATTAACAAAAAAAGCTAAAAGAATATATGATGAAAATGGCAATCTAGTAGCAGAAGCTACTAGGGATAAAAACGAACTAATGCCAATATGGGAAGCAAAAGTAACAACTAGAGCAAAAAGTAAATACAGAATGATTGCAAAAGCTCTTTGCAAGCCTAAATTTAATGTATTTGAAGCTGTTGATGATGATATAGGCTGTCGCGTTGAAGTAACAAGCTTATCCGGACTAAAAAGAGCTTTGGAATACGTCCTAGAGAGTGATTATGCTCAAGAAAGAGCAAAACCTGGAACATTTAAAATTAGAACAAAAAATCTATTTGTTAATGATGAAGATGAGTTTAAAAAATTTTGCTCAAAACTAGGTGTAAAGGATGTAAGGTTTGAAGAAAGCCCTTTTTTTACAGATGCAAAAGTAACATTTAACCTAAAAGATGGAAACAGTGCTGAGATTCAAATAGTATTGGCAGGAAATAACAATGAAACAGGCATGTCTCATCATGGAGTATATGAACCAAGACAAATAATGAGCAACATGATGCCTCGTTTATTTCCGGAAATTACAGAAGAATTTATCTTAAAACATGAAGCTAGGGCTTTTGAGAGGTCTTTTAATAAAGATGAAGTAGAAAAAGAACTAAAGAAAGAAATTTGCAAAAAAATAGGAAGAAATATATCTAAAAAAGATGACGAATCACAGGAAGATTTTAAAGCAAGAAAAGACAGAGCCATAACAAAATCAATGGAAAAAGCTATAAAAAAAGCCAAAAAACAAAAAAAAGAGGCTATTAATGAATTATTAAGAAAGAATCTAATAGAAACTTATGATGGATATTTTATAGCAAAAAAACCATCAAGCCTAGAAAAACTTGGCGAATTGCCAACAGAAATAGCTACAATAATCAATAAGGCGAGACAATGGGCAGCAACTCAGGATTTGCTATATAATCATCTTGCTGATATCTATCGGTGATCTATTTAGTGAGATCAGCTTTTCTTGAAGCACGTAAGTATTTTCTATTCTTATGCCAAAATTTTTACGATAAATACCAGGCTCTATTGTAAATACCTGATTTTTTTGAAATACATCCTCTGAGCCAAGTGATACAAGTGGATACTCATGTATTTCCAAACCAACACCATGTCCTAGGGCATGAATCAGTTTTTCACCCATAGCCATTTCTGCTCTCTGATGAACAAATGAGCACATACGCTCGCTTGAAACTGCTTTTATAGCCTCAGCGTGAGCTTTGAGAACTTTTTTATAAACATTGCACCACTGCTCGTTTGGTTTGCCATAAAAAAAACTCCTAGTCATATCCGCTAGGTATTCATCTTTTTTTAGTCCTATATCTATCATAATTGGAGTGTTTTTTTTAAGTTTTTTTGTGCTTGGTGCATGATGAGGACATGCAGAGTGAGAGCCAAATGCAATAATGGGATCAAAGCTAAATCCTTGAGTATTTAAGTCTATTGATATTTTTTTTGCATGATTTAATAAATCAAGCTCTGAAATACCTTCTTTGACCATAGGTATCAGCTTTGATATTAATTGATCTGTTAGATGTGATACTTTTTTAATTTTTGCTATTTCTTGATCTTTTTTGATAATGCGAATCTTTTTGTAAATATCCGGAAGTGAAATCAGTCTAACTTGAGCAGACAGCCTCTTGTGTCTAGCAAAAGACATGTCTTCTGACTCAAAGCCCAATTTTTCTATCTTGAATTGCTCAATTATCTTAAAAAACTCCCTAATATCCTCAAGCTCGCAATCAAGATTTTTTGCATTTTTGATATCAAGATGAGATACAAATAAAATCACACATCTAGGTAAAACAAGTGCCAAAGCACCTTCCGAAAAGAATCCTGTTGAATAAAGGATATTTTCCTTTTTACTCAACAGGATTCCATCAATGCCTTTTTCTTTTAAGATATTTTCTATTAACATTCATCAAGGCTTATTACACCTCCGCCAAGTACATGCAAATGAATATGAAACACTACTTGTCCACCTTCTTTTTCTACATTAAAGAGCATTTTCCAACCTTTTAATCCTTGTTCTTTTGCAAGCTTTTGCCCCATAAACATCATGTGTCCTATTAAGTCTCTATCGGATTCTTCAATATCTGCCATGCTTCTGATGTGTTTTTTTGGTACTACCAGAAAATGTGTTTTGGCACATGGATTTATGTCATGAAAAGCAACTACTTGCTCGTCTTCATAAAACTTTTTTGAAGGGATATCGCCTCTTACAATTTTACAAAAGATACAATCTTGCATAATTAATTGTTAAGCTTAATGTCAATAATCTCCTTGAATGATTCAAATGGAATGGCACCTGATACAAATGTATCACCAACAATGAAAGCAGGTGTACCACCAATACCAAGATCTCTGCCTTCTTGTCCTTGAGCTGCAACTTCGTTTGCTGCTTCTTCGCTAGTAAGACAATCTTTGAACTCTTGTGTATTTATACCAAGTTGAGTAGCTGTTCCGTCAATATCTGTGTAGTCTTCAAATAAAAGATCGTGCATTTCCCAGAATTTTTCTGCACCAAAAATCTTTTTTGTACAATGCCCTGCAATGGCTGGCTCTGTAGCTACTTGTGGATGAACTACAAAATTTCTAAATTCAATCACTACATCATTACCATATTCTTCAACAATTTTTGGCTTTGTTTGAGTAGCAAAGCTTTTACAATATGGACATGCAAATTCTGAGTATTCAACAATCGTCAGTTTTGCATTATTTTCAAATGTTGGGATCTTGCTTTTGTCTAAAATAATCTTGTTTGAGTGTGCACCAAGAATGGCTGGATCAAGCTCGTATTTATCTCCTGCCTTGGTTAGATACATGCTCAATTCTTGATAAGAAGGTGTTTTTTCAATCTCTTTATCAATAAGAATTGTAGGAACCATTGTTAATCCTTCTGGGATTTCTGTTTGCTCTTTTAGTTCAACTTTGTTTACTTTTGCAAATGGAAATGCCTTAGCAATTGTAGGATTTGTTGAAATATCAGAACAAACTGTACATGTTGAATCAACCCACACATCAAATTGAACCTCGGGTCCAAGATTTAACCACATTACGCCATCTGCCATAACCTTTTCCTCTTCTTTGTTAAATTCAGGATTTTTAAGCTCAATGTTTTCTTCAGCTGCTGGACATGATTCAATATCAGTCTCTGGCTGATTCATATAAGCCTTTAAATTAAACCCGGCACTGGCACCAAGAACAAGAAACAACACTAAAACAGTTGCCTTTAAAAAGCTACCCTCACTTCTAGTTTCCACTTTTTTTGGAGTAGGTGCTGCTTTTGTTGCTGTTTTAACTACCGGTGCTTTTTTAGTAGTTGCAGGCTTTTTTGCTGCGGTTCTTTTTGTAGGTTTTTTAGAATCATCTTTTGATTTTTTTTCGGCCATTTTATATTTAAAAAATTTCTAATTACTATTTTGCTTTTTTATTAAAAATCTTGCAAGGTTTTCTCTTGGGGCTAAGCCTTCAATTTTGTTTTTTCCTATAATTATTGTTGGCGTCTTGTCTACAAGATTGGAATCAGTATAAACAGTGTCTATCTGAAGCTTTTTAAGGGTATCTTCACTTAGAGTGCATTCTGTGTGGTCTACATCTTTATCAAAAAGCTCTATAGCCTGATCTGGATTACAGATAGCATAAAGAGACTTTGTACGTGAATCATCACTCAATGGTAAATGTCTAACATTAATATCAAATAAATAGTCTTTTTGCATATTCTGAAGCTCCTCTAGGGCTGTTTTGCAATATGTACACTTAAAATCAACAAAAACATCTACCTGTGTCCTGTGTTCAACTGGAGTCATAGGAAGATCTTTTGGGGGCGTAAACTGCAAATTTAAAACTAATAATAAACTCAACATAAATTTATTTTAAATCAAAAATACAATTATGCAAAAGGCTTTTTGTTTTTTTAATATAGGAAATTTTTGAATCCTGATTCAAAATAGAAAATGCACAATCAATATCAGCTTTATTTTCATAAATTCCATAAACACTTGAGCCTGATCCTGACATCATGGCTTTTTTTGCGCCATTATCTAAAAGTTTTTGTTTTAAATTTTTTAAATCAGGAAAATGACTAAAAATAGGTTCTTCAAAATTGTCAGTGGCTTTTTTATAAGCCCATGCAGTATCAATAAAAATCCCATCATACATACAAATCAGACAATAAAACCCTTGAGGAGATTTTTGAGATATTTTTTCTCCTACACCTTCTATTAAGGCATTTGGTGCTCCATGGTAAAAAAACGGCACATCACTACCTATCTCACAAAGATCATGCGGAATAATGTCTGCTTTTTTATTAAATAACCTCTCAAGTCCCCAAAAAACACTAGCAGCATCTGACGAAGCACTGCCAAGCCCTGAGCGACTAGGGATGTTTTTTGTGAGTGTAATTTCAATATTATTATTGATACCTGTTTTATCAGAAAAAAGCTTGGCTGCCTTGTATATTGTATTGTCTGAATTTGCAGGTACATTTGAAGTAAATAGCCCTTTTAAGTTAATTTTTATCTTTTGGTTGGTTCTTTTTGGGTCAAAACTAATAAAAATCTCATCAAACAAGTCAATAGTTTGCATTGTGGTTTTTATCTCATGGAGACTACTTGGTAGCAAATCACCTATTTTTAAATCTAGATTAATTTTTGCGGGTGCCAAAACATTTATATTATTCATTTTGAAACTAATACAGTACAAAAAACCTGAACCCCTTCCCCCCTACCAAAAGCTGTTAGTTTTTCACCGGAAGTGCAAGTGAGACCTATAACATCTGGTGGCACATCGCATAGTCTTGCTATGTTTTGTTCGATTTTATCAAGATGAGCCTCTAATTTGGGACGTGCTGCCTCGATTGAGATAGATATTGACTGAATTTTTAAATTTTGATTATTGAGATACCAAAGAGCAACCTCAAGATAATCAGCGGAATCAGTGACACCAGTTTTACACATGTCATCTGCAAATCTTGATAGTGACCCTTTTTGTATTGCAGACAAAATAGCATTTATAAGGGCATGAAGGCACACATCAGCATCAGAGTTGCCACTTAAAGCGGGTACATCAAAAAACTCAACACCACCAATCATACAAGGCTTACTATTATCACAAGAAAACCTATGAGAATCATGCCCTAATCCTATCTTTAGGCCATGATCAGGCATTTTATAAAATGATTTTGCAAAAATATATTCGTAAAAATCCAGATCTTCCTTGTAGGTAATTTTTTTATTTAATTTATGCGCTTCAATAATACATGGATTACAACCTGCCAAACTCGCCAAGATCAAGTCATCTGTTATTTTTGACTGATTTTTTACCTTTTGCAAACCTTGCTCAAAAACTGAATACCTGAGGCACTGAGGCGTCTCCATAAGCCAGTATTGATCACGATCAACTATCTCTCCGTCTTTGTGACGAATAGTGCTTGTAGGCTTGTGTGCGACTCCTGAAGCACCATGCTTTAGGCATTTTGAGATACATTCACAAATTTCCTCAGAGCTAACAAATACATTGGCAACATTATGGATTATTAAAATATCTTCATCACTTGGATTTGCTTTTTTTATGCCATTTTTTACACTTTCAAAACGAGTTGCACCACCCAGAACTTTTTGATGTTTTGTTTTTATTTGATCAATGTTTTGCTGACTTGCAACAATAAAAATATCATCTACAAAATCCCTGAAATTATCAATACCCCACTCATAAAACGGCTTTCCGGCAAGAGTTGTTAGGCTTTTGTCTTGTCCAAATCTAACACCAGATCCGCCACATAATAAAATTAAAATTTTTTTCATAAAAAGCTTTTACAACTTGAATTTTAACCCAAAATAAGGTAAAATGTTAGGATAAAAAAACAAAAATGAAACAGTACCTCAAAGGGATAATCATCGTACTTATCTTAATAGCAAGCTTTAAAACTGTAAATGCAGACAGTTTAACTGACTGTAAAAACTACTGCTTGATGCAAGGTATTCCAACACCAATTTGTAATGATACATGTAGTTATGTAAACACTGACCAATGTTTTAGTTATTGTGCAGGACAAAATATCAATCTAGAAACATGCAATAAGATGTGTACCAATACTGTATTTAGTGGAGGAGGAATGGAGGGCGGACTTGGCACTCTAAAGGAAAACATAGATGGAACAGGTGTAATTAATGACGACGACATCAACAATGTAGTTGTTAGTATTATCAACTATTTTTTGGGTTTTACAGGACTTATAGCTGTTGTTGTGCTAATATACTCAGGTGTATTATGGGTAACTTCAGCAGGAGACGAGGATCAATTCGAAAAAGGCAAAAAGGGCGTAATTTTTGCAATGATGGGCATACTGCTTATTATGATGTCTTATTCAATAGTCAACTGGGTCATAAAAGCTGGTGATTTTGCTAGCGAAGGAGGTGGCAATGACCAAGAAGCATGCAATATCAATAACACGCCAGTCATAGAAAATCTACAACCAATTAAGGATAGTTATTTAGACGAACTAAAAGAGATTACATTTACAGTAAAAGGCGTAGACCTAGTTCCAGAAAGAGTATCTGTAAGAGTATCAGGCTACAATATACCGGTTCAGGCAACAGGTAGCTCAACAACATTAAGCGTAAAGGCGAATGCAAGTCAAACAAGTCAAAGCTCTGGCATCAAAAAAATCACAATTGACGTATCAAGCGAAAAAAATTGCAAAAAAAGCCTTCCTTATATTGTGTATATTGTTAATGAATTTGGTGATGAAGTACTTAATAAGGGTGATATCATCAAAATTATTGAAAAATACCTAGCTGAAAATGGGCTTGATGGCATAGATGGAGTAGATGGAATCACCCAAATCATCACAAAAATCATCAAAGAACAAGGTATACAAGCAAGCAATAGCGAAATTATAAAATTAATTGAAAAATACATGAAAGACCATGGAATAACCATGGAAGATATAATTAATGGGAATGTAAACATAGAGGATATAATCTATGAAATTGTAAATGAATTGGGCACAGGCAGCAACGGCTCTAATGGCTCCAACGGTTCTAACGGTTCTAATGGCTCCAATGGAAACAGCGGATCAGACGGCAACGACGGAGTAAATGGATCAAGTGGTAATGACGGAGTAAATGGAGTAGATGGCACAGCTGATATGCTTGAGGTTATTGAAAAAATACTCAAAGAAAATGGCATTGATGGCATAGATGGTGTAGACGGAGTAAATGGCGTAAATGACGTCATAAAAATAATAAAAGAAGTCTTGAAAGACTTTGGCTATGAAGACATAGGAGATATTGATGATGAAGGCGATTTGGCGAGAGTGCTTCAGGCTATTCTTGAAAAAATGGGCATAGAAAACCCAGGAAGTATTAATGACATTATCAATATAATAAATGATCACCAAAGCGGCAAAGATAGCACAAATGGCACAAATGGTATTGATGGACTTGATGGCATTAGCGGGCTAGATGGAATGAGCAACTTTGAAATAATCAATCTAATTGATGAGATTTTAACAGCTCTTGATTTAGGAGGTATAAAAGCAATATTAGGCGCAAACGGACTTGACGGACTTGATGGTCTAACAAAAACTGAGCTTTTGATTAAAATCAACCAGGCACTAAAAGAAAATGGCTTTGATGGAGGATTAAAAGAATTATTAAACAAAAAAGACACAGGAACAGAAGACGAGATAAATTATGATGAAATCTTTAATATAACCACGCCAGGAACACCTGGTATTCCGAACAATCCAGGAGAAATACAGGGAGTACAAGGCTCAGACGGATCAAATATAATCATCTACTCACAAGAAGACATTAATAAAGCAATTTCAAATCTCAATGAACTTCAAAGTAGACTTGATGTACAAGATTCAATCAGCCTAGAAAGATTCAAAAAAGCTCTCGAAAATTTGTACAACATGGTGCCACACATACCAGAGGTCAACAATGGCTACAAAAATGCTCTTGAAGCCCTGAATGAATGGAAAAAAGAGCCAAAAAATTCAAATAAAAAATCTAATTTCAAAAGTACTTACTATATATTTGTAGATATAGTAAAAAACTTCCCAAGAATGAAAGCAGAAATTGAAGCCACTCCAAAAATAGGCAAGGCTCCGCTTTATGTATTCTTGGATGGATCTATGTCAAGCGATCCAAGTGAAATAACTATTCCAGATCAAAACTATCACTGGAGTTATATTGACAATACAGGTAAAAATGTTGACCTCGGATCAGGTCCAACAAAAGAGGTTTCATTTAAAGAAGCAGGAACATTTGTAGTTAGATTGGCAACAGAAACAGTCAATAGAAATGAGGGTGCAAAAACAGCAATTGACGGATACAATACAGTAAAAATCAGAGTGATTCCAACTACATCAAAAGTAGATTTTTCAATTGAATCCGAAGAAATAAGCAGTATCTATAAAACAACACTAAAAGAAGCCAAGGAAGGCTTGTCATTTTCTCCAAATGTAGAAGTACTAAGTGAGGGCAGACAAATCAAAGAATATTTCTGGAATTTTGGAGATGGATCAGTAGAATCACGCATAGAACCTGAGATTATCACACATGCCTACTCAAAAATCGGCAACTACAAAGTAAAACTTACAGCTATTGACAACTTGGGAGAAAAAAATACAAAAGAAATCGTCATATATGTCCAGGAAAATGTAGCAAAAATCAACATAAATCCTGAAAGAGGAACTGTGAAAAGTATATTTGAATTTGATGCTGGAGACTCAAAAGCAAGCGATGGAGCAATCAGGGGATACAAATGGGAAATCTCTGGCGAAGATAGCTTTGAATCAAATGAAAAGAAATTTACATATCAATTCAACAAAGCAGGCGAGTACGAAGCAAAATTGACAATCACAGACACAATGAACCGCTCAAGTTCAAGTTCTAAAAAGTTCACAGTTTACTCACAGCCACCATTTGCAGCATTTACTTGGTCGATTCCAAATAAATCAAAACCATCAACTGTCAAACTAGACGCACTTAGATCATCTGATCCTGACAATGACACCTTGCTTTATTCTTGGGATGTAGATAACGACGGCACATTTGAAATTGAAAAAAGCAAAGAACCTACTTTTAAACATACATACCAAGAAGCAAAAACCTACATTGCAAAATTAATTGTCGAAGATGAGTTTGGACAAAAAGACACAATCACAAAAAATATTGAGATCAAATCAGTACTAAATGTTGACTTTACGGCAAATAAATTTGTAGCTCACATTAATGAAGAAATAATCTTTAATGCTGAAAGTGAAAATGCTACGGGATTTGCATGGGATTTTGATGACGGATACAAAGAGGTATCATCAGATAAAACCAAGGAACACACCTTTAAAGAAGAAGGTAAATACAGAGTAAAATTAACAGTCACAGACAAAGACAACAACGAGAATTCAGTATACAACTGGTTACATATTGGCATACAAGATAAGCCAATAGCAGTGCCAAAAGTCAGTCGTGACGGAGTATTTCTAGTAGAGCAAGAAGGCATTTGTGATGGTAAAAATGGTTTTGCAGTACAGAGATCAGATACTATAAAACTAGATTCATCTGAATCACTCAACATTGATGGCACGGAAGACAAAATTAAATACAAATGGGATTTCCATGATGGAACAATTGCCACAGATACTAAAATCTCTCACAAATTTAAAGAAGTAACAGGCGAAGGAAAATGTCAGCCAATCACATTGAGTGTTAGCGATAAAGACTCAGGAAAAGAAGACAAATATACTCTTTATTTTTACACTGAAAATGCAAAACCTATTTTTGATAGATTTGAAATCAAGATACCTGATCGCAAAAAAGAAACGCCAATCAACATACCTCTAATTGCAGTAGGTGCAAATGACCCAGACGGTCATATAGTACAATATAAATGGTGGGCACAAAGAGAAGGAGACGAGGAAAAAATGGATCTTCATACAACAAGTACAAACTCTTCAAGCATCACTATATTGCCAAGGGGTATGGAAAATCAAATCAATAGATGGAGATTTTTTGTAGAAGTAAAAGACAATGACGGATCAATAACAACAAGTGAAGAATTATTTGGAGAAAGTGCATTCCTAGATGTAAAAAACAGCAAAAACCTCTCTCCTAAAATTGATTTCAAAATGGATAAAACAACAGTAAAAATGGGTGATACGATAACATTTGTGGCTGAGGCAGCTGATCCTCAAGGCGAAGAAATACCAAAAACAGCCTTTAAATGGGATTTTGATGGAGACAATTTCTTTGATGATGTGTCTTCAGGTCCTGTTGTAGCCAGAAGATTTGACCAGCCAGGTGAGTATGAAGTCCGCTTAAAAGTAACAAATAGAGGATTGTCGACATCAAAAACTCGCAAGGTATATGTCGAAAGAACTTCAAAATTACCCTTGGCTGCATTTACATTTCAAGTTGCAGGCAAAAAAGTAATGTTCAACGCCTCAAATTCAAGACTGGACACATCAGTTGAGCAAAACGATTTAAATGTATATTGGGACTTTGATTTAAATCACGACTCAGATGGCGATGGTGTATCTGACAACGATATAGACTCAAGAAACATTAAAGAAGAATATTTATACGAAAAAGAAGGTAATTATAAAGTCAGACTAAAAATAAAAGATGCAACAGCTGGTGAAGATTTTGTAGATAGAAATGTTGTCATTAAAAAAAGTGGATATGTAGTAGAAAAAGACGAAAACGGAAATAATGCACAAAAATCAATTCAGGTAAGCTCAAAAAACCCAATAACCACGCTTTCATTAATTAGTCCGAAAAGCTCAATTAATAAAAACGAAAGCATGGATCTACTCGCATTTATTGAAAATGCAAATGGCACAGTCTATTCTAGAGAAGTTGAATTTAAAATCCTTGAAGGCTCAGCAGAAATCAGACCAGAAAGAGTAAAAGCCATAAAAAGTGAAGCATCAAGCACTATTCACGCACTAGATCGAGGAGCAGTATTGATACAAGTTACAGCATTTGACACTGTATCTGGACCTATCACAGAAACTATTAGCATTTTGGTTGAATAATGAAAAAATTACTATTTGTATTACTTTCGGCACTTATTAGCATCAATACTTGTTTTGCAAGCGGAATAGCACATGTAAAAACCGGAGAAGTTTTTGAAATAAAAGCTGAATCAGTTGACAATGCAAAATCTTATGAATGGATCATTACAGATGAATCTGGTGAAGTATTGGGCAAAAAAGACGGAAAAATACTACAAAATAAATTTCTTAAAAAAGGTGTGTTTTTTGTAAATCTAAATGTAAAAACATCATCAGAAACAAAAAAAACAACCAAGGTCAAAATAATAGTAGATGACAAAGATGTTGATTTGTCCTTTACTCCAAAAGAAGAACTAAAAAGTATCCTTGAAACACTACCAAAAAAAGACGCAGAAAATACTGTTCATTTAAAAGGTGATAAATCAATACTTAGCCTAATCCCCTCCTCATCAACAGGCGAAATAGCACAATATTTAATTGATTTTAATTTAGATTACGACACTGACGGCGATGGAGACAAAACAAATGATGCAGACAATAAAGACGACCCATCATTCAAAACAGGTGCAATAATGGAGTTTGAAGTTTTTAAGGAATATGCACCTTTTGAACTAGGACTTACTGTAATAACAAAAGACGGTGAAAAAGACAGCTCAAAAATAAAAGTAGTATTTAATGAAGAAGCAACAGAAGATGAACCAATAGTTGCTAATTTATCAAGCTTTCCAGGCTCTGATGAACAAGGCATCATTCATCTTGATAAAGACAATGGAGGTGAGGTTAGTTTTTTTGCAGCATCTTCAAGCGGAAACATAATCGAATACAGAATAGACAAGGATATTTTTACAGATTCTAATAAAGACGGAAATCCTGGCAACGATATAGACAATATCCAAGATGCGTCTTTTAGAACTGGGCAAATGTGGAAAACCACATATCAGAAAACAGACAATGATATAATAGCACAATTAACAATCGTGAGTGCAAATGGCATGGGGAGTCGCATTCAAAGAGGAATTGCATTTGACAAAGAAACAAAAAACACAATTCCTGAAGCAGAAATGCAAACAGAAAAAATACAAAAATTAATAGTTAGCAAGACAGAAATTGAATTTGGTGAGTCTGTTAATTTTACTATTTTTCCAGGTATTGAAAATGCAAATATCTCTTGGGATTTTGACGGAGACGGCAATGCAGAAGTGCAAAATCAGTCTAATTCACTATCTTATTTATATGAAACTGCTGGTGAATTTGAAGCAAAAGCAGAAATAATAAATTCGGACGGACAAATAAATGTGCTGACTCAAAAAATAACAGTAAAAAAACCGGACAATATTGAATACAAAGCCCCAGAAGTTGATTTTCGTTATGTGGTTGACCAAAACCAAGTTGCATTTAGCTCAAGTGCGACAGCTGACAGCAATTTACCTAGAGATGATTTATTTTATTTTTGGGATTTTGGAGACGGAAACGTAAGCTCAGAAAAAGACCCTGTTCATATATACCAAGAACATGGAACTTTTAGAATTATACTAAATGTAAGCGACATCAGAGACGCAAGCAGCAGAAAAGTGCAAACAGTAGAAATCGAGGAAATCGCAGGAATAACAGACCAAGAAGGTGGAATAGGGGGAGAAACAAAAATAGATCAAGATGGTAATATAATCAAAGAAGATGGATCAAAAATCACACCTGACGGAACAGAGATAGACCCAGAAGGCACCGAAATTAAGCCTGATGGTACTCAAATCAAACCTGACGGGACGGTCATTAAACCTGACGGGACAATTATCGAACCTGATGGAACAGAAATTAAAAATGACGGAACTGTTGTCAATCCTGACGGCAGCGTTGAAGAACCTGAAATTATAGAGCCAGACGATCAAGAAGAAACTCCTACAAAAACACAAAAAGAAAAAACTTCAGGCGGGGCATGGAAATGGATTATTTGTGTGTTATTTTTCATATTATTCCTAGCACCAATGATCTATGTGCTTATTGAAAAAATACGCAATCCATCACTTTCTTTTGAGGAAATAATCGAAGGAATCAGGGATAGGTTTTCAGGCAATAAAAATGAAGAACAAGACTTAGAAAAAGAGCTATTGGGAGACTTGCATGATGATGAAGAGGGGTTAAAAAATGAAAAATCACAAGAAGAAAATCCATTTTTAGAAGAAAAAAAAGACAAAGCAGAAGATAACATTAACACTACAAAAACCGAGAACAATCAAGATCAGAAAAAGCTTCCAGATTGGCTAAAACCACCAACTCCAACTGCTCCTGCTATACCTACGCCTGCTTCAACTCCAATAACACCAAAACCTGATCAAGCTACTCCAATCATACCAAAATCAGTCCCTACACCTCAAGTTAAGCCACAAGAACAAAAACCATCTATACCTACTACACAAAACACTAAGCCTGTATCACCAGTTGCACCAACTCCAGCTGCTCCTGCTATACAAGACACCAAAGCTCCTAC
>JAOARU010000008.1 GCA_025210675.1 Candidatus Altimarinota bacterium | reverse complement strand
GTTTTTTTGTATAAAAAATTTGTTCAATAGATGGGAGGAGGAAGGTGTGGATGTATGTTATTAAGATGGGGTGGATTAATTTTATTTTATGGGAGGTTTTGACAGGGTGTTTTAGGTAGGAGTTTTGCTTAGGCTTTTTTTGGTTGATAATTAGAGTCTTTTTGTTTTTTTGTATAAAAAATTTGTTCAATAGATGGGAGGAGGAAGGTGTGGATGTATGTTATTAAGATGGGGTGGATTAATTTTATTTTATGGGAGGTTTTGACAGGGTGTTTTAGGTAGTTGGTATGAGGTGGATAGCTAGGACTAAAATAATCAGGTTAATTGGTGTATATAAAAAAAGGCTGCAAAAAGCAGCCCCTTTGATCTCTTGATGGTTTTTAGTTTTTTATATAATTTACAACTTCTTCTGTTAGTTCGTCTATTTTGATCATTTTTGCTTCATCTGAGCTTCTTTCTTTCCATTCTACTGAGTCTTGTTCTAATGTCTTTTTTGAGACTACTAATCTAAGTGGTATGCCAATTAGGTCAGAATCAGCAAATTTTTTACCTGCTCTTTCATCTCTGTCGTCAACAAGCACTTCGATGCCATTTGATTCAAGTATTTTCTCTATTTCTGAGGCTTTTTCGTTTTGATCAAGTGATATGATGTGCACATGAAATGGTGCTACGGTTTTTGGCCAGATCATGCCATTTTCATCATGATGTGCTTCAATGATTGTGCCCATTAATCTTGATACGCCAATGCCATAACAACCCATATATGGATAGATTGACTCACCTTTTTCATTAGTAAATTTCAGATCAAAATCTTGAGTGTATTTTTCTCCTAGGTCAAAGATATTGCCTGCTTCTACGCATTTGTCTTTTTTTAGTGTTGAATTGCATTTAGGGCAAGATGTTATTTCTCCTAGTTCTGTATTTTGTGCAAAACCGCATTTTTCACAATAAATCATGACGTCTTCGCCTGCTTGGGTAATTACTGAGAATTCATGGGAGATATTTTTAGAAAAATCACCACCTCCTGCTGTGATTCTGTATGATCTGAGTCCTGCTCTTTTGAATACTTCAAAATAGGCTTCGGCTACTTTTTCGTAAAATTCTTGAAAGTCTTCTTTTGTAGCATGAAAAGAATATCCGTCTTTCATGATAAATTCACGACCTCTTAGAAGTCCTGATTTTGCCCTTGGTTCATTGCGAAATTTAGTTTGAACTTGATAAAAAGCAATCGGAAGGTTTTTGTAGCTATTGATGTATTGCTTTGCTAGAGGGGTGATGATTTCTTCATGACTCCAGCCTAGTATGTAGTTGCGGTCTGTTTCAAATGCTACGTCAACTCCTGCTCTTTTGGTTTTTTCAAAATTTTCTTTTTGAATTAATGTTGGCATGAGAACTTCTTGCATGCCTACTTTGTCCATTTCTTCTCTGATTATGTGTTGTACTTTTTTAAGCACCCTGAGTCCGATAGGCATATAGGTAAAAACCCCTGCGCTTTCTTTTTTAACAAAGCCAGCTTTTACGAGTAGTTCTGCATTGATACTGCCTTCGTCATGAGGTGCGTCTTTGTTTGTTTGTATTTTAAAGAAAGATTGTTTCATTTTTATAAAAATAAGATTAAAAGCGAAATTCCGCTACCTAAGAATATTCCTGTTAAAACTTCAAAAATATTATGCCCTAGGCGTTCATTTAATAGTTTTTTGCCAATAATCGAATTGAGTACGGTTGCGTGCTTGCCTGCTTCTGCTCTTAGTTTGATGGCATCATATATCACCAGAAAACTAAATACAAAGCTGATAGCAAATTCAATTGAGTGAATACCTTTAAGTACCAATACTGTCATGCTAATTGAGCTAACAAAAGAGCTATGACCAGATGGTATGCCTCCTGTGGCAAAAAAATCATCTTTAGTAAGAGTGCCTTTTTTGACCATTGTAATGAGTAGTTTTAAGATTTCTGTGATAACAACAGCCGCAATAGGGATTAATACCGTATTTTCTGTAAATATATTTTTAGCCATCTTTATGAGACACTTTTGATTTGATTTTACCTTTAAAGGTAAAGATTTGACAATAAAAAATCTTTTTGTGAAAATTTAAATAAATAATTATTTTTTTTGAAATTGAGAACATGAAGAGAATTTTATTTTTTGTATTATTTTTTAGCCTCGGATTTGGCTTTGTTTATGCTGATGGAATGGTGTCAGATACAAATAAAGACACTACAAGTATTTTTGAGATGCCTACTTTTCCATCTGATTCATTGGTAGATGTGGAGAGGCCAGTGCAGATTCTTGAGGGGGCTCAAAAGTTAGCCAGACCACTTAGGATTAGGAGTGAGTCAAATAATGCAGAGGTGTTTTTGGAAAAAGGAACAACCATTAAAGATGTAGATGGCAATATTCTTTATCCACTCTTGCGCCAGCCTAGAAAAACTCTTTTTGCTGTTGCTGGTGTAGAAAAGCCAAAGGGTGTTATTTATGATTTTATGATTTCTTTTGGTAACAATTGTCTTGAGGAATATGTAGTTAGAAAGTCAAATACAGGTAAAATTACAAAAACAAAATGCACAAGCTACCCTGAGCATTTTAAGCCTCCTGTTAAATTTGAATTCGGGTTGATTGATGACTTTAAAGATATTGAGTTTGATTTGGTATTTTTTAATCTTGATACTAAGAAATGGGATCAGAAGCCTTATGCTTATGAGCGTGATCACAAGGCTAATTCTATTAGTTTTGTCTATCCTCAATCTGGATTTTTGGCTTTTGTAAAAAAAGACTCAGTGATTAAAAATCAAGGTAATAATTTGGCGAAAAAAGATGAAGAAAAAGACCCTAAGCAAGACCAGGAAGATAAAAAAGAGCAGCAGGTCTCTAGTAAAAATGATGATCCAAAAAAAGATGATTCGACAATAAAAAAGCCAGCAAAAGAAGAAAAAACAATTGAGGAAATTAGAAAAGAATTAGAAAAAAAAGCCAAAGCTTCAAAGGGTTTGTTTCTTGATGTTCCTAAGGGGCATTGGGCTGAAGTAATGCTCAATAAGATGATTGAAAGAGGGGTGGTGACTCATAAAGAAGATGCAAATTTTAATCCCATGAAGGTTATAAATAGGGCTGAGGCGAGTAAAATCCTCGCACAGAGTTTTGAGCTTCCAAGGCCTAAAAAAGTGGTTTTTAATGATTTTTCAAGGACTAGTTGGTTTGCTGAATCGGCTCAGTCTGTTGTTGATTTGGGAATTATCAGTGGCTATGAGCATGATTCATTTTTTCCAAATAAGGAGCTAACTAGGCTGGATGCCCTGATTGCTATCATGAAGGCGACTAAATGCAGTGTGGATTTTGATTATACTTATAATGAATTTAAAGATATTGATAGATCTGATTGGTTTGCGCCATATATAGCTTTTGCGTCTGATTATGGGTTTGTTTCTAAAAAAGATTATTTTAATCCAAATGCAAAAGTTTCTCGTGTGGAGTTTTTGCAAATGGTAGAAAATGCTCTTAGTTTCTTGGAAAATGAGCCAGATGAGGCTTTGGTGAGAGCTGAATATGGTTCAAAATTGCCTCTTAAGAAGGCATTTAAACTAGAAGAGTTTAATCATTTTACATATACCATGTATATGGGTGATAGTGGTGAAGATGTAAAAAGGCTCAAAAAAATGCTTAGCTATTTAGGGTATTTTAATGGTATAATAAACAATGATTTTGATTGGAGCCTGAAGGAGTCGTTGATGAATTTTCAGTTGTCTAAGGGGGTAATTAAATCAAGACAAGACGTAGGATCAGGCATGCTTGGCGGAGGAACAAGAAGAGCTTTAAATGCTATGCTAGATGAGGCAAGGAAAGATTGGGAATAAAAAAATTTAAAATAAAAAAGTGCAAAAAAACATATTAATAACAGGTTCAATTGCCTATGACGTGATATTTGATATTCCTGAGGATTTCAGGAGATCTATACCACTG
>JAOARU010000007.1 GCA_025210675.1 Candidatus Altimarinota bacterium | reverse complement strand
TCGCTGGTCGAACCCTGCGGGCTCTCATCCTAGCTCGTTCACAAAAAAATAACCCCACACCTTCGGTGTGAGAACATTTTTTTGGAGCGAGAGACGGGATTCGAACCCGCGACCTTCGCCATGGCAAGGCGACGCTCTAGCCAACTGAGCTACTCTCGCAAATTAAGTTAAAGCTCAAGGATACCTAAAACCGTGAAAATAAGTACCTAAGAGCCTACATATTATATATTAAGCCAAACAAAAATCAAGATTTTTTTCACAAAATCAAACCATGCCTAATACAGCCAAAATATCATCATTAGTCAAACTCATACACTCCAAAACCTCACTTTCATCAAAAACCACAACGCCACTTTCCCTATTATAAGACACTATCATATTTCTATCCAAAGACAAATTTTCCAAAACACGCCTATGCTCATTATTTTCAATAATCATCATCATAAAATCACGCTCCCTTTCCCCAAAACGCCCTCGCCTACTAATCAGCAACCTTACATTTCCATCATCATCAGTCCTACAAGCAAAAAAACTACCCCTAACTTCACGAAACACTTCTACTAAACTACTCCTCATCATTAACTCACCATTACCAAAAAAAACATTCTCCATCATAACACCATGAACACAAAGGTGCATTCCTCCTTCCTGAGAAAAAACTTTTTCTAAATCATCATCCGTCAAAAATACTTCCTTACTCATAAACCTATTATATAATCTATTTACATAAAAACAAGATCAATGCTTAAAATTTCTTTCATGAATCTCTTTCAAGTGATGATCAGTGATATGAGTATAAACCTGTGTTGTACTAATACTTGAATGTCCGAGCATTGCCTGTACAGCCCTAATATCAGCACCGTTCCATAATAAATTTGTCGCAAAACTATGCCTCAATGTATGCGGACTCACCTTCTTAACTATACCTGCCTTAACAGACTGACCATGAACCAACCTCTCTATTGTATTTCTAGAAAGCCTGCGATATTCACTATCCTCTATATACATAGAACTTGGTGCATGCGAAATAAAAAGAGGAAGCAAATCATCACTGCGCATTGCTATATAATTTCTAATCTTATTTGCAGCCTCCTCAGTCAAAAAAACCAACCTAACCTTGCGCCCCTTACCCATTACCGTAAACTCCCTCTTATTCAGATTAACATTTGCCTTATTCAAGCGACAAAGCTCTGTCACACGCAAACCAGTCGAATAAAGCGTATACAATATAGCCAAATTTCTAGCACCCAAAAGCGTAGTACTATCAATAGAAGCAAATATTGCATTGACCTCCTCTGGCGTCAAAAAACTCACCATACGATCAGGCATCTTAGGCAGCTCAATCTTATTAGGAGCCATTACCTCTATATCTTTTTTATGTAAATACTTAAAAAATGATCGTATAGCAACCAAATGATAATATTGCGTCTTTATATCAAATTTTTCATCTTTGCGATTTCTAAGCCTATTTAAATACACACGATAATCTTGAATATCATCATGCTTCAAATTTTCCAGAGACTTATCTCCTATAAAATCAGCAAAGCGACCTAACCAATGTCGCAAATTTTTTAATGTATTATCAGAAAAATTCCTTCCTATTTCTCCATAAATCAAGAAATCCTCAATATACTTTTTTGTTTGTGTGTTCATGTTTATTTTTTGTGACTAAAGAATAGCTCCCACCATTGCTCCCTATTTGGCCTACTTCTGAGAATAGCGATTCTGCGCTCCTCCTCAGTCAACCCCTCCATTTTTGCCTCAGCTGTATCAGTATCTATATCCGGCAATATAATTACACTCTCACCTTCATTGATTTTATTTTTTCTTTCTTTTGCCCACTTATCCTTATACTGCTCAGACTGCAAAAACAACTCCTCTGGCACCAATCTGGCATTTTCTTTTTTCAATCGCTCATTTTCCTGATTAAACATAGCAATTGCCTTGTCCTTTTGATATGTTCTCACCAGAGACTGTCCCCACGCAAAAAGTATCCACACAAATACTATAAAACAAAATATAATAGTCAAATTAACACCTATTGAACTTTTTTCGTAACTCTTTTTATTCATATTCAGATATTACTATTTTTCAAAAATTACAACAACTCTTGCTTAATTATTATGAGCTTTTAAAAGTGATTTTAGCGATCTAGTCTTGCTTTCTAAACTATCACCCATACTGAGAGGATCTTTACAATTCATTTTTTCCCAACTAGTAGCCACATAATCCTCATCGGCTACCTGATTTAAAGCATAATAAGTACAATGTATAGTCGCAGATATACTATTGACTGTTTTTACATCAAGCTGATCACTTATGTCCTGCATCATGACAAATTTCTCCAAATCCTGCTCAAACTGAATCCTAACTTTCTCATTTTGTTCAATTTTTTGAATCTCAGAAATTGGCTTGCCAAGATAATCCCTATCCTGATCTTTTGATGGACTACTTTTAAATAATGACTTAATAGTACTAGAAAACTGACTCACCTCATCTCCAAAAATATGCACTCCTGCCTCATTTTCATCATAAGTCCAACCAAATTCCGAATTATCCCCACTAAATGAATCTGGCATCATTTTTTTCATCCACTTTTGCGCTTTTTTTTGAGCATTTTTTTGAATCCTTGCATGATCTATATTAACAGCCTGCTTTTTCAAATCATCAAATGAATTGTCTTGAATATACTCAATAGTCTCCGTAAGTTCTTTAAAGGACTGATTAAGCCTTCTAAATACACTCTGAAAAGTATTTTGACTACAATTACTATCCAAATAAACTTTATCATAAAACTCCTCTTTAGAATTGCTCTCTGCCAACTCTTGATCTTGAGCGTATTTCCTAAGAAGTCTTAAGTCTTTTTGAATTTTTTTAATACTTGTGAGCACATTTTCAAGGCTTATATTATTTATATTATGACATGAAATCTCCGAAATTGAAAGCCTGTTGACCAGATCGGCCAAGTTATCCTCAAGAAAATACAAATCCTCCCTTAAACAAGCAGCTCTAAATGGATCTTGAAAAAACTCAACAAAAGAACCAGGCTCAAGAGTGGCATATACTATATTTGCCCTAATGACCTGAGTATCACACTTACGGTCTATTTTTCCAATTTTTTTATAAAGCTCATTGATCTCATTATTCACCTCACGAGCTTTTGTGCCATACAAACCCTTACCCCAAGCCATTTGAGGTATTAATAATATGCCTACAAATACAATTAAAAATTTCTTCATTGACTAGTTTTACAATCCTGAGCTTTTTTATCTATTTCTTTAGCTGAAATCATCTGAGCAAGCAACTTTGCAATTGTCTCAATCTCGCTAGAAAGCGCTGTAAATTGCTGATTCATCTCTTTAAAATACTGCCCCCTTAACTCATTTTGCCCTTTTGATTTAAGAATAGCCCTGAGACTTTGTTTATATTGAGCATTTTCAAAAATCATTATACCACCCTGTTTTTCCATATTCTCCCTGCACATTTTAATCATATCTTTTGAATCACCCTCAGGAATCAATGCAGTCACATCAGCACAATCCTTAATCAACATATCCAAAATAGCTCTATTACTCATAATTTTTGTATTATCATCACTAATACCAGCTGCACTCACTGTGGTCGTTGTTGGCACACCATCACTATCTGTTGCTATAAAAAAATCTTTTTGAATCTCACGCACCTCCTCAGTCACTGTCTTTTTTTGATCACTTGTCTCAGCATTTGTCGCTGTTGGTGCTTTGCCAAAAATATTAAAATTAAACCTAGGCATAGGCAAATGTGAACAACGTATATTAAAATGCACTGACGTATTTTGACATGGATTTAAACGCTCTTTTTGATCGTATGCTTCTTTTATATTTTTAGCAGCAAAATCAACCAAACACTCAATACAATTCTCTTTTGTCTCTCTTTTTTTAATATCTTTTATCAACTCTACATCAACACAGATATTCTCATTACAAAACTTAGGTATACAAAAATCTCCACCAAACATAGAAAAAGCCTCACCCTGACAACCCACACCACTACCCCAATTTACCTTTGAACCAGAACCAGAACCAGAACCAGACCCGCTAGAAACATCAGCAAATGTCGGATAATTACCACCTTTATAATTGCTTGATTGAGCTGTCCAGTCCTCTTTTCTATTATAAATTTTACGCTTTGGAGAACTAGACCCATCACCCACTTCCTGTTCAATCTCTTTAGAATCTTTTTCAAGCATCTCCAAGGTCTCACTAGTCAACAACAACTGATCAGGAGCACTACACACATTTTCATAAGCTACAAATTTCTGCTCATCAACACCCATCAATTTTTCAACCAATGATTCTTCTTTTGCCTTTTTAGCAACACTCATACGCCTCTCTGAATCATCTACATTACTATCTGCCACATTGACATTTTCAGTTTCCATCTCATCTGCTTCCAAATCAGCATAATCCTCATCTGTCTCATAATTATCATCATAATACCCATGATCATCTTTCTCGCCATCAAACAAATTATAAACCCTAGCATTTGGAATAGCAGCAGTCGAACTAAAAAACAACACATCAATCAAATTCAAATCAACCACCAAATCAAACTCAGAATCAGCCAAAGTCCCATTTGACCATATTTCTGTTGCTAGAGCCTTTTGGCTTTGAGTGTTTTCCAATTTCGCTATTTCTAACTCAAAATCATACAACTTACTAATCTCATCAGCACAAACCAACAAATCAGCCTGCGTCATCTCACTTACCCTTAATCCCATCAAACTTCCACAAAGCCCCGCAAGCTCACCTGAACTAATAGTCTTATTAACAATCTCTTTTAAGGTCGATTTTGAAATACCCAACTGCACAGATACTCTATCTCTTGCATTTTCCCCTGGAGACTCCTTAACAGTCTTGTAAATATCACTATAAAAACTCCCCGCAAATACACTTTGCATAAAAATAAAAAATCCCATCAATATAAAAACCAATTTTCTCATTTCTGATAACCACAATTAATAAATTTCGGGCCTACTTTAACCACTTGCTCTACGAACCTATTAAGCTGATCTCTAAACCCAGTCGTAGAATCAATCAAACACTCCAGCCTCTTATGAATCAAATAATTCGCCTCCATCTCAGAAAAAGCAAAAAAAGCCACCTGAAAAGCCTTGCCAGTATCCTCAACCTCCTTAGCCACAAGCTCTTTTAAACCTCTTTGTCTCGCAAAAATATCAAAATGCGTACCATTTAAGCTCATCACCTCACTATGCTGATAAGCATACAAAAGTGCACACTGATAATCAGCATACTCCTTGACCAATTCTTTTTGAAAATCACCCACCTCTATTTTTTCAGAAACCTCCTCCTCACTCTCACATTTAAAATTAAAATTTCTCTTTTTAATCTTTTGAATCTTTTTCTCATACATTACATCAATACGATCACGAAATTTGCCAGCCGTCTCCTCAAAACCCTTTGTGATTATCATATCCTTCCAAGGATTCGCCTGACTACAATCCACAGCCATACACTGCAAATGTAATCCAAAAAAACAAACCAAAAAGCCTACAATTAATCGCATTTTTTTACTATACATGTGATTTGATCCATTACTTTTGTAAATCTTATATTAAAATCCTTTGCTTTATCAGAAAATTTAGCTATTTTTTCAGTCAAAGTAGTAATTCTATACGCCAAATAAGACATTTTTTTACGATTAGCGTCCTTTTCTATTAAAAATGGCAAAATCGCTTTAAGTTGCTCAATTTTAAAATCAGCGTGCACATAACACGTCTTTTTTATAAATTCCAACTCCTGCAAATCACCCTGAAGCAGGCACTGCTGAGATATATCACCAAAATCATCAACATCATAATCCTGACAAGCAATTATCTTTATCTTAGTTTTTGTGGGACTATTTACCAATAAACAAGTAGCATACAATTCACATCTATAAGTCCTCATAATCTGAGGTATTGTCATTGTCAATGTTGAAGTATTTTGCCCACTTTGCTTCATCATTGCTTCCAGATTTTGCATTAAATTCTCATCAATCTCATCAAATTTAACTGACCAGCTATCCATACACTCATCACGACTTACTGCCAAGCTCTGACTTGCAGTAATTAAAAATACTGCCAATATTAGTAAAATTTTTTTCATTTAATGTCTTTTTCTAGTTTAATTGTTTGACTTTTTACATAAATCTCAGCGTTATTTTCAGATAAAATCGCTGTAAAATACTCGTCCCCTTGCCTTAAATCTCCCACAAAATCCAAATAAGAACAAGTGTTCATGTCTCCATGTATAATGTGTACGCCCTCTTCTTTTGTATATACTACATTTTGCTCGATTTGTGGACATATTTGATTCGGCAATTCTTCACAAACATTTTCTACATATTGCAATTGATCATCTCTTGGGTCATTTGGGGCTGTGTCATTTTTAAACTCATCAAGATTAAGCACTCCTCCATTATCACTATCCTCAGCCGCATCACTCAAATCAAGCGGATTCAAGCCGTTTTTTTCTTCCCACCAATCAGGCATACCGTCTCCGTCTGAGTCTTTGTCAGAATCATCACCACTTCCGCCGTCTCCATCTGAACCATCGCCTGAGCCATCACCAGAGCCTGAGCCATCACCAGAACCACCATCTGAACCAGAGCCACCACTTCCGCCGTCTCCATCTGAACCAGAGCCTTGATCGTCTCTTGGATCATTTGGGTCTGTGTCATTTTTAAACTCATCAAGATTAAGCACTCCTCCATTATCACTATCCTCAGCCGCATCACTCAAATCAAGCGGATTCAAGCCGTTTTTTTCTTCCCACCAATCAGGCATACCGTCGTTATCAGCATCAAATGTCGTACAATCCTTAATTTCAAGCACTTTTTGAGCCATTAAAGCAAACTCCCCCCTAGTAATCTCCTCGTTAGGAAAAACAAAACCGCTTCTATCCTCAATCAGCCCCATACTAAGCGCTGTATAAACATAATCCTTATACCAAGCATCATCAGCAACATCAAAAACCCTCAAAAAAGCATCATTTTGCAAATCAACACCAGCCTGCCTCAAAAGTATTGCTACTGCTTCAGCCCTAGAAATATTCCAATTAGGACGAAAATTTCCATCAGCAAAACCATTTACCATGCCTAAAGACTTTGCTTTTTGTACACAAAAATAAAACCAATCATAAGCTCCAACATCAGGAAATTCATCTGTATTTGCATATTTTTCTTTTTCAAATTGACTTGGATTTGTACAATCCAAACACGTTGTTGCCCCTAAAGCAATTTTTACAAATTCAGCCCTAGTGATTTTCAAATCAGGACGAAATGTCCCATCACCATAACCCTTTAAAATATTTCTGTCATAAAGCAACTGAGTAGCCTCAAAATACTTGCTCTCCTTTGCAATATCATCAAATACAGCTCCAAATGCCACCTGTGGTGTTTTATAAGACACGGTCCGCTCTAGTGCATCATTGCCCCAAAAAATACTCTGATGAATATTGATTTTATCAAAATCAACACTAATCAAAACATCAAAAAGCACTTCATCACCCCTTTTTATCTCAAAAATAGGCGTTGTGTTATTTTCTAATGATTCCTTCAAATTCAAACTCAAATCATCTTGCAAAAATCTGACATCACCCTCCTTAGAAATAGCAAATTCAAGCTCCTTGCTATCCCGATCAAATACTATCACTCCACCATTAAAACTCAATGCAGTATCAGGCACAGAACCAAGGATTAATGTGTCATTTATATTTCTATCATAGATATTGACCCCTACAGGCTCATATAGATCCTCAAGCGGATTATCAACCACCCTAACAGCACTTTCACCATCTGTCACATAATACACATTTGCAATAATTTTTGAATCCGCCTCCTTAACCAACATCAAACGAGTTGGGTACTCACTATTGGCAGGCTCGGCTTGCAATTTATATCCACTTTGCAATAAATGCACCCTACCACTTTCAGCAGAAATTATAGCTATTTCCTGATTATTATTGTCTTTAATAACTGCATCTTTACTTAAATCTAAATCCTTAATCTCATACTCACCCTGATCATCTGTAAAATACCTACCCTCTGAATCAGCTGAATCTGTCTTTACAAGCTTATAATCACCCCATCTCTGACGCATCAAAACAAATGGCATATCCTCAACCTCAGGTGCAACCTGCACATCAAGATCTTGTTCTAAATCGTCCTGCTCAAGCTTAATAGTAGGCATAACCACATTAATTGAGATATTTTTTGAAAATTTATTTCCAGCCTCATCAGAAATCTCAGCAACTAGGATATAATTCCCAGGCTTCGTATAAGGCCCTACCTCTATCTCTTTACCTGAAGCACCATTTGACCAATTAATCTTAACCTCACCCTGATCATCATACACACCATTGAGGATTATTTTTTCTTTTTTCAAAATCGGGATAGTATAACTTGCAATACCTGCAAATACTGGCGGATTTTGATCATTTTCTTTGATTATAGCCACTGGATTTTGCTCAGAATATGTCGAAAACCCATTAGCATAAACCTTCCGCAACCTAGCATAATAAAAACCACCCTCCATCGGCACTTCTACTAAAGCTTTCTTGAGTGGCGCTATATATATACTATCTGCCTCAATCCGATTTCCTTCAATTTCTATACCTGTATTATCTAACCATGTCCCTATTTCAAAACCTTCAGGAATATACTTCTCACCAATAAACAACGCCTTTCTGACTTCATTAGTTTTTTTATCAAAACCAGAAATCGTCTCCTTGATACTCAGCTCAACACCCAGCATATCCTCATCAAATCCACCCTGCCAACTCACACTAACAGCATTACTCATAGACTCAACGCTGACATTTTTCAAATTTTCTCGCTTATCAGCATAATTACTAAAATCATCTATACGAGGATCATAACTTGATGCTGTCTTTGGGCGAGTTTTTGTCTTATTTTCCTTTAAATAAATCCTATCTGAAAGCACATAAACAAAATCCTCATCACCATCTTTATCAAAATCATTAAACACAATCTCTCTCACCTCCTCGGCATCATCCTCATATTCAACAACTTTCTCAACTCCACCTGAAAGCGCATCAAACATATAAAGCCCCTTTCTTCTAATACTAGGCTCAGAGTCAATCCCCTCAGGCAAATCACAGCTCTGTGCCTCAAGAGTAATTGGATTGCCATTTTGATCAACATATTCATTTGCTGCTAAAACAGCTTGATTTTCAAATAAATGCACTACATCATTTCTAGCAAGCAATGTCTTTGACTCCATCTCCATCTCTTCCTTAAACTTAGCGACTTTTGTGATGGTTTTTCGAACTTTCTTTTGACCCTCTGTCTCAACATCAGGCAAAACAATAGGATCTAATCCCAATTTATCATGAAGCACTGAAGCATCAACCAACTCATATTTTTGCTCTTTTTCAAGCATCTTAACCAAACTTGAATACTCCGCCCTAAATCTCTCCTTGAGTATCTCATCTATAAAACCCGCCTTATTATTTAAATAATTTTGCGTATCATCAAACTTATCATTAAGCGTATCATCACCCACCCTTACCTCTTCTCCTAAATCCTTACCAAAATCATAACTATCATTTAATGTCCAATTTTTATCAATTTCCTGCTGAATCTTCTTTTCCAAGTCTTTTGAAAACTGCCTTTGCTGACGACTTGCCTCCCTAATCATATCAGTCAAAGACTGATTCCATGGCTCGACCATCTCCTTAGCCTTATCAACTGCCAAACTAAAATCCTGAGACATATTTATATGAGTTGATATTTTAATCTCTCCATAACTCGGTATAGCCAAATCAGGCATCTCAAAACGAACAAAATCAAAAGGCATCAAACTCTTCGACCTAAGCGTAATAGCCTCTATATAAGCCTTGAGATTCATCTCATCATAAAGAAAAATCCCCCGCTTCATAATCAAACAATAAAGCTTTAACACTTTATCCAAAGTTCCCAAAATCGGATCAATATTTACAAACAAATTTGGCAATTTTGGTGGAGGTGGCAAATCAGGAAGCGCTGTTGGAATCTTGAAATCAGGCAAAGGCGGAAGCTTTGGCAACTCAGGCAAATTTGGCAAAACCGGTACAGAAGGAATCCCAAGAGCCAGATTGACACTAGGAAGCTCAGGAAAATCTATCCTTGGTATCTTTAATAACTTGATATGCTCAGGAGTAAAGACCAACTTAGGCACCTTAACCTCAAGTCGCATCTTAATATCATGCACATCTATCGTGATATCAGGAATTCTCGGCATACGTATCACAGGAAGTGACGGCATACCAAATGCAAATATTTGCCATACTGAAAAATTCATCGAACACTGCTCAGCCCTACACACCTCGCAGCTATCCTGAAATTTCAAGAAAAACTTAGGCAACTTTTTAAAATTCTCATAAATAGCCTTAATAGTCTCATGAGCCTCCAGCCATTTTTCATAAATTTTTCTATTTTTTACAACCCAACCACCTGTCAACTTCAAGACCTGATTCAAATAACAAGTAATACTATCCAAATACTCAGCCATTTGAGTATCCCAACCAGCCAAGATACGAGGCAAGCTAGCATAAGCCAAGAGTACTTTTCTATTTTTTTCAATGGCAGTCATAGACGCATTCAACTTAAATGCAATCTTACCAGCAATAAGCTCTCTAGCTCTACAATCATCACCCAAAGCTCCATCTTCACAATCAAACAAAGGCACCCTAACATCATCACCACTACAATCAAGATAAGAAACCTTTTCACATTGCCTTAAATAAAACCTCTTAGCACTTTCTAATTCTTTCCTAAATGCCTTGATCTCACGCTGAGACAAAAACGGTATCTTAATCTCTATATCCTCCTGCTCAAATTCCAAAATAGGCCAAGCATTCATATTTTGAAAAAACCCATCAACACTAGTAACAACACCACCTACATCACCTATAACCTGATCTGCAACCTTACCCTTGACCATATCTGGTATGTCTTTTTGCCTAATCTTGACATCAAGCACACTCAAATCCTTATCTTTTTTCTCTAAGGCAAACATCTTATCAACATCAGGATATATGAGCGTCAAAGCAGGCATTTGAAGCATCGCTTTAAACTCTTCAATTTGACGAGAAAGCCAATCATCTAAAACAGATGGAGTTCCAAGTATTCTTCTGTTTTTTGACTTTTCTAAATCAAATGAAAAAGTACCCAAATCAAAATTCAAAGCAAAATCACTATCAGCACTATTTGAATCAGTTCGAACCTTGCCCTCATACCCATCAACACTAAATACAGACTTACCACTCAATGAAGAAGAAGCCTTTTGAGCCATATTATTAATATTGTCAATACTATCATTTACACTATCACATATCCCCTGCATCCCAGGCATAGGAGTCGCATAAATAATACATCTACCCAAACTAATATCAGGACCCACACAAAAAGCCGTACCAAGAGCACCCGTTAAAGTCGGCGACAAATACATACGATAAACACCAAAAACAGCAGGACCTCTAGGCGGTGGAAAACACATAGGACCAGCGCAATTCGCCATGCTACAACCAAAAGGCGTACAAAAATACGCCATTCCAGTCAAAGGAAATGCCGTAGGCATATAACCAGTCGGCACACCAAGACCAGTTGCAGGAATACACGAACCAATTGGACCAGGAGTCAAAAACGAATAATTCATTGGAATAGACATGCAAGCTGACCCAGTACAACCAAGACCCTCCATCAACTGAATCGCCGCATCTGCCTTTACATTAAAATTACCAAGCTCATTCTGAAGCCCAGGAGGCACACCAACTGTCACATCACCATTACTAGTACTAACAGATTGATTTACCCAATCGTCCCACACATCAGGTATCCCATCACTATCCGAATCCAGACTATTTTGAGACAAAACACTCTCAGCATAATCAGGCACACCATTGCCATTGTCATCTTTTTCAGCTATATCAGGCACACCATTACCATCTGCATCTTTATACTCATCAGGATTATATGATGGATTTATCTCAACTGGCTCTGGGGTAATTTTTTTAGCTTCAAATGTCCTATCGCCATTATTTTTCAGATAAAAAGGCGGCAAAGAAGTCCCCTTAAACTTAACAAACACATCTTTGTAATCATCCATAACCACACCAGCACCAGAATAATCACTCAAAGACAAATCCAAAGGCAAAAACCCTCTATAACCTCCCTCATAAGAAAAACTCATCGCTTTTTTAGCAGGTATCTCAATACCAATAGCCCTAACATACTCACTAGTGTTATCAGGCACATTATAAGCAACAATACTCCCACAATTATTGCAATTAAAACTATCAGGAGCAATATTCATATTTACAATAGCCTCATCAGCTAAACTTAATTTAAGCGGCTTATCACTAGCATTTCTCAGTGTTATAGCAACCCTCAAGCGATCACCATCTCTAAGTGGTGCACCATTTAAATCATCAGCCCTCCTCTCATAATGAGCAAATAAACCAACAAGATCACTAATCGGCACAAAATCCATCTGCTCAACCTTATCAACACTTTCTACTGGAATTTTTTGAGCATTATCACTTGTTTTACCCTCTATATTAATAAAAATCCTACTTGCAGTATTGCCACCACTCAAACTTGTTGCAAAATCCTGCACCAACTCAGGACTTGCAAACCCACTCGCACTCCCCCAATAAACAAAAAGCATTCCCTGTTTATTATAAGCCAAAATATCCTCATAAGAATCATTATCAAAATCATAACTCACAGCCTCTTTCAATCCCTCAATCTCAAGCTCACTCTTAACTAGGCGCTCTTTTTGATTGTCCATCATCATCACATTTCCTGCCTGATCTGCAAACATCAACTTGTCATAATTACCTGAAGATATTTTCTCAGCAAATTGTAAATTATTAGGATAAATCATCAATCCACCCCTACTCCTAAAACCCTTTCCATCAATAAAACGCATCTCATTTTCATCTGTAATCAAAAGCAGATCTTTTTTGTCATCTCCATTAAAATCAAAATCAATCACATCCTCAATGCCAATACCCTCATCAGCGAAAATCTCCCTACCCAAACTCTTATCATAAGTAGTAGCACTAGCAGAATCAGCCAAAGCAGTAGTCGGATCACCATACACAGCATACAAACTCTTCATAGAACTAACACTTGCCCCGCCAAAACTCATTCCTGCTGCAACATTTGCACTTAGTCTATCATTATCTATCCATAGATTATTAGCATTGTCAGCTACTATACCCACCTCCTGATCACCTAGCACCAAAAAATCCTCACCATTTTCACTAAAATCCTTAACCACATCAACAGAAAAAACACTCTCCCTCATCTTATAATCTCCCAAATGAACCCTAGCCACCAAATCTCCCAAATATGTCAAATTCAAGACAAAATCCTGATCAATCTTTAAAGAAAAATCATTACTCAAAAGCTTAAAATTAAGCTTATTATCAAAATTCATCACCTCTTTTCCGTCATACTTAACCCGCAACAAATTGCCATCTTTTTCACTTGTCAAAATCCCCGAAAGATCATAATTCTCAAAAGCAATCCCGCTCACAAAAGTATCAGCATCATAATTCTCATAAATCTGCGCAGTAAAAGAAAAATACACCTCACGATTCACAACATCTCTATAATTTGCATTATCAAATATAGACACATTTAGAGGCGTCAATGAGCTAGCATATATAGATAGATTTTTATCATATATATCAATACTACTCTTATCGAACCTCGCTCTTATATTTGGCAGGCTACTTGGTATAACCTGAGTAAATACACTCTCAGTATCCCCACTAAACACAAAATCCCGAGCCATATCTCTATAATCCCCACCCACCAAAGTTGCAAAAACAGTATTTGCCTCAGCTATATTTAACTCAGAAACCACCTGCATCTCATAAGTCAATGGCGGATAACCCTCAACCTCAGCATATATTCTCAATATACCTGTTTGATTGCCTGATTTGATATGCACCCTCTTATCATTTATATCAATTTGAGCGTCTTTACTACTACTTGAGTCATCTATATTTACACTAATCGCCACATCTTCCTCAAGCATAACCTCCTTACCCAGATAATCCACAAACCCAATATCAAAATACACATCCTCATTTGTGCCTATATATTGAGGCGCATCTACAAATTGCATCTTAAGGTTTTTTAACTCACTTTCAGCCTCTATATAAAAACTCTCTGGCTCAAAAAGCATCGAACCGACATTGATCTTAGCAGACTTACCAAAAAAAACAGCAGCCGCAATCTCCGCCTCACCATTTACCAGCTGAATCTCCTGAGGCGCAACAAATGAAAACCTAGGATCATCAGAATAAGCATTCAAAACTCCTTTGTATGGCACTTTTGTACCATTTTTATCCACCACCTCAACACTGTAGGTTTTTGCCATCATATAAGCACTATTTTCTGGATCACCTTTTTCAGCAATCTTGATCTTAAGCCCATCTTTAACCTGGAGCTGCTCTACACGCTTCACATCACCAAATGCAACAGCAATATCAAAAACACCCTCCTTTTTAACCATCAAATCAACATCAGCCTCACCTCCATAAAAAAGCACCTGCAACCCATCAGTCTCCAAATCCTCATCAACATTATAAAAATCAACACCCTCAGGAGCACTAACCGTCACTTGTCCAATCTCATCTTTTACCAACTCACCATCTTCACCTAAAAGCTCTACCTTGATCTTGTTATCAGCATTTTTCGGAATCATACTATCTTGAAGCGTCAACCTGATGCTTACAATCTTACTCTGCTCCTCCTCTTTATCTTCACCTATATCCAAAACCTCATCAGGCACTACATTCATATCATTAAAATAATCATACAAATCGTCCATATTTGCCGATGAACACCCAGAATAATCAGTGCTAACAGCCTGATTGGATACAACATTATTCAACCAACACTCAACAGCAGGAATCCACTTGGCTATCTCTACGCCATTCATTGAGCCGCATTTCTCATCTACATCAACATTAAAAAATCCCTTATTACTAAGCTCATCAGATATATCACCTAAATCAGTTTTTGACCTATCTCCATAAAAACTACGCTCTTTTTCTTGTAATTCCCTAAAAGCAACTCCACTTGTCTCGACTTTTGCACCCGTACCCTCCCAAAAAGGCGCCTCCTTCCCCCTAGATCGAATAAAAGCATAAGCATAGGGCTTTGCATATCTATTTGGAAAATTGTCCACATCTCCACTGAGCAATTTTTCAACTATCTCAGTATGTTTCTGATCAGTATTTAAATTTTGCCACCTCAAAATATCAATCAAAAAATCACCACCAACATCATTAAATTCACTTTTCAAAAATCCCTCACCATATCCACTCACAATTTCATATTGAGCCTTGTGCGACCTAGCAGAACTACAATCAACACTAGCACTATCAAGTCCCCCATAACCAAAATTTACATCTCCCCCAAAAACAAAAAATGCCTCTATTCTTTTGCCTTTATAGCCACTTATACTACTAGTCAATATACTATGAACCTTATCACTTAGATTATTTATATCATTTGCATCATCATCATCTTGATTAACACTCTCTATATCACGCTCATCAGCAGTAAGCGATTCAGTAGGATTTTTCAAAAAACTCTGCCACACAACAAAAGCATCACGACCATTATAGTGTTGCATCAAAAAACTCTCAGCCTTAGCTACAAACTGATTAAAATTAACATGAACCTTAAAATCAAGCTCACTCACCCCATGATAATCCCTCCAATCAAGATTTTCATAAGAAGGCACATTAATTGTGTCACTATAAATTGTAGTACCACCATCATACTCACGCTCTTTAGTACAAAGTGAAGTTGGATTTTTGCCTGTATTGACCTTAGCTTTTACAAAAGCACCAAATTTAATCATATTCTGAGAAAACACCCTCTCACGAATCTTTCTCTCAAGTTGATCTATATAAGTATTTGTATATCTATCAACATGATCCCTTGAAAAATCAGTCTCACCCTCCATTAAATCAAAAAAATTAGTAAAAACTATTTTTTCTTCATTACCTATAAAATTTCTAAAACTTACATACCTAGGATCATCAGCTGGAACCTTGCCAACTTGTCCAAATGGAGCGCTAAACTGCTTCATCAATGTCTCAGGACGAGGCTCATTGTGAAGCACTACCGTACTGAGCTTTTTATAACTTGTACCTATATTATCGCAATTTGCTGCACTACTTCCATGATATGAACCATTTGTAAAACATGACTCAAAATTATGAGCAACAGTCGACACCTCATTGGCCCCATAATAATCAAAAACAGCCCTAGAAGCATTTTTAGGATTACAATTATCAGGATTCATATAATTGTTAGCCGTACAACCACCATAAGCAGCTGTCTTAGCTGGAGTCGTAGCACTCGCTGTGTTGTAGACCTTATTGAACTCAACTTGCTGAGCATTGTATCCTCTATTAAAACCGCCAACCGTAAAACCAGCGCCACGATTAAGCGAGCACTCCTCAATATTATCAATACTACTCATAGTCTTGCCATTCACATAGTAAACCCTCTCAGTATTATAAGAAGTATAACCACCAGAATCACCACTCTTATAACGCCAACAAAGATAATTCACCTTTGTTGGATAACTCACCTGACGCTCAAGATCACGAGCAACATCAGCCAACACATCTTCAAAATGAAGCGTAACACCCTTGAGATACTCCTGAGCAAATATATCCGTCTGAGTGATCAATGTAGGCAAAACATGCGCACTCTCCTCACTCCACCTACCAGTCGCACTAATTCTACCTCTTGCATCAGCCAAAAACTTACCCATACTCTCCATATACTCTGGCCATGATTTTTTGATCTGTTTCTGAGCAGCAAAATCAGGAAAATCTCCAGCATCAGGCAAATCAAAATCCAACTGTGCTACATCTTCATCAATCTGCCCATCATTGTCATTGTCTATGCCATCTTTTGGATCTTCATCAATCTCGCCGTCAAAATCATTATCAACTTCAAAAAAACCGTCCTTTGGGTCTTTATAAAGAGCCTCCATCGTCCCTGCCTGCGCCCTTGAAAGCAAATGTGAATTATACCTCAAAAAAGCAAAATCATCTCTATGCTTCTGCCTCTGCTCATACATATAAACCATTTCCGGATTAACCCTCTTCAATTCATCTTGAAAATCAGCATACAAAACAGCATCACTATAATAAGCAGATGGATTTTGCCTATAAGCATGATTTTTATCAAAAAAACTCTTGAGCGACTCAGCTCGATCTTTCTTAGGATTTATAATTCCATGCCATATCTCAGCTTGCTCATGCTTTGAAGCGATATTTCTTGAAAAATACTCGCCCTCCTGATCCCATATATAATAAGGCGACTCAAAATCAACATAAGGAAACACGCTCTCATACTTAATTCCATACTGACTCACAACAGGCAAAGGCACATCACCAATCAATACCAAACCTCTCAAAAATGACGAATCCTTCCCATCAAAATAAAAATTCTCAAGCGACCTATAAACAGCATACGGATTAGCTGTTTTGTCTATCTTCAAGATAAGAGCCCTCGTATCCTCCAAATCAGTCTGTATATCACGAGCATAACGATAAATCTTGCCTGACAGACTATCTGCATCATCTATTTGACCATCTTTAAACAAATCCCGCTCCACCAAAATCAAAACCAGATCATGAACCTGCTCTACTGCAAACGACTCACGAGGCTCATAAACAACAAAAAATGGCAGTAACAGACTGATTGATAAAAAAATTGCCAAAATATTTTTTACCCATTTTCTCATTCGAGCTTTATTTTGCCACAAGTAAAGCACAAATAACAGTTGAATTTTTTCTAAAAAACCACCAAAATACAATCAGGATGAATGAAAAATTTACAGATAACCTTAGGCAACTTGAAGGAGGCGAAAAAAAGCCAGACCAACAACCAAAACCAGAAGACCCCTCAGCAAAACTATCACCTGAGGTCAAATCTCAGTGCGAAGAATTAATCAAAATGGTCGACAACGACTTCGACCGCAAAAAAGTCGAAAAATGGATTAAACAAAAAGACGAAGCCGAAATAAAGAAAAAAATAGCAGAATGGAGACCAGCATTTGAATCAAAAAACAGCGCTCAAGGCTTCTTAAAAGAACTTGACAAAGCCAAGGACAAAATCAGTGAAATATGGGACGACAAAAAACTATCACCCCAAGAAAAAGCCAAACAATACGAATTCTTAATGGAAGGCAAAAAAACCTACGATCAAGCCATAGA
Source organism: Candidatus Altimarinota bacterium (assembly GCA_025210675.1). Classification (GTDB taxonomy): domain Bacteria; phylum Patescibacteriota; class Gracilibacteria; order CAIRYL01; genus JAOARU01. Next base: position 9,427 of record JAOARU010000007.1, on the reverse strand, counting down.
CAAAATCAAAGACGCCAAACTTGCCCCAAACCGCAAAAAACAACTTCGTGAAACCATAGCAGCATTAATCGAAACAGAAGATCCCCAAAACCTATCCACAGCCATTGAAAGAGAAACCTCAGCAGTAATAGACAAAGGAATAGACACAAGTGGCAAAATCAGTGAACAAAGAAGCGCTATCAATAAACTACTAGATCACAATATAGACGACATCACAATATTTGGTGACAAAGAAAAAAAATCCAAGAAAAAAAACTGGAGCGATAGCATATTTAAACCATTTTTTACGGGAAAAATCAATGAACAAGAAGTATTTAAAAGAATCAGCAAAGCAGAAAAAGACACAAAAAAAGAAATAAGCGACAGAAAAAAAAGCACTCAAGAATTTTCAAAAGTCAGAAAAATATTTGACGGACTCGACAAAAAATCCGCCAAAGACGCCGATCAAGACCTAGTAAAAGGACTAGCATTTGGCAAATCAATCAACAAAAAACGCTTTGAAGCAGCAAACACAAAAGATCGTGAAGCAATACTCAGAGAAATAGCCCTAAAAGCCAAAACAGCTGAATTTCAAGACATATATGGAGGTGCACTCAAAGTATCAGGCGCTGGCGCACTAAACCCATTTTCAGACTCCATGCAGCTCGCCCGCTTTGTCGAATCCCAAGCCAAAAAATTTCAATCCGAAATGAAAACCAAAGAAACAAAAGGATTGCAAATAAAAGACTGGAGCGATGCCTACATATATTACGCCCAAGAACTCAAAACACTCTCAAAACTTCCAAAATGCACAATCACAAAAGAACACCTAAACAAATGGCAAAACCACCTAATAACCTGCACAAATGAAATAATGACGGATTTAATACTCATGGAATCTCAAACAGAACTCAACAACAATGACTTAAAAAAACTTGAAACATGGGAACAAAATGCCTCAAAAATGAACAATCAACTCATAAATCAACGCTTAAAAAAAGCTAGAAACAAACAAAACGCAACCGAAGAACAAGAAGAACAAATCGAAAAAGAGCTTCAAGCCCCAAAAAACAAAGAAGAAGCCATGGATCTAATCCAAGACCAAGACCAAAGCATAAAAGACGAAATCCTAAAACTAATGGCACTCGAAAATGCCGACACAAGCCTCGCCCAAGAACAAGAAGAACAAGCTCAAACAGAACCAGAGCCAATAATCGAAACTCCAATAGAAAATCAAGAACCAACCACCCCCGAACAAGTAGAAATGCCAATAAAAAACACTCAAGAAACACAAGAAACTGAGCCAGAACCAGAAACTATAAGAAAAAACATAGAAGCACAAAGACTAACGGCCCAAAAAGAACAAACAGGAACAATCACAGTTGACGAATCAAAAGACAAAAAATTCTCAAAACAAAACAGAGAAGACGTCACAAGATCTCTCAAAAAAAACACAGAAATCAGAACAGTCGCAGAAGACATCAAAACCCAAAGAGAGCAAACTCGCAACAATATCCTAAACAAAATCCAAGCACCAGCCAAAGACAAAGAAACCAGAAGCCAACTAAGATTAGTCCTCGACGATACAAAAAATAAAACAACCAAAGACGATTTACTGAAAAAAGTTGCCTAAAAAAAACCAAAAAGAGCAACTCACTTACCCTTTCTAAAAGATCAAGATATAATTTTAAGCACATAATAAACAATTATGAAACAAATCAAAATATTTGACACAACACTCAGAGACGGCGAACAATGCCCAGGCGCAAGCTTAAACACCGAAGAAAAAATCCGTATAGCAATCGCCCTCGACAGCCTCGGAGTTGATATTATAGAAGCAGGCTTTGCCGCAGCCTCACCAGACGACAAAAAAGCCATCATGCAAATCGCAGAAGCAGTCTCAAACACTAGAGTATGCTCACTAGCTCGTGCAGTTGAGCGAGACATCAAAGAAGCAGGAGAAGCCATACAAAAAGCCAAAAAATCCCGCATTCACACATTTATTGCAACTAGCGACCTCCACCTAAAATACAAGCTCCGCATGAGCAAACAAGAAGCCCTCAAAAGAGCCTGCGACATGGTCAGCTACGCCAAAACATTTACAGATGATGTGGAATTTTCAGCAGAAGACGCATCAAGAAGCGATAGAGGATTTTTAAAAGAAATATTTGAAGCCGTCATTGAAAAAGGCGCAAAAACACTCAACGTTCCAGACACAGTTGGATACGCATTCAATGATGAATTTGGTGATTTAATCAAATACTTAAAAGAAAATGTCAAAAACATTGACCAATGCGACATCTCAATACATTGCCATGATGATTTAGGGCTCTCAGTTTCAAATGCACTCTCAGCAGTCCTCAACGGCGCAACTCAAATCGAGTGCACCATCAACGGAATCGGCGAAAGAGCAGGCAATACAGCACTAGAAGAAGTAGTAATGGCACTTAAAACCCGCAAAGACCTATTTCAAGCAAAAACCAACATTGATACCAAAAAACTACTTCTCACCTCAAAGCTAGTCTCAAACCTCACAGGATTTCAAGTTCCACCCAACAAAGCCATAGTCGGCAAAAACGCATTTGCCCACGAATCAGGCATTCACCAAGACGGCATTTTAAAAAAACGTGAAACCTACGAAATCATGCAAGCCAAAGACGTCGGATTTGCCAACAACGAACTAGTACTCGGAAAACACTCAGGACGCTCAGCCTTACTAGATCGCTACAAAACACTCGGCTTTGAAATTCAAGAATCCGAAATCATGAAAATATTTGAAAGATTTAAAAACCTAGCCGATCAGAAAAAAGAAATTTTTGACGAAGACCTAGAAGCAATCCTAGAAGACGAAAGAGGCAAAATCGGTCAAAAATACACACTCGACCTACTACAAATATCAACAGGCAATAAAATGCTTCCAACAGCCACGATTCGCCTACTAAAAGACGGCAAAAAAGAAATGATCTCAGCAGATTCAGGCACAGGTCCAGTTGACGCCATTTGCAATGCGATCAACAAAATAACAGGAGAAAAAAACATTCTCACAGAATTCTCAGTAAAAGCCGTTACAGCAGGCATAGATGCTGTTGCCGAAGTAACAATCAAGATAGAAAAACAAGGTCGCACCTTTACAGGCTATGGCGCTGACACAGATATTATTGTAGCCAGCTGCAAAGCCTATCTAAATGCCCTAAACAGAAGCATCAGAGCAAAATAAACCACTCCAAAATACAAAAAACACCTCCAGCCATAAGGGGTGTTTTTTATTAAAATCAAATAAATCTAATTCTTTAATCATCTCCCCAATCTCTCCATATAAAATACCAACAAAAACAAACCAAAATCACCACACCACCTCTTCATCTTTGAATAAATTTTTTGTTCAAAATACACCTCAAAAGCTACACTCGAAAAATATTGGCTTTTTAAATAAAACCCATATATCCCTACCCTAAACCTGCTTTTCCTATCAAACAAAACACCCTCTCTCACAATCTTTGAATAAATTTTTTGTTCATTAAACATAATCAATCCCACAAATTACAACTAAAAAATACAAAAAGTCATTTTATCTTAAACCTAAATACAAACTCACCCCACATACATTAACACACATAAAAAAAACCACTAGCGACAAACTAAGCTAATGGTTTTTTACCTTGAGCAGGAGAAGACCCCAACCCCTTATGAAAAAGTCTTCCCCTGCTTGAGAGGGCTAATTACAACTCATCATCTTCTGTATTTTTACTAGTCATACTACTCATCTCCTTCATACATGAAGCTTCAGCTCTTCGAAAGTTAATAAGCGCAGTACGTCTGGTTGTTTTATGCTCCTCAACTCTAGCCTTTTTTACATTCTGGACATACTCTTTTTTAGCCTTCATTAATGCCCTAGAGATATCCCTCATGTCTTTATTGTCTTCCCATGCCGCCGTCAATTCCGCCTTTAGCTCTTCTCTAATCTCCGCCAATCTATCATAAAGCTGCCTTTCACTCTCCAGATACGCCCCTTCTCTCATCTGCAAAGCCTCAACCATACACTCCCGCACGTCTTCAGGGATTTCTCTTGCCATTGCATAAGTCGGAGTGACCATCAACACCAAAAGTATTATAGCAACTACCTTTTTCATTGTTTTTAAAAAACAGGATATTATTATAAATATAAAATATATAAATTGCAAATTTTTTGCATTATTTTTTTATTTATGAGAAAATTTGAAAGAATTTTTAAAGAAAATTGACAGAAAACAATCAAAAAATCTTTCAATCTCACGCAAGTTCACCAATCCATATTGAAGCAGAAGAGATCAGCAAAGAAAACCCAGACGAAGGCAGATTGGCTCTCGATATATTTGAAACAGAAGAAACACTCTTCATAGTCGCACCACTAGCAGGTGTTGACCCAGAAGAAATCGACATATCTATCAGTGAAGACGTACTTATAATTAGAGGAGACAGACGCTTTCCTGAAAATCTTCCAACATCTAGTAGTAAATTTTTCACAGAAGAATGCTTCTGGGGGCCATTTTCCAGATCCATTGTGCTTCCAAGCGCTGTTAATTCAGCTGATATTCAAGCCAAGATGAAAAAAAACATCTTAATTATATCAATTCCAAAAGTTAAAAAAGCTAAATCCAAAAAAATTCCAATTGATATCTTAAGTTAAAATGCAAAAAGTTAAAAAAGCTGTTTTTCCAGTAGCAGGCTTTGGCACTCGCTTCTTGCCATTTACAAAAGCCACACCAAAAGAAATGCTACCAATTGTAGACAAACCAGTAATTCAACTACTCGCAGAAGAAGCTGCAAACAGCGAAATAGAGCAAATAATAGTTGTTACAGGTCGTAGCAAAAGAGCCATCGAAGACCACTTTGACGCCTCTTTTGAATTAGAATACCTCCTTGAAAAAAAGAACAAAAAAGAACTACTCAGAGAAGTTAAAAAAGTAGAAAACCTAGCCAAATTCATCTTCGTACGCCAAGCAGAACCAAAGGGCGACGGAGACGCCATCATGCAAGCCAAAGAGGTCATCGGACAAGATCCATTTTGCGTAGTTTTTGGAGACGACCTTATAAAATCAAAAAAACCATCTATCGCCCAAATCTTAGATGTATTCGAAAAACACAGAAATTGCGTCATCGGCGTTCAAGAAGTCCCAAAAAAAGACATTCCAAAATTTGGCATAGTCAAGCCACTTAGAGATGGAGACATCTTTGAAATTGAAGACATGGTAGAAAAACCAAAAATATCCGAAGCCCCATCAAACCTAGCCATTGTAGGCAAATTTGTCTGCACCCATGAGATATTTGACGCCCTAAAACAAGCCAAAAAAAGCCCGGACGGAGAACTAAGACTAATTGACGGATTTCGCAAACTCTCAGAAAAAAGAGCCATCTTTGGCAAAAAAATCCACGGCACTCGTTTTGACACAGGCAGCAAGATAGGCTTCCTAGAGGCAATAGTGGACTCTGCACTCGACAGAGAAGACCTAAGAGATGACTTTATTAAATATATTAAAAGCCGAATCAAAAACTAACTTTCGTCAAGACGAAAAACTTTTTGATTCAAAAAAAATAAGCTATAATAACAAGATAACTTAACCAACTAAATGAAAAAACACTTCAAAAATCTCAGAAAGGCAGAAGAGCTAAAAGAAAAAGAAAAATACCCTGAAGCAATAAAAACACTTGAAAATATCCTTACAGAAAACCCAAAACACATTGCTGCACTTGAAGAATTAGCAAATGTATTTCTATTAACAGATCAAGACACAAAAGCTAAAAAAGTAGCTGCATTCTTAATGGAACTAAACCACAAAAACTTCACAGCCAACCATGTTCTTGGCTTCCTAGAACTAAATAACAGCAATTGGCACGAAGCTATCGAATTTCTCCAAAAAGCCAACGAACAAGACGCCAACAACCCTGAAGTTCTCAGGTGTCTTGGCTGGGGACTTTTTCACAAAGGCGACAAAACAGAAGGCATGGCTATCCTAGAAAGAGCACTTAGTCTAGAACCAGAAAACCCTATGGCACTTTGCGATCTTGGAATTTGCCTATTTCAAGAGCAAAAAATCCCAGAAGCAAAAGAACACTTCAAAAAAGCCATGGAATTTGAACCAGAAAATGAAAGGATTTTTGAACTATTAGACCTAGTAGATCGCCTTGAACAAGCCATGGGTGAAAGCTAAAAATCACCATTCAGATTTTCCCAAAAACCACTTAGCCCCTCCGTTTCCTCTCAACAAAATCCATCAACTCCTCCAAGCTCCAAGCGTTTATGACCTCTTTTTTGGTACACCAAGACCTCCTAGCACATGTAACCGCCAGATGAATATTGTCCATGTCATTTGTGATATGCGCATCTGTATTCAGAGCCAACTTCACGCCACGCTCAACCGCCTCTATTGCTACATTACTCCTCAAATCAATACGATAAGGTGAAGCATTTACCTCAAGCGCAGTCCCTGTCTCCACACATTTTTTAAAAATCTTTTCAAAATCAATCTCCATAGGAGCTTTTTCAGACTCACGCTGACCAGTTGGATGCGCTATCAAATTTACATAAGGACTCTCAATCGCCCTAAGAGTCCTCTCTGTTGGCTTTTCATTCATATTTCTATGAATTGAAGCCACCACAAAATCAAACCTCCTCAAAACATCATCACTATAAACCAAACTTCCATCTTCCAAAATATCACACTCAGTTCCATACAAAATTCGAATCTGAGGATATTTTTTCTGCAAAATCAATATCTCCTCCCTCTGCTCATCAAGCCTGCTTTCATCAAGCCCATTTGCAATAGGTATAAGCGAAGAATGATCAGTGATCGCCATATATTCATAATTTAAACTCAAAGCCTTTTTAACCATCTCCTCTATACTCGAAAGCCCATCAGAATATGTACTATGCAAATGTAAATCCCCTCTAACATCACTAGATTCAAGCAAATCAGGAACTTCTCGTGAAAATTCCAAAACCCCCTCTCTAATCTCATGCGGAATAAAACCCAAACCAACAGCCTGATACACCTCCTCCTCTGTCTTAGCGCCAATTCGCCTTTCCCCATCAAACACACCCCACTCAGATATCTTAAGCCCTTGCCTCTTTGCCATTGATCTCAGCATCACATTGTGCTCCTTGCTACCTGTAAAATGCTGCAAAGCACTACCCCAAATCTCATCACTAACCACTCTCAAATCCACCTGCAAATAATCATTCAAAATCACAGTCGCCTTAGTCTCACCTTTTGCTAATACTTCTGTAATATCACTATTTGAACAAAAAAAATCAATAATCTCTAAAGGCTCATCTCCACTCGCCAACAAATCCAAATCATGCACCTCCTCCTTGCCTCTCCGCATTGATCCCGCTACTGACGCCCTTTTGACAAAATCCTGAGCCTCCAAACTCTTCACCATGCGCATTGCTATACCATAAATTGTCCCTCTGCACTTTTTCTGTACAAGAATTTTTTGCATACCAATCGACCAAAGCAATTTTTCTGCTGACTTCTTACCAAACCCACGCAATTTTTCCACCTCTCCACTTTCTATCGCCTTTTTTAATTCAGGAATATCAGTAACACCAAGAGCCTTATTTAAAAGACGAATTTTCTTAGCACCAAGCAAAGACAAACCAAACAAATCAAAAATCCCAGGAGGCGTATTTCTATACTCCTGCTCAAACTCTTCCACAAATCCCTTTTGATTAAACTCCACAATCTTATCAGCCATACCCTTGCCTATACCACTTATGGCAATCAAATCATCATATGAATAATTTTCAATTGGCTCTGGAAGATTTCTAATAATCTGCATACCCCTTCTAAGCGCACGCAAACGAAAAAAATCCTCTTTATTACCTCGAAAATCGAGTACTTTAGCAAATCTATCGAATTCTTCAGCTAATATGATATTTTTCACACATTAAGCATACGCCTGTTTAATAAAAAAACCAAACTATTGCATAATCCCAAGCCCCTCAAGATACCTAAAAAACACCCCTCAAATCAACTCCTAACTACTCAAAATGCCCCTATCACCCTCTGCAACAACAAACAAAACCCGATCAACGACAAACATCATCGCTTTTTATTCACCTAACCTTACTCCGACCCCCTCGATCAAAGCCCCATGCCTCACATCAAAACTAGACACAATCTCGAGTCTTTCTTTCATGATTTTTTGAGACACCTAAAACTAACACCAAAATACTAGCCTTCTGAAACCATCGCACTAAAACAACACCCTGCCTTAATACACAGCTCATCTATTGTTGTCAAAGCTCTCTCTAAAGATTTTCTAGAATCTTTGATTATATCAAAAACCAACATTCCATCGAAAACATCACAAGCAAAGCCCGCACTATCAATATCATCTAGCGCTTGTCTTAAATTACCACCCTTGATTTCACATCTTGCTTTCATAATTACTTTCAAAAATTTTAAAATCACAACCAGCACTATTTTTTTTAACAACACCCCCCAACACCTTTTCCCAACCAGCCAACTGCTCTCTAATACCCATAAATACAATACGCAAGCCACTTTTAATCTCAGCAACCCTAGCCTCACAACCAACATAAAAAGATAAATCCTGTATTGCCTCAGTCATCTGACCAAAATCTACTCTTTCAGTCGCATTATCAAACACTATCGCAAATCCTCTTTTTTGTTGCTCCATTACTTAATGATAAATTTAGACATTAATTATAAATAATTTTTATATTTATACAAGGGTAATTTTTTTTAAATTTTAATAAAATAGCAGCACCAAGCCACTATTCTAACCTTTTTTTTACAAATTTTCTACCAAATTCTCCATGCTTTTCATATCTGAAGCTGTAAAATTTGCCACCCTAAAAGCATGACTCTTAGTTTTGCCATAACCACCAGCCATAGATATCCCAACTTGTTCTGCCTTTTTCCTATACTTAGCAATCACATCTTCCTCACCACTGACCACTATCACAGTATCAGAACGATACTCGCTATTCACAGGAAAAGGCTCTAGCTCCTCATGCTTTTCAAAAAAATCCCACAAAAAAAATGCCCTTCTCTTAACCTCTTTCTCAGTAGCATGAATATCACCATAATCAGCCTTTATTCTCTTTATTACAGCATTCAAAAGCCCGATCTGCATCACAGGCGGCGTCTCCTGAGTTTGATATTTTGTCTCCATCTTCTTTTGCATATCCACTAAATTATGCACTATTCCGATATGCTCACCTTTTTCCTGGTTCTGCTTAGCTTTCTCAAAAAATCTCGGCGAACAAATCATAATCCCCAATCCTGACGGAACAGAAAAACACTTCTGCACAGAAAACAAAAACACATCAAGCTGACCAATATCATAATACACACCCCCGGCAATACTGGTCGCATCAGCACAAATAAACTTTTCTGGATACTTCTGACGCAATACCTTAACCTCATCATTACTAATCATC
>JAOARU010000064.1 GCA_025210675.1 Candidatus Altimarinota bacterium | reverse complement strand
GCGAGAAAAGTGTCTCGAAGTGAAGTCCACCTATGGTGGACGGAACGAAGAGGGATTTTTGAGAAAAAATTATGAAGCGAAGCGAAATGATTTTATTCCAAAAATCAAACTTTACCCTAAGTTATCTCTCAGCGAGAAAAGACGGTGCTAAGCGGAATTTTATAGAGATATTCGCCAGATCTGAACAAGTCCCTACCTTAGAACAATTTTTACAAAAATCTATTTCTAGTTTTATTTTATATTTTTGTCTCTGTTTTTTCACAATTTAAATACGCCATAGCGCAGAATCCAGAAGCTGTCATAGCAAGAGTGCCTGCTGTTTTTAGTTTAGCAAATTTTGGACTTGCGGCTATTTTTTTTATTTTACTGACTTTACTAGCTACTCTAGCTGCTTTTGCGGAGGATATAGCTCCTCTAGCTCCCATTCCTGCCCAAGTAAACAAACCAGAAACAAGTGCCACATCAGACAAAGCACCAAGTGTAAACCATGCACTATCTACCAGGCCTTCTTTGATTTCACCATTCATAAAAGCATCAATTGCACGTCTGCCATCTAGGTATGTCCCTGTAAGTGGTGCTATTTCAGCTGTTACTTGAGCTGTTGTACGTAGTGCTGAGTCATTATCTCCTTCTAAAAGCATTCTAACTATACGTCCTGCTTCAATAGTCAACAAAACAACACCAGTAGTTTTCATTGATATGCCTGCCATTTTTCCTAGGTTTAAGTTAGGTAGGTGTTCTTTTGGTATTTTTTTAACCAATTCTGTTAAGCTTAATCTCGAATCTTCATAAGCTTTTTGCGCCAACTCTATTGCTTTTTTACTACCTGATGCAACCGCCTCTTTGAGTTTATTTGTCTTTTGTTCAAGATTTCTCCCCATCATTTTTACCTGTTCTTTTTCTAGATGAATGGCTGTTTTTTCAGGTAAATCGTCAATGTGTATATATGTTACCTTGCCTTCTTTTGAGGTGCATTTATATTTGCCGTCTTTTTGTAATTCATAAGACACACTATCTAGCTCTACTTTTTTAGGAGATGTTAATTCTGCTTGAAGATTAGCTTTTTCTTGAGAATATTGGTCTCTAAGCTTTTCTGTGTCTGCATCTTTATATGTCTTTAAGAGAGCTTCTTGATTTTCTATTTTACGTAATTTTTCTTGATTAATAATATCTATTTGCTCTTGGATTTTGGTTTTTATTGTAGAAATGTCGCTTTTTGGTGCATTATTTAAGGATGATTTTAATTTTTTAATTTCTTTTTGAGCATTGTGGATATTTTCTTCGGCTTTTACTATTTCTTTATTTGATATAATCCAAGCTGTATTTAATTCTCTATCAACTACGCCTTTTTTGGCTTTTAATTCTAAGTTCTCCAATTTGTCATCAATTTTTTCTAGGGTTTTTTTATGGGCATTTTTTTGAGCTTTGTTTAAATCTTCATTCCAAAAGCGCTCATTTCTATAAACTGCTCTGTATCTAGCAGATAAGGCTTCTGCACGAGATGTTTCGTCATTAATAATTGGTAATTTGCTGTAAGCTGATTTGCTAATCGTGCTTAAGTTTGATGCTTTTATATCAACCCATTCATTAATATTTTTTGTAAAACGTGCTGATTTTACGCCTACATCAAAAGCTCCTTTGATAACATTAATTGGCGCCAGGACGCCTTTTGCTGCGCCTTGAGCTGCTGAAATTGGACTTAGTTTGCCTTTTATGAGACCTTTTGTTGCTCCGTAAATAATAAATGGTGATGATGCAATCAAATATGTTCTTGCAGCACTCACAACGCCTCCCCATGATGGATCTGAGGTTAGTTCAGCAATTGTTTTGCCTATTGCCTCAAGAGATTGGCTAAGTATGTACACATAGCCCTTTACGCCCTTAAATGCAAATCCTACTACTCCATCAGTAAAAAATATAGCTCCACCATCAGCTTTGAGGGCTTCTGCCATTTTTAAGAGGTCAAATTGCTCTTCGCCGTTTGCCACTTGTTCTATATATGCTTTGATATTGACTGTACAATCAGGATTGTTTGATATTGTATCTAAAAATTCAATTCCCTCTTCGCCTAATTCTGCAAAAAAATCTCCCAAGAAATTTGCACCACCTCGCATAATATTAATTGCCCAATTTGAGCCAATTGACAATTCTATTTGGTCTTTGTGAGCCTGTGGATCACGAAAAAAATCAAGCATCTCATCTTTGCTTTCTGTGATATCAGGAGATACTTCCGCTGCTTTTGAAATCGCCATTTTAAGCAAATCTTCACCTGATAAATCTTGATCTTCATTTAGTAGGTTTTCTTCGATAATATACTGAATAGCTGATACTACTGCAACAAAACCACTTAGTTTGATGGTGCCTTTTATTATTGAGGATTTACCAAACTTGAGCATTAGATAACCAGTAAAAAGCTTAACAATATTTGCACCACGCTCAGTAAAACCAAAGATTTCCATCATCTCATTGAGCTTATTGTTTAGGTATTTAATGCCTTCTGCGCCTTTTTGCATGACTTCTTTTAGCTCAATTTGACCATCTTGATCTTTGTCTTCAATGCCTATTTTTTTTAATTGATTTTTAAAAAACTCAGTATCCGAAAAAAGCACATATGAAAGCCCTGAAAGAGCAACTAAGCTCATGGCTTTGTGCCGAAGAGCCAACTTGAAGACATTTTTTTTGAGTTTTTTTGTAAAATACCAAGTTAAAATAGCACTTGCACTAATGATTCCTGCTTTTTCAAGAGTGTTTTTGTTTTTTAAATAAGCTTCTTGGACTTCTTTGAAATTTGGAATCAGATCAAGCGGCAATCCATTAGAAATACAAAATTCTCGAGCTTTTTGTAGTTTGTCTTTGCAAAAATATATGCCTTCTTGGAGTTTTTCTTTTGATTCTTCTGCAAATTCCTTTGACTCCTCCATAAAGCTTAGGAAATTTGCTGCCTTTTCTTCTCCTAGTGTTGATTTAAGCCATTTTTCTACATTTTCTCGACCATGTTTTGCTACTTTTTCCTTAAACCAATCAGTGCCTTTTGAAAAATCTCCATGGAGCATTTTTTCAATCATAACAGTAGACATTCCAAGTCCTGCGCCAAGTGTTCCAATACCTAGAAAATTTTTCAAAAAGCCCCAAAAACCCTCTTTTGAGTTTTGTGGTTTTTCTGATCCTGAAAATTTATCTATTAGTTTTCTGACGCCATAAAGTGTCAACATTGTTAGAGCGCCTTTGGTCAGAGTCTCTTGATTTTCTTTTACAAAATCTACTGCTTTTTTGGCTACATTTTTGATCATTTCGCCTGATTTAGCGAGTTTTTCTAATCCATTATCGAGAATTTCTCCCCTTGAAAGTGCATCAAAATTTCTCAAGATATCTTGGTGATCGAGCTGTTCTTGTTTTGCCTGAATTTTTTCAACACTATTTAACATCTTTTATTCTCATGAAAATCTCCATTGATCTATCTAAAATATCACCCCACATCTCCTGCATTTCCAAATCATCAAGCTTGTTTTTGATAATATTTAAAGCTTTTTCTTGGTTTTTGTTGCTTGATAATGCAATAAGTGGATCTTTTAAAAGCTTTTTTTTGATTTGAATCCCCTCTCTTTCGTATATATCATTTACTGCAAAAAATCCCACTATTAAAGCATTTTCTAGGTTTTCTTCGGCATCTGGCTCTTTTATTAAAAAAAGTTCGCTTTCATTAAATAAATCATCAAAAACAACTGACTGGTTTTGATTTTTTGTATATATTAGATTTTCTTTTATTATTGCTTCTTTTAGCTGCTCGGCATCTTTTAATGATAGTTGATTAATTGTGTCTAACCAACGATCTTTTCTGTGTGGCTCATCTTCTAAAAAAAGCGCTCCTTTTATTAATTTTTCAAGGTCTTTGTAAATTTTTGTTTTTTGCTGTAATATAGTAAGCCTTAATTGTGTATCTTTTGGATTCATATCTATATATTTTACCAAAAATTTGTCTTTTTAACAAGATGAAACAGGAGTAAATAACTCCCCTTGAAGAGATTTTTTGCACAAATACCACCAAAAAATAAGCCTGATGATATCAGTTTTATAAAAATCAGTTATTTTTAATTTTTATCTAAAAAACACTCTTTTTGCCTATTCCAAACAAATTCAAATTCTTTTTTAGTAAATTCTGGATTGCGCTTTTTTAAAAGCTCCCAAGCTTCTTGCTTGCTTTTTCTGACTACTATTATCTTGTCGCATAATTTTTTAAATTCAAACTTTTTCCATAAGGCACCAATTATATAGATATCTCCTTTGTGGTTTTTTTTTGCTACTTCTAGTTTTTGTTTTAATATTTTTTTCATTTCTGGGTGCATGATTGCCTCAAGCTTATCTAAGGCCTCATTTGAAGAAAATACAGCCTTTCTAAGAATGCTTTTGTTGATATTTTTAAATGCTTTTAAGATCTCTGATTTTTTCATCTCAAAAACTTCCTTTGAAATATCATCAAGCTCTATAATTAAGCCTTTTTTTGTTTTGGAAAGAGTGCTTTTGCCGTTTGCTATTCTGCCTGTTATGCCGATAATCATTGCTTGGGTGGTATCCCATTTTCTGAGATATATTGATGAACTATGTCTACTAAAATCTGCTGCAATACATCTGTGTTTGTCATTTTTTGCTGATGAAGATATTGCTCTTTAATCTGATGAATGATTAGCTCTGATTGTTTTGGGTTTGAGGCACTTTTAAGTATAATATGATCTCCAGAGACAAGACCCATTGCCATATCTCCATAGTTAAAAATAGCTCCTACAAAGCCTTTTTTCTCCCATGCTATCTCTTTTATATCTGAAAATTCCACCCTTGAAGAAAGTTGATGAAATATGCCTTTCCATTCAACATCAATAATAGAAACATTTGTAATAAGCCAAGCATCAAAATACCAGTCCACTACTCCATATATAAAAAATATCTGCGAAAGAGTAATCCAGCCAATTCCAATCCAAAAAAATGGTGGAAATAAAAACCAGAGCACAATAGGTAGTAGAATTCCTAAAAATAAATTTTTACAAGATATATTAAAAATCTCAATCCAATGCTTGTGAGCAGCAAAGATTATTTTTTCTCCTTCGGCTAAGTGCGACCTGAATAGTAGATTTTGGAAAAACATATTTCTATTGTACAGGAATTTTAATTTTGCAAAAGAATGATTTTTATGCGAAAATTTTACTGATTTTTTGCGTGAAATGGAAGATAAAGATAAAAAAAATGAAAATCATGAACATCATGATAAAATTAAGCTAACCTTATCAGGACTATATGATCCTGAAAAAGAGCATCAGGAAGAAATGGAACAAATGCAAAAAGAGGAAAAAAGGTTGAATCCATTTTGGAAAAAAGCAGGTATTTTCTTGCTTGATTTTACAATAGATCTTTTGATTGTAATTTGTGCTGTGGTTTTTTTGCGTGTTTTTATAGTGTCTCCTTTTCAGATAAATGGGGGTAGTATGAATCATACATTTGAAAATAGTGATTTTATACTTGTAGATCAATTGACATATAATTTTCAAAATCCAAAAAGGGGTGACATAGTTGTTTTTAAGCCACCTCATAAAGAAAACATGGTAAAAGAAACTGGATTTAAGTGTTTAAGTCGCAAGGTTTATACAAAAATTACTAATGGTGAGACTAATGACCCTTGTTATGTGTCAGAGTATTTTGTAAAGCGTATTATCGGGCTTCCTGGTGATACAGTGGAAATAAAAGAGGGGGAAGTTTATGTAAAACCACGTTTTGCCAAAGAAAAAATCAAATTAGAAGAGCCATATCTCGACAAGGAGCACCAAGGGCACACTTGCCTTACTCAATCTAACTCTTGTGTAACTACTCTTGATAAAAAGGGTATAGAATATATTGTTCCTGAAAATACATATTTTGTCCTTGGCGATAATAGAGGCGGTAGTAATGATTCTCGTTTTTGGAGAGAAGATGAGACCTCTTCAAGGTTTGTGCCTTTTGATAATTTAAGCGGAAAGGTGAGAATTGTTCTTTTTCCTTTTCATAGTTTTGGAACAATAGCTGATCCTGAAATGGCAAAAATAGACGAAGAATTAGCAAAAACCTTGAGAGTAGAAAGTGAGAATAAATAATTTGATGTAATCTAAAAAGAGAGTTGTAAAAATAACTCTCTTTTTTTAAGTCTCAAATATTAATACTGATTTTACCATGCCCACCTAGAAGCCAGGCTTCCTGTGTCATCATGGGTCTTGATGGTCAATTTAACTGCTTTCTTTTGTTCTTCTGATTCGCCAAGTTGCTTGATTACGATCATTGTAATATCATCGTCTTGAATATAGTTGTCTCCGATAAAATCACTGAATTCTTCTGAGATTTTGTCAAATATTTTTTCTGTTGAGGATTTAAAACCGTGTTTTTTAAGTGAGGTAATTAATCTCTCTATACCGTACATTTCTCCTTTTGAGTTTCTGGCTTCTGTAATACCATCTGTATATAGAAGTAGGACATCTCCGTCAGTCAATGGGAGTTCTTTTTCTTTGATAATTGCTTTGATATTTGGGGTCATACGAAGAGCAATACCTCCTGATTTGATTGTCTCAACCTCTTTTGTCTCTGCTCTGTATACTAGGATATGCTCATGTCCTGCTCCTGTGTAATACATTTTTCTGCGAAAAGCGTCCCATCTAAGCATAACGAGCGTCATGAACCTCTGAGAAGAAATACGCTTGCACAGAGTCTCATTTACAACTGTCAAGATCTCCTGAGGAAGCATATCACTACTAGAATATGCATGCATGAGGGTATTTACCATCATCATCACAAGACCAGCTGGAACACCGTGTCCTGTAACGTCACCTATATAGATCAATGTGCTCTCGTCGTCTCTTTGGATAAAATCAAATGAATCCCCTCCCATTTCCGCTGCTGATTTTGATTTTGCGATAATATCAAGTCCTTCAATATTTGTAGCGTCTTTTGGAAGCACGTCTTGTTGAATACTGCGTGCAACGTCAATTTCTGAGAAAATTCTTCTTTGTTCTTTTAGGTCAACAGAGATTTTTTCTAGATTACGAGTCACTTCATTAAAGAAGTGTGTAAACATTCCTATCTCATCTGGACTAAGAGGTGCCATTCTTTGGTATTTTTTGCCTGTTAGAAGAGCTTTTACCTGAGGAGTAACTCTACTTATTGGCTTGATTACAAAAAGTACAAAACCAATAAATGAAGCTAGGAAAAATGTGATTAATATCACAAAAAATGCTATCTTGCTACTTAGTGTTAAGTCTTTTAAAAGAAATATCGCAAAGAACATTGGAGTGGATACTCCGATAAGAAATAACAGGAACTTCAATGTGAGGCTTGATTTTACTAGTCTCATTTTTTTTCTTTAAGTGTGATGTTGATTAGATGAATTACACCCGTTAAGTCTAAAATTTCATACAATTCTTGGTTTATGTTTGTGATTTTTAGATCTCCCCCGTTTTCTGTGGCTATTCTATGCCACTCTACTACCTTGCCTATGAAAGTTGATAAGAAGAATTCTGTCTTATCAAAGTCTAATATAATTAATTCTGGAGATTTTAACTCCTCAAAATGCTTATCAATGGGTTCTGTTTGTTCTTCAATTGTTGTTTCGTCTACAATTCCTGTAAATTCAAACTTTACCTCTGGTAAATCAGCTGCTACAACTTTTGGGGTAGCTTTTGGTGCTTCTTTGATTTCTTCCTCTTCTTCTTGGAAGTCTTTTTCAAAGCTCACTACAAGGCCGCCATGATCGTTATTTGCTATTTCAAATTTGTCAGTCCATTTTTGAACAATTTGAGCAAGCCCACGACCTGATGTTTTTGTAAGAACGTCGTTTTCACCACCTTGATAGTTGATGATGTTACGCATTTCTTCTGCTGTTACTCTAGACTCTTCACGTCCATGATCTGCTATCATTACTTTGATTTTTTCATCATCAAGGCAGAAATAAAGATGGACTGGATTAAAATAATTAGAGCCATGCTGTACAGCATTCATAAAGATTTCCGAAAACACAAGCTTGAGTCTATTTTGACCTTTCCGAGAGAGCGGGACTTTTTTAAATATGACCTCAGCAATAGCTCTCACAGAAGGAGAGACCTCCTCTGTTGCCGGCACCGAAAAAGTAAATTCTCTTTTCATTAAATAAATTTTGTTTTTTGTTTCTTTTAATTATACCAGCAATTTTGCTAAAAATCAAACAATGTTCTCTGCAATCTGTACAGCATTTAATGCTGCACCTTTTAGTAGTTGATCTCCACACACAAAAAAGTCTAATCCGTACTCATTGAAAATAATGTTTTGACGAATACGCCCAATCTCAACATTATATTTTTTGCTTGCTGTTAATGGCATTGGAAATTGCCAATTTTTAGGGTCGTCTATCACTTCTACGCCTTTTGCATTTTTTAAAATATCTCTAACTTTTTCTGGATTAATTGGCCTTTCTGTTTCTATTGTAACGCTTTCTGCATGTGCCCTAAAGGTTGGTATCCTAACTGCTGTACAGGAAATTTGAAGCTCAGAATTATGAAAGATTTTACGAGTTTCATTAACTACTTTCATTTCTTCTTTTGAGTAATTATTGTCAGTCATTATGTCAATTCTAGGAATTAGGTTAAATGGGATTGGACTTGGAAATTTATCACATGAGACCTCTTTGCCTTCAAGGTAATTACGAGTTTCATTTTCAAGTTCCATCATAGCCTCATAACCTGCTCCACTTGTAGCTTGATATGTTGAAACTATTGTTTTTTTTAAGCCAAATTCTTTGTAAATTGGATAAAGTGCTACTGCTAAAATCGCAGTAGTGCAGTTTGGATTTGCTATGATTTTTGCGTTTTTTAAGTCTTTTGCATTTACTTCTGGAACCACAAGTGGTTTGTCGTTATCCATTCTAAATGCAGATGAATTGTCGATCACTATTGCATCACCCTCTGTGATTTGAGGTGCGTATTCTTTGGCGAAACTACCTGAAACAGCCATCAGTACTATGTCTGATTTTTTAGCTTCTTCTACACTAAATTCTTCAATTGTAAGCTCTCCTTTTGGTGTTGAGACTTTTTTGCCTGCACTCCTTGCAGAAGCAAACAGTCTCAATTCTGACATAGGAAAGTTTCTATCATAAAGACAATTGATCATTTCTTGTCCTACTACTCCTGTTGCTCCAATTATTCCGATTTTTTTCATATTAAGATTCTAAAATATCTTTATGTAAAGTTTTTACGACTTCATTAGCCATTTTTTCTTCAATTACGCAAGAAATATTAGTTTTGAGTGCATTTCTTGAGATCACACTGGCATTTAAGCCTTGTGATGCAATTGATTTGAGGATACTTGATCCGCTACCAATTCTTTCACCCATTTCATTACCAATACAGGCAACTATCGCTTGATTTTGAGCTGTGAGAACTTTTCCAAATTTCTTTAGGTCTATCAGTGCATGCTTTACATCAAGGTCTTTGAGTGAACGCTCAATACTAAAAGAAACTGCTATTTCAGATGTAGCAATAATGTCTATGCTGATCTCGTATTTGTCAAAAATCTCCAGCACACTACGCATATAGCCATGCTTGTTTGGCATCTGAGAAGACATGATGGTAATTATATTTATACCTTTTTTGGCTGTAATAGCTTTGCAGATTCTGTTTGATAATTTACCATCTTGGGTAATCAAGGTGCCTTTTGCGATAGGATTCATGGTGTTTTTGATGCACACAGGAATATTGCGTTTTACAGCAGGCCAAATAGTCTGCGGATGAATAACTTTTGCTCCAAAGCTAGACATTTCTGCTGCTTCATTAAATGATACCTCATCAAGAATAACTGCCTTATCAACTACTCTTGGATCAGCCGACATGATTCCGTCAACATCTGTCCAGATTTGGATTTCTTTTACTTTAAATGCTGAGCCAAGTATTGCTGCACAAAAATCAGAATAACCTCTTCCAACAGCTGAAATAATGCCTCCTGGAATTTTTCCAAAAAATCCAGTACAAACAGGTATTGCGCCTTGGTCTACCATGATTGAGGTGATTTTTTCATTCATGCGTTTCTCAAGTGTTACATAAAAGGCATTGTCTACACGCTTGTGCTCTCTTTGTATAACTTGCTCCAAATTGACGTATTCACTTTTTTTGCCTCTGTTTTTAATATGTGAAGCTAGTAGTTTTGCTGATAATTTTTCTCCTATTGCGACAATTTTGTCGTATGATGTCGGAGTAAGTTCTTTAATAAAAGAAAGTGCTTCTAAAAAATTCTCCAAATGATCAAGTTCAGAATCAATATAATCAACACAGTCTGACAAAATAGCCTTGTCAGAAACTAGTTCTGAGGCTGTTTTGTTGTGTTTTTCTTTGATTTTTTTGACTATGTTTTTAGTAGAAGCAAAAGACTTCTTGCTAATTGCATTGCTTGATGCTTCAAGCAGCATGTTTGTGACACCTGTCATAGCAGAAACCACCACTATTGGTTTTCTTTTGGCTTTTAAGACTATGTCTGCAACATTTTTGATGTTTACGGAAGAGCCCATAGAGGTTCCTCCAAATTTCATGACAATCATTGGGAATAATTAAAATCTTTTTTTGAAATTGTTTTTTTCCAAAGTGGAAATTATTTTTTTTTCAAGGAGTTTTATGTCTTTTTCCTCAAGAGTCCTGTCATCTGCCCTAAATTCAAATCCAAGCGTGATACTTTTCATATTTTCAGGAACGCTTTTGCCTTGGTAAATTTCTATGATTTCTTTTTTTATGATTAATTTATCGAGATTGTCTAGGCATAAAAGCACTTTTTGAGCTTTTTCTTGCTCTGGAACAAGAAATGACACATCGTATTCTACACTCGGAAAACGTGCAATCTTGGAATATGTCATTAGTGATTTTTGGATATTGCTTAGTGTATCAAGATCAATACTAAACATTGTGCAAGTCTCAGGTAGGTCAAAATTTTTAATGATTTTATTAGATAATTCTGTAATTTGACCTATTAATTTTTTATTAATATAAATATCCGTTACACGAGCTTTGTGTGCATAGTTTGGCTTATTTTTGGCTTCTTTGAATTTTGGACTACTCAAAACATTGTTAATGATATTTTTTGTAGTATAAAAATCTGTACCAACCATAAGTCCTTGGATCATGGTTTTTTCCTCTTTGGTATTTGAGTAAATATTGAATATTTTTCCGCATTCAAATAGTGCAAACTGTTTTTTATGACGAATATTTTTCTCAGCATTTTCTAAAATCCTAGGCAATAAATCTTGTCTCATTAGTTCTGTCTCACTTGAGATAGGATTTAGAACTTCAATAGTATGGCTATTTTTCTCAAGAGAACATTTTGCGAGTAATTCCTCGCCTAAAAATGCAAAATTAATCACCTCACAAAAACCATGTTCAACCAGTTTTTGAGAAAGCTTATCTTGAAGAGCTTTTTTTGGTTCTTTTGTAAATTTTGACATTTGAATAGATGGTGCTGCCTCAACGATGTTGTTAAGTCCATACATGCGCACTACCTCCTCTGCTATGTCTTCTGGGATTTCTATGTCTCTATGTCTAAAGCTTGGGATTTTTATGTTCCAATTGGTGTCTATTTCAAAGCCAAGATTTTCCAATATATCTCTAATTTGAGATTCTGGAATCTCTTTGCCGATCATTCTGGTAATTAGTGTTATATCAAAATCAATTATTCTTTCTTGGTCTTTGTAGTTTTTAATGTCTTTTACTTTTGAGGCTACTTTTGCTTCAGGGCAAAGATCTTCAATTAATTTTACTGTCAACATTAGTCCTGCCATTGCCACTGAATTTGGTACTGTTTTTTCATAAATCACTGCTGCATCAGTCCTATGGTTTAGTTTAATCGCATTTCTGCGAATTTTGACAGGATCATATATAGGAGCATGTATTAAGAGATTTGTTGTGGTGTCTTCGATACAAGAAGAAGCACCTCCCATTAAACCACAAAGATCAAATAAGCCTTGTCCATCTTCAAATACTATCACTCCCTCGTCTAGTTCATGTACTTTGTCGTCGAGTGATGTTATCTTTTCGCCTTTTTTTGATTCACGCATTGTTAAATCAGTGCCTACAATCTTGTCTTTATCAAAAGCGTGCATTGGCATACCAAGCTCAAGCATCACATAGTTTGTAATATCAACAATATTGTTAATGGGACGAATATCAGCAGTAAGTAGTTTTTTTTGTATCCAATCAGGCGAAGGTTCTATCTGGACACCCTCTATCTCTATACCACACCATCTTGTACAAAGTGCTGGGTCTTTTATTTCAACATTAAAATGTATTTCTGAGTTTTTTTCATATTCAGTTGATTTTTTGTCTAATTGCTCAACATAAGTCTTTTTGTCGTCTTTCCATTCAGCTAGGCCTGCAGAAACAAGCTCTCTAGCAAAACCATATTGAGCAAATAAATCAGGACGGTTGGTTATTGCTGTGTTGTCTATCTCAAAAACAATATCATCAAGCCCTACGCTTTTTGCAAAAGGCTCTCCTACTTTTAAGTCGGAGTCAAGTATCATGATTCCCTCGCCTTCATCTGAAATCCCAAGCTCTCGCTCAGAACAAAGCATGCCTTCTGACATCACACCACGCATTTTGCGTTCTCCAATCACGAAATCGCCTATTTTTGCTCCTGGAATACATGTAGGAATTTTTTGTCCAACTTTAATATTGGTAGCGCCACATATAATAGTACGCTCTTTATCTGCTATTGTTTTTGTGATCTGGATTTTATCAGCCTCAGGATGAGGATAAATTTCCAATATTTCACCAATTAATATTTTGTCAAATTTCTGAGAAAAATCCTCTAAACCGTCAACTTCTGCAATGGATTCTGTGAGTTTTGCTTCTATTTTTTGAGGGTCTTGCTCTTTGAGATCAATGAAATCTTTAAGCCAAGAAAGGGATAATTTCATTTTTTTGAATAAAACAGTAGACATTTTGCCAGTTTTTGGCTTTTTATTCAAGGGTGGTTTTTACTTTTTTTGTAAAGATATATAAAAAAAATTAAATCAAAATGGCTTAAATACTAAAAAAGTCCTCTTTTTACGGAGGACTTTTATAATTAAAATATCAACGCTGATTATCTAACTGCGTTTTTAAGAGCCTTACCTGCTTTGAAAGTTGGAAGGTTCATTGCAGGAATTTTGATTTTCTCATTTGGGTTTCTTGGGTTTACACCAGTTCTAGCAGCTCTTTTTGATACACGAAAAGTACCAAAACCTGTTACTGTAACTGTTCCGCCTTTTTTAAGTTCAGCTGTAACAGCATCAATTAAGGCCTGAAGAGCATCTCCAGCAGCTTTTTTTGTAATTCCTGCACCAGCAGCAATTGCGTTGATAAGGTCTCCTTTTGTCATGGTTAATGTCAAAAAAGTTAAAAAATTCAAAAATATCTTAACTTTTTAAAAATACGAAGTCAAGTATTTGGGCTTTCTTTCGTCAAGTGGCTTTTTTAAGCCAAAAAAATACTGTAAAAATTGATATTAAAAATTTATTTAAAAATCTTTATTGGCTTTGTAAAGCGGTTTTTTGTTGATTATTGACTATTTTTGTTTATGTTATAAAATATATATAGATAATTATTAAATATGACTTATTTAAGCCGTATTATTGATTAATAATTATTTAAATAAATAATGATCTAAAATTCACTACTATATATAATAGTGATAAAAAAAATTTGCAAAATTTAAAATTTTTTAGCAATTTATAATAGATTTTTATAAAACAAAAGCAAATGGCAAAAAATTTAGTAATAGTGGAATCCCCTACAAAAGCCAAGATTATTTCAAAATTTCTTGGTAAGGATTATAAGGTGCTTAGCTCGTATGGTCATATTAGAGATTTGCCAACCAAAAAAGCTGACCTACCTCCATCAAAAAGAACGCTGCCTTATGCGTCTCTGGCTATTGATGTTGAAAATAATTTTGAACCTTTATATATCACGCTTCCTCGTCAAAAAAAACAATTGGGCGAAATAAAAAAACACTTTGAAGCGGACACCACGTTGTGGATCGCAACGGATGAGGACCGTGAAGGAGAGGCTATTGGTTGGCATTTATTACAAGTCTTGAAGCCAAAAAAGACAAATGATGTAAAAAGAATTGTATTTCATGAGATTACTCGTGATGCAATATTGCACTCTATTGAAACACCTCGTGAAATCAACGAAAGTTTGGTTTTTTCTCAACAAGCTCGTCGTATTTTGGATAGATTGGTGGGTTATGAGCTATCTCCTCTTCTTTGGAAAAAAATCCGTTTTGGATTGTCGGCAGGACGTGTTCAAAGTGTGGCTGTAAAGTTAATAGTGGATCGTGAACGTGAAATTCAGGCTTTTAATGCTGAAGAATACTGGACTATTGATGGATTGTTTAATAAAGACAAGATTAACTTTAAAGCTCAGTTTCAAAAAATAGATGGCAAAAAATTTGTCCCAAAAAATAAAGCAGAATCAGATGCAGTACTTGATGCAATTAAGGGTAAGCAGTTTGAAGTAAGTGGTATAACTGAAAAAGATACAAAAAGAAGTCCTGCTGCACCTTTTACTACTTCTACACTTCAGCAGGAAGCCTCGAGAAAATTGGGGTTTTCAGTTAAAAAAACGATGACAGTAGCCCAGAAGTTGTATGAAGGGGGTAGCACAGGAACAGGTCTGATCACATACATGAGAACAGACTCAACTAGTCTGTCTGATAAAGCCTTAAAAGATGCCAAGAGTGTAATTGAAAAAGAATTTGGTAAAGATTATTCGCTTGTAAGCCCACGTATTTATAAGAAAAAACAAAAAGGTGCGCAAGAAGCTCATGAGGCTGTTCGCCCTACTGAGATTTCTGTAAAACCTGATGATATTGCAAGTAAATTAACAGCTGATGAGTTGAAATTGTATGATTTGATCTGGAAAAGAACGGTGGCTTGCCAAATGCAAGAAGCAAAGCTCAAAAACACTGCTGTTGACCTAGGTGTAAAAGCTAATAAAACCTATACATTTAGAGCAACAGGGCAGAGGGTTGTTTTTCCTGGATTTTTAGCACTATATATCGAAGGTGAAGACACTGACAATGATGATGAAAAAACTGCAAAGGATTTTGAGAAAAAAATCCCAGAACTAAACGAGGGCGAAATGCTAAAAGCAGACAAAATAGAGCCAAAACAACATTTTACAAAACCGCCTGCACGATACACTGAGGCGTCTTTGGTTAAAAAAATGGAAGAAGAGGGCATTGGTCGTCCATCAACTTATGCACCAACTATCTCAACTGTGCAATCAAGGGGTTATGTCCAAAAAGATGGAAAAGCTCTATCTCCTACTGATACAGCTTTTGTGGTTACTGAATTATTAGAAAAACATTTTGAAAATATTGTTAATTTAAAGTTCACAGCTAATATGGAAGAAGATCTTGATAAAATAGCCACAGAAAATAATGACTATATAGAATTTTTAAATAATTTCTACAAGCCTTTTCATGATTTGATTGGTGTAAAAGATAAAGAAATTAAAAAAAGCGATATAATTAGCGAAAAAACAGATGAAGTTTGTGAGTTATGTGGTAAACCAATGGAAATCAAGCTTTCTCGTTTTGGTAAATTTTTATCATGTACCGGATTTCCTGATTGCAAACATGCAAAACCTCTTCATGAAGATCCAGAAGCAGAAAAAGAGATGGAATTATTGGAAAAAGAGTTTGAAAATGAAAAATGTGAAAAATGTGGCGAAAAAATGGTTGTCAAAAAGGGTCGTTTTGGTACGTTTTTGGCTTGCTCAGGCTATCCAAAATGCAAAACCACAAAACCGATTCTGAAATCTATTGGTGTCAAATGCCCAGCCTGCAAAAAAGGTGATATAGTAGAGAAAAAAAGCAAAAGAGGTAAGGTGTTTTGGGGTTGCGAGAGGTATCCTGATTGTGATTATTCCTCATGGGAAAAACCAAAAGCAGAGTAGATTTAAAAAAACTGTCATTATTGTATGGCAGTTTTTTATTTTTGATTTATAATAAGCTTAGAAAGTACTTCTTAACTTGATATTTTTGTAATTATTTGAGAAAATTAATACGATGAAAAATAAAAATTCAAAAAGTCCTTGGTTTACTTTTATAGCTGTAATTTTTGTGCTTACTGCGTTGTGGGCTACTCTCAAGCCTGAAGATTTTTTTGCTGAACAAAAAAAAATAGAGACCGTATCAGTCTCAGAAATGACCAAGTTATATAGTGAAAATAAGATTGAAAAAATCGAAGTAAAAGGCAAAGAGATAGCCTTTAAGTTAAAAGATGGTGAAATTAAAAAAACCTTCAAAGAAGAAAATCAAAATATTTCAGATTTGGGACTATTAAGAGATGATGTAGACACTCAAGTTGAAGTTGTTGATACAAGTGCTAGTGAGTTTTTTGTGGGGATACTAGGAGATATTTTGCCATTTGTTATTATTGTAGCAATCCTGGTTTTTATGATGAAACAGGTTCAAAAAGGAGCTGGAAATAACTTTTCTTTTGCAAAATCAAAAGCTCGTCTTTTTTCAGTAAAAGGCAAAAAAACAACATTTAAAGATGTTGCGGGCTGCACAGAAGCTAAAAATGAGCTTGAAGAAATAGTGGATTTTTTAAAACATCCTAAAAAATTCACAGATATTGGCGCAAAGATACCAAAAGGTGTGATGCTGGTTGGTAGTCCCGGTACAGGTAAGACACTACTTGCAAAAGCTGTTGCTGGTGAAGCAAATGTGCCTTTTTTTTCTATATCTGGTTCTGAGTTTGTAGAAATGTTTGTAGGTGTTGGAGCAAGTCGTGTAAGGGATTTGTTTGAAAAAGCCAAGAAAAACTCGCCTGCAATTATTTTTATTGATGAAATTGACGCAGTAGGTCGCCAAAGAGGCGTGGGTGGAATGTCAGGTGGACACGATGAAAGAGAGCAGACACTTAATCAAATTTTGTCTGAAATGGACGGATTTGAGGATAATGCAAATGTGATAGTTATGGCTGCTACAAATCGCCCTGATGTGCTTGATAAGGCACTTATGAGACCTGGGCGCTTTGATCGTAGGGTGATAATAGATAAGCCTGATTTAAAAGATCGCATTGCAATTTTAGAAGTGCATACAAAGGGTAAAAAAATGGGTAAAAATATTGATTTAGAAAAAATAGGACAAATGACAGCCGGTTTTGCTGGTGCAGAACTCGCAAATATTATGAATGAAGCTGCTATATATGCAGGCAAATCAAGTAAAAAATCTATTTCTCAAAAAGATTTAGTAATAGCTACCGAAAAGGTGATTATGGGACCTGAAAGAAAATCACGTATTTTAAATTCGAAAGATAAAAAAGTAACAGCATATCATGAAGCAGGACATGCTATTGTGGCGCATTTACTTGAGACACCTGACCCTGTTCATAAGGTTACTATTATTCCAAGGGGTATGTCGCTTGGCTCTACTTGGAGTATACCTGAGGGTGAATCATTTAACTACACAAAAACTAAGTTAAAAGAGGAGATTTGTGTGCTTTTGGGAGGATTTGTTGCTGAAAGCTTAACATTTGGCGAGCCTGCAACAGGAGCTACAAATGACTTGGAAAGAGCCACAAAAATAGCTAAAAACATGGTAACAAAATTTGGTATGAGCTCAATTGGGCCTATATCATTTAGTGATAGTGGAAATAGTTTCTTGGGTGTTGAAAACGGAATACATCAAGACATATCAGAAGAAACGGCAAAAAAAATAGACAAAGAAGTGCATGGAATTGTAAATGAAGCTTTAGTAAAAACTGAAAAAATCCTTAAAGATAATAAAAATATACTAAAAGAGATTTCTGAGGCGCTTTTAGAAAAAGAAACTCTTGATTCAGGTGAGTTTAAAACATTTTTTAAATAATTTATTTTTTTAAAACAAAATGGCCAATTTTCAAATAAGACTTCTTCCGGTGTCAGAAAAACCAAACGTTAGAGTAATTCATGTAGGGGGTGAAATAGATGAATTGTGTTTAGATGAGTTTAAAAAAGAAGTAGGAATATATCTAAAAAATCAAAATATTGATACTTTTATTTTATTTTTAAGAGACTTAGAGTTTATTAATTCTATGGTGGTTGGATATTTGGCTGAGGTTTTTTCAAATTTAAATCAAGAAAACCGCAAATTAATTCTCGCAGAAGGAAATGATCAGATTTTAGATATTCTTGAGTTAGTAGGATTCTTGAATCTTGCTGAATATCATAATACAATTCAAGAGGCTATTGATTCTTTAGATTTTTAAAATGATTGAAGTACATTTAATAGATCACACCTCTAAACCATTAAAAACTATTGCAGCTGCAATTAATCAGTGTTATTCACCTAAAACTGGTAAAGAGTTACAAGAGGATATTCCGACTGATAAAGCAAAAAGGTTGCTTAGTATTGTAATGTCTTCTGGGCATTTATCAACTGTTGAGCATGCTAGTTTTACTTTTTCTATTTCTGGTGTATCTAGGGTGACAGAAGTACAACTTGTGAGACACAGAATGGCTAGTTATTCTATTAAATCTGGTCGTTATAATAAAACTCATACTGATTATGTGATCCCTCCTGTTATAAAAAATAACCCTAAAGCTCAAGAGATTATTGAGCGTTATAATCAAAATTTAGATCAAACCATAAATGATTTAAAAGAATTAGGTTTTAAAAGTGAAGATGTACGTTTTTTTACACCACAAGGCACAAAAACAAATATCGTGTTAACAATGAATGCTCGTGAGTTACTGCATTTTTTTGAAAAAAGACTTTGCACTAGAGCACAATGGGAAATACGCATGTTGGCCGTAAAAATGCTTGAGGTTGTTAAGCCTATTTGCCCAGAGATTTTTGAACACGCTGGTCCAAGCTGTGAAACCCAGAAAATATGCTGGGAAGGAGATATGAATTGCGGTAAGTGGAAAGCGATAGAAGGTGCTGAACTTAAAAATCGTATCTAATAAATGTATAAAAATATAAGCAAAAAAGAGTGGCTGATGATTTTCGCATTAGAAACTCTTTTTTTGTGTTTTTTTATATATCTTGGAGTTTATTTTTTAAATTCAAATTTTGTTTTTAAGGCATTTCATGTAGTTGGAGATGCTATTTTAATAAAAACTCCTCAAAACCACCATATATTGATTGATGGGGGTATAAAAAATGATGTGATTTTAGAAAAATTAAACAAAGAAAAAACTTATTTTAATCAAGAAGTTGATGCGCTTGTTGTAACACATACTGATTATGATCATATAAATGGTGCGTATAGCGTACTTAAACACTTTCCTGTAAAACAAATATTTTTACCGATTAATCAAAGTAATAAACAGGTTTATATTGATTTTTTAAGTGAAGCTCAGAAAAAAAATGTGCCTGTTTATTATTTAAATAATACTCAGGACTTAAAACTTAAAAATATTTATTTTGAAACATTAAATCCAAATAAAATAGAAAAAAAAGATAATAATTCATCAATTGTTTTTAAAATAAAAACACAAAATAAGACAATTTTCACAGGTGGAGATATAGAAAAATCAATTGAGAAAGAGTTGTTAATGAGTGATGTTTCACTTAAATCAGATTTATTAAAAATATCTCACCATGGCTCAAAAACTTCATCTATTGAGGATTTTTTACTTGCTACACTACCTACCTACTCTATTACTTCTGCGGGGGCTGAAAATCCATATAAACACCCTTATAAAGAAGTTGTAGATCGTATTAATAATATTGGAATACAAAATAAAATCACCAAAGAAAAAGGTGATATTAGTTTTATTATTAACCCTAAGGGGGACATCTTATTTACTTCTCAAAAATGAATCCATTAGTATTACTTCTTTGTGCTGGAACATCTTCAAGAATGCGTCCAATTAAAAATAAAATGTTGATTTCCTATCTCGGAAAACCAATCTTAATGCATCAATTTGATAATTTGGTAGATATTGGGTTAAAAGATTTTGTAATAGTGTGTAATCAGGAAAATTTGTCTAAAATAAAGGCTTTATTTAAAAATAGAAAAGAAAATATAAACTTTTGTATTCAGAAAGATTTATCTGAAGGAATAAAAGGAGGAGTAATGAGTGCAGAAAATATTATTTTAAGCCAAAAAAAACCACTTCTAATAATTAGCTCAAATGATTATGTGGAAAAAAATATCTTTAAAAAACTATTAAATGAAGCCAAAAAAACACAATCTGAAACATTAATTGTGGGGAAAAATGTGGAAAACTACTTCCCTGGTGGTTATATGAAAATAAACTCTCAAAACCACATTGAGTCTATTGTGGAAAAACCAAAAAAAGGCACAGAACCAAGCGACCTAGTAGCACTAGTTATTCAATTATTTAAAAATCCAAAAAAACTATTATCAACCTATAAACAAGTTGAAAACTCTCAAGATGATGCACATGAATTAGTTTTAGATATAATTTTTAAACAAGAAAAAAATGCTTTATGCGTGGAATATCAAGGATTTTGGCAAGCTATTAAATATCCATTTCACACACTTGCCTTAATGAAACACTTTTTGGATAATTTGGATAAAAATGTTATTCATAAATCTGTAAAACCACCAAAAAATTGTATTATAGAAAACTCATATATTGAAGAAAATGTGAACATAATGGACTTTTCTGTAATTAAAAATTCATATATTGGAAAAAATTCTATAATTGGAAACCATGCCCTAATAAGAAATTCTCATATAGGAGAAAAATGTGTAATTGGTGGGCAAACTGAGATTTGCAGGAGTTATATAGGTGATTTTAATTGGACACATCAAAATTTTATAGGTGATTCATTTTTTTGTTCAAATATCTCACTTGGTGCAGGTTGTCGTACAGCGAATCTTAGATTGGATGAAGAAAATATATCCATGCAAATAAAAGAACAAAAAATTAACTCTTGTATAAATAAACTGGGTTCTTTTATTGGAGAAAATGTAAGAATAGGTATAAACACCTCAATAATGCCAGGTTTGACAATAGGAGATGATGTATTTATCTCATCAGGAATAATTGTGGATAAAAATATCCCAAAAAACACCTTTATAAAAACTCAAAACCAATTAACACAAAAAGAAAATAAAAATAAATCACAAAAAAGAGATACTTATTCACAATGAATAAAAAAATAAACAAATAAAAAGTCGATCAAAAAGCCAATAAACCAAAACAATAAAAATAAAATATAAAAAAATAACTTAAAAAAACAACAAACTTTAAAAGATTAACAAAAAACCAACCTTAAATGTATAAAAAAAATAACCATAAACAAATAAAAAGTCGATCAAAAAGCCAATAAACCAAAACAATATATTTATATAATAAAAAAACAAACTAAAATACACCTTTTTATTAATAAATATAAATAAATAAAACCCATAAAATAAAAATACATATTGATTTTTTATGAATTATTTGAGATTATTTGAAAGAAATTTTTCTAATACAAAAGAATGCGATTCACTTGTGATCAACAAGACTTTTTAAAAGCATTAACAGTCTCACAAAAAGCAATTAGTTCTAATCCCACTTTACCAATTTTAAGTAATGTTTTACTTAAAGCAGAAGGTCAAAAATTAATACTTACATCTACAAACTTAGAAGTAAGTATTCAGATTAATATTCCGATTGATTTAAAAAATGAAGGAAGTATTACTATTCCTTCTAGAGTTATTACAAATTGGGTAAACTTTTGTAAACAAGGAGAAATAGAAGTAAAAATAGAAGAAGGTGATTCGGTAAGTTTGAAAACAAGTGATGCAAAAACAAAAATAAAAGGAGTATCAGCTGATGATTTTCCTATTATACCTAAAATTGAAAAAGAAAATGAATTTTTTATATCAATAAAAGATTTAAAAGATGCAATAAATGAAGTAAGTTTTTCTTGTTCTCATTCAAATATAAGACCTGTTTTATCAGGTGTTTTAATGCAAAATAAAAAAGATATAATACACCTTGTTGCAACTGATAGTTATCGTTTATCAGAAAGAAGAATTAAACTAAAAGAAAAAATAGAAAATGATATATATATAATTATTCCATCAAAAACAATGATTGAACTTGAAAGGGTTTTATCAGGTGTGAAAGATAAAGAAAAAGAAGTAAAAATAATAACATCTCAAAATCAAATATTATTTCAAATAGATAATATTGAGATAATATCTCGTTTAATTGAAGGTAAGTTTCCAGAATATAATCAAATTATTCCAAAAACAGAAAAAAGTATTATCGAAATAAATAAAGAGGATTTTATACTTTCAATTAAAAGAGTGGGTATTTTTGCTAGAGAAAATAATAATAATATAAAATTAAATTTTGAGGGAGATAAGGTTTTAATAACCACAAATAATACAGAAATAGGTACAGAAGAATCAGAGGTGGAAATAAAACTTAGTGGTAGTAATAATCAAACTGCTTTAAATAGTTTATTTTTACTTGATGTGTTAAATATTATCCCAGATAAAGAAATTATTATAAAAATAGCTGAAAAATTATCTCCAGTTGTTATACATGGAAAAAATCAAAAAGAATTTATTCATGTAATTATGCCTTTAAAAGTTTAATATATAATGTTACTTAGTGATATTTTTAATCACAGCCTACTTTCTATTGAAAAAAATATATTTAAAAATAGGAAGTCTACTTTTTCAGGTTTAGCTAATAAAACAGCTAAAGCTTTTTTTGTATCATCAATTTTTAATAATAAACAAAAACAAAAAAGAAATTTTATATGGGTATTAAATAATAAAAATGATATTATTGAGATTAAAGAAACACTTAATTTATTTTTAAATCCTAAAGAATGGGAAATAAAAACATTTTCAATTGAAAATAAGGAGATAGAAAAAATAGAATGGGTAATTAATTTAAATAAAGATTTAAATAAAAATATAATATATTTATTTACACAAAAAGATATTATTGAAAAATTTCCAAGTATGGATTATTTAGAAAAGGAAAAAATAATGTTTTTTGAAAATGAGAAAATAAATATATTAAATACATTTAATTCACTTATAGAAAAAGGATTTGAGGCTTCTCAGGATGTATTATTACAAAAAGCACAACACAGGAGAAGTGGTGATATACTTGATATTTTTCCAATAGGAGAAGATCAACCAGTAAAAATAGAAATTGAATTTGATAAAATATTGTCAATTTATGAATATTTACCAGAAAAAAAGAAATTAAGTAAAAAATTAAGTAAAATAGATATATATCCATGTCATATTGAAAAAGAAAAACACTTCTTTTTTGAGTTTTTAAAACAAGATGATGTTTTAATAATTGATGATTTAGAAGATGTAGAATTAATAGAGGATAAAATTAATAAAACACAAGCTTTAAATATAAATTTTACTTCATTTATTGACTCTGAAGGTGATACTGTATCTCATCTTAGGTATTTATCTGTTTTAAAATTTTTTAATTTATTTGATTTAATTAATGATCTTAGAACAAAAATTCAAAAAGAATGGGAAATAGTAATATTAACTAAAAGAATAGATGAGTTAAAAAACATATTTCAAGAAGAAAAAATATTATTTAATACAGAAAAAAAAGACAAAGGAGTTTATTTACTTGATGCAAAAGATTTAAAACATATACCATCATCATTTCAAAACCAAGAAGAAAAAATACTTTTATTAACTGATAGGGAGATTTTTCAAATACGTAAATCTCGTAAGATAAAAGCTATAGAAAATGTAAATCTAGAATTTCTTACTAGTTTAAAATCAGGAGATTTTGTAGTACATACAGATCATGGTATTGGTCGATTTTTTGGGATATGTGAGCAGCAAATAGATAATATTAAAAGAGAATTTTTAGAAATAGCTTATGCGGGTAATGATAAATTATTTATCCCTATTGATCAGGCTGACAAGGTAGCTAGGTTTGTAGCTGATAATGGAGTAGAGCCAAAAATAACCAGGTTAGGTAGTCAGGAATGGAGAAATATTTGTAAAGGCGCAAGAAAAGAAACAGAAAAAATAGCTAAAGAATTATTAAAAATTCAAGCTATGCGATCTCAAGCTAAGGGTTGTCAATTTGAAGAGGACACAGAACGTCAGAAGGAATTTGAAAAAACATTTCCATATGAAGAAACTCCTGGACAAATTAAGGCTATAATGGACACAAAATCTGATATGGAAAATATAAAACCAATGGATAGATTGATTTGTGGTGATGTTGGTTTTGGAAAAACAGAAGTAGCAATGAGAGCAGCCTTTAAGGCTGTTGAAAATCAAAAACAAGTAGCTATTGTATCACCTGTAACAATACTTACAGATCAGCATTATAAGTCATTTAAAAAAAGAATGGATACTTTTGGAGTGAAAATAGAAATGCTCTCACGATTTAAAGGTGTATCTGAGCAAAAAAGGATTATAGAAGATTTAAAAAAAGGAAAAATAGATATAATTATAGGTACACATAGGTTATTACAAGAAGATATAAAATTTTTTAATCTAGGACTTGTGGTTATTGATGAAGAGCAGAGATTTGGAGTTAAGCAAAAAGAACGCTTTAAACAATTAAGAAAAGAGATAGATATACTAACAATGTCAGCAACACCTATTCCTCGTACTTTAAATCTTGCTTTACATAAACTTAGGGATATAACAACAATTACAACTCCTCCACCAGGTCGCTTACCTGTGATGACGGAGATTCGTAAGTACTCAGATGCGCTTATAAAAACAGCAATAGAAAAAGAAATGGAAAGAGGTGGTCAAATTTTCTTTTTACATAATCGTGTTGAAACAATAGAATCAATAGCTCAAAAATTACGTACTATAATGCCAAATGTAAGGTTTGTGGTAGCACATGGTCAAATGAAACCACATGATTTAGAAGATCGAATTATGGCGTTTAAAAATAAAGAATATAATGTGCTTATTTCTTCAACAATTATTGAAAATGGAATAGATCTACCAAATGCAAATACACTTATAGTTAGAAATGCTGAGCAGTTTGGACTTGCTCAGTTGTATCAATTAAGAGGACGTATTGGGCGTGGTAAGGTTCAAGCTTATGCTTATTTTCTTTATCAGACTCAAAAATTAAAACCAGAAGCCAAAAAAAGATTAAGAGCAATTGCGGAAGCATCAGATCTTGGAAGTGGGTTTCAAATTGCTATGAAAGATTTAGAAATCAGGGGTGCAGGAGATGTACTTGGTGTAAACCAGCATGGAACAGTAAACAGTGTTGGTGTGCATCATTTTTTAAAATTACTAAATCAAACCATTGAAGAAATTAAACAAAACTCAAAAGGATTAAAAGAAGAAGAAAAAGATGTAATTATAGAAATACCAATTGATTCATATATCCCAAGTACTTTTATTACAGATCAAAAAGAAAAAATTCTTGCATATCAACAATTAGCAAGTGTGAAGGGTTTTGATGCTCTTGATGAGATAACTAAAGATCTTGAAGAGGAATTTGGTAGACTACCTAAAGAGGTTAGAAATTTACTTAAAATTCTTAAACTCAAACTTCATACAAGAGAGGCAAAGCTTGTTTCTATTCGTTCTGTACCACTTGGTCAAGATGGTAAAGAAATACAAATACATCTTTCTAAATATACAACAGCTATTGAGATAATGAATTTACTTCAATATAATGATAAATGGCAAATATCAGGCGAAAAACTTAAAATAAACGTTAAAGATTTAGGATTTAATTGGTTTGATGAGTTGATTAATGCAGTTTGTCTTTTAAAAAAGAAGAATGAAAAAATTACTTAATGTTTTATTTGCAGTTTTTTTACTTACATCTTGTGGTGATGCTACAGATATTGCTATAAAAGATGAGTTAGAGTACCAAGCTGATAATTTTATTATAAATTATCCAAAATTATGGCAAGTTGTAGATGGAGATGATTTAAAAGAGGCACCAAAAGGATCAATGGTAGTGTTTAGAACACCTGAAGATCAATCAGGTATTTTTACAAATATATCTATAATTCAAGAAGGCGTTAAAAGTGATATAAATAGTTTAAAATATGCCAAATATAACATTGAACAAGGTAGTTTTCATTTAAAAGATTTTCAAAAAATATCAGAAGAGGAGGTGGAAATAAGTGGTGAAAAAACAATAATTTTTAATTTTTTTGGAAAAAGAAGTATAAATGAAAAATCACTTGAGTTTATACAGACTTATTTGGTAAAAAATCAAAAAGCTTATGTGATAACAGCGATTTATGCGACTGATGTAAATCAAGCAGAAAAAGATAAAATAAAAGATATTTTTAAGAGTTTTCACTTTAAATAATCTAATTTTCTGGTAAAATAGGTAGGACCCTATAATTTAGGGCGATGTAGCCAAGTGGTAAGGCAGGGGCCTGCAAAGCCTTGATTCGGCGGTTCGAATCCGCCCATCGCCTCCATTACTACAAATATGCTGCCGAGGTGGTGAAATGGTAGACACGAAGGACTTAAAATCCTTTGAGCTAGCGCTCGTGCGGGTTCGATTCCCGCCCTCGGCACCAATAAAACATTTTAATTTTTAAGGTTAAAGTGTTTTTAAAGTGGTATATATGAATTTTAAAATATTAAAATAACCAATTTAATAAATACCCAATAATAATTATTCCTATTGTTACTATTCCAAAAAATATAGCTAATAATTTAATTTTCATTACTTTTTTAAGGATAATAGCTTCGGGTAGAGAAATTCCTACAATGGCCATCATAAAAGCAATAGCGGTACCAAGAGGGACACCTTTTGTAACTAATGATTGAATAATTGGTATTGTCCCACTTGCATTTGAGTATAGTGGCACAGCCAGGATTACAGATATGGGTACACCCCAAATACCAGCCCTGTTTAATATATTTTCAAAATAACCGTCTGGTACAAATCCATGTATAAAGGCTCCAAGCCCCACACCAAGTAGAATATAGGGAATTATTTTCTTAGAGATTCCACGAGCTTCTTTTGATGTTTTTTTGAGTATATTTTGAAATGGTTCATTTGTTTTTTCTGTAAAATCTTGACCTTTTACAAATGGTTCTATGTGATTTTCAAGGTTCATTTTACCTAATATAAAACCCCCAAAAACACCTATTAATATACCAAATCCTACATAGACCATGGTCATTTTTAAGCCAAATGCACCCAGAAATACTCCGATAGCTACTTCATTAATTAGGGGTGATGTTATTAAAAATGAAAATGCTATCCCAAGTGGTATTCCAGATTGAACAAAGCCAATAAATAAAGGTAATGACGAGCATGAGCAAAATGGCGTAATAGCTCCAAAAAATGATGCGATAAAATAATCTAGTCCATATAAATTTCTTTTTTGAAGGAAGTTGCGAATTTTTGTAATATTTAAATAATACCTAAAAAGACTCATAATATGGGTCATTATTAGTATTAAGGCAATAATTTTTAATGAATCTTCAAAGAAAAACAAGCTCATATGTGCCCATTTTGATTCTGGGTCTAAATTAAGTAATTCAAAGCTTATGTATTGTGCTATTTTAAAAAACATATATCAATAAAAACTGATTAAAAAATTATCAAAAAAATTCCTAATATTGTAGAAGGTTTTTTTGTTTAGACTGTAGTATATATGACGACCTTTTTTTTCTGATTTTATAAGATTAGCATTTTTTAATGCTGATAAATGGTGTGATGTTAAATTTTGAGTAATCCCTAAAAATGGGTAGATTTCACAAACACATTTGGGCTTGTCTTTAATAAAATTAATTATTTTTAAGCGATTTTTGTCGGCTAGTGCTTTTAAGATGATTTCCATATATATCAATATATATTGATATAATAACAAAATCAATAGACATTTCAAGTATTTTGTGAGATTTTATTTTTATGAAAATATCTTTTATGGATATAAAAAATAGGCCAATTAAGAATAATGGTTTTTTGAAGGTTTTTTTGGTGGATAATGCAAATGCAAAAATAACAGGAATAATTAATAATAGGGGTGATTTTTTTAGTATAGATAGTGTTGTTTTTGATAATACAGAAATATGTACTGGACGCAGGTTAAAGGTGCAAAAAGGGGGAAATTGGCTTAATTATAAGGTTGTAAACAGGGATAATAAAAACTTGGGCTATGTAAGTAATCTTTATTTTGATAAAAACTTAACTCAGGTGTTGTCAGTAGAGTCAAAAAAAGGCTTTTTTGGTTTTATTAAGGTGCAAAAAAGAATATTTGATATTAAGGATATTTTTGCAATATCTGGCAATAAAATTATTCTTAATGAAGAAAATAAAATAAAAGAGTTTTTGGATACAATAAAAAAGGAAATAAAAAAAGCACCTAAAGGTGCTTTTTGAAAATCTTTTTCTGTTTAATTATTAAGCAACTGAGTCACCTGCTCCGATAATCATTCTTACGATTGAGTATGATAGCATGATTAATACGATACCAATACCAGACCAAATAAGAATATCTTTACCTTTAGAGATTTTATCATCATCACCCTGAGCAGTAACCATTAATATACCTGCGTAAATCACAAACACAACAGCGATAAGGCCTAGAAATGTAAGGAAATAATTAATAAATGAACGAACTGCATCAGAAAAACTAGAGCTTACAGCAGCATCAGGGCGAACACTATCACTAATAAGATGACTTGATTCAGCAGAAACGATTTCTGGCATCAAGAGACCTACGCACAATACACAAATAGCAATAGTAAGTGGTGAAGAAAGAAGATTTTTAATTTTTTTCATTTTTTCTTTTTTTAAATTTTCATTATATTATATCAAAATTAATTTGATATTTCAAGTCTGATTTTGCATTCTTTTTATATAAAAAGCAAGTTTTTTGTTTGTTGGGTAAATCAATAATAAAATGTAGGTTTAAAGTTGTCTGTATTTATAATTATAGATTTTTTATTTTTTCGGTTAGTTCCTGTTGTTCTTTTTTGGTTTTTTCAATCAACTCTTTTGGTGCTTTTTCTGTAAATCCTTTATTGCTAAGCTTTGATTCTATAATGGCTAGTTTTTTCTTGGCATCTTTTATTTCTTTGGCTTTTCTTTGAGCCTCTTTGGCTTTATCAATCATTCCACTCATTGGTAAGATAATATCCACACCATCAACAAAGCTGTGTATTACTTCTTCCTCTTGTTTGTTGTATTTAACTGTTTCTATGCGAGCTAGAAATTTTAAAATAGATTCATTGTTTTTAATTATTTCTGTTTTACCTCCTATGTATGCAGTTATTTTTTTGGCTGGTTCTACTTTGTGCTCTGCTCTAATTGAACGGATTTGAGTAATTACATTTTTTACGGTTTCAAAATCAAGTTCCTTAAAAATATCTTGAGATTGAGGATATTTATTGGCTATAAGCATGTCTTTTTTGCCTATTTCTGACCAGATTTGTTCTGTTACAAATGGTATAAATGGGTGTAGTAATCTTAAAAGAGTTTTAAGTGTTTCAAAAATTACAGTATTTGTTTGAGTGTTGTTTTCTGCTTTTGCAGCTTCTACTGCCCAATCTGCAAGCTCATTCCATGTAAAATCCCAAAGTTTTTGTAGTGCTTCGCCAAGGCGATATTTTGCAATATCTTCCTCAACTTCTTTAATAAGATTTTGAGTTAGTGTATATATCCATTTTTGGAGGTCGGTGTCTAATTTACCAAGCTCTTCATTTCTTTCTTGCATTGTTATAAAGCGGGCTATGTTCCATAATTTATTACAAAAATTACGACAGCCTGAGATTTTTTCTTCTCCTAGATTTACATTATTGCCTGGTGTTGTGCCAATCATAAGACTAAGCCTAACAGCATCAGTGCCAAATCTTTCAATCATGTCCAATGGATCAATCCCATTGCCTTTGCTTTTACTCATTTTTTGTCCTTTGCTATCGCAAACAAGTCCATGTAAATACACAGTATGAAATGGATATTTACCTGTTGCATAGCGACCAAACATAATCATACGAGCTACCCAAAAAAATAAAATATCATGCCCGGTTTCTAAAACATCAGTTGGATAAAATTTATTAAAATCTGAGTGTTTTTCATTTGGCCAGCCCAAAACAGAAAAAGGCCAAAGAGCAGATGAGAACCAGGTATCAAGAGTGTCTTCGTCTTGTTTTAGGTTTTTGCTTTGGCAATTTGGGCAGTTTTCTATCTCAGGGCTTGATACAATCTCAGCTTCACAGTCATCACAATACCAAACAGGTATCCTGTGACCCCACCAGATTTGTCTAGATATACACCAGTCTTTTAGGTTATCAATCCAGTTAAAGTAAATTTTCTCAAATCTTTCGGGAATTATTTGAATGTGATCTTGTCTAACTGCTTCTTGGGTTAGTTTCTTTAGGGTGGTTTTTTGGCCTGTAAATTTATCTGTAAATTCTTTTTCTACTGCAATAAACCATTGCTTAGAAAGCATTGGTTCGACTACTGTATTAGAACGATAGCAATAGGCAACTCTATTTATGTAGTTTTCGTCTATTTTTTCGATCAAGCCTTTTGTTTTCATTTCTGCGATTATTTTTTTACGGGCTTCAAATCTATCCATGCCAGCAAATTTGCCAGCGTGATGATTCATTTTGCCGTTTTTTTCAATAACTTGTTTTATTTCTAGCTTGTGTCTTTTTCCTATTTCAAAATCATTTGGATCATGGGCTGGGGTAATCTTTACTACACCTGTTCCAAATTCCATATCTACATAATCATCAGATATTACTTTTAGTTTGCTTTTTCCTAAGACTGTATCAATTTCCACTTCTTTACCAATCCACTCTTGATAACGAGGATCTTTCGGGTTTACTGCTATGGCTGTATCACCAAATTTTGTCTCAGGACGTACAGTTGCAAGCGTAAAAGGACCGTATTTTATATAATAAAGAGGGCTTTGTTGCTCTTTCCAGTCTAATTCATCATCAGAAAGCACACTTTCAGCTCCGACAGACCAATTAACCATACGCTCTCCACGCACAATTAATCCGTCATTGTATAGCATTTCAAATATAGTGTTTACAGCAT
This sequence comes from Candidatus Altimarinota bacterium, assembly GCA_025210675.1. GTDB lineage: Bacteria > Patescibacteriota > Gracilibacteria > CAIRYL01 > JAOARU01. Next base: position 41,964 of record JAOARU010000064.1, on the reverse strand, counting down.
GATTACGCTCATTATCAAAAGTGTAAGCCTCCCTGCTCCAATCACATGAAGATCCCATACGGCGGATTTGTTCTGTTATTCTGGCATGAGATTTCTTTGTCCAGTCTTGACAATGATTTAAAAACTCTTCACGAGAAAACTCTTCACGACTTTTTGCTCCTATGTTTTTCAAAACTACATTTTCAGTGGCAATAGCAGCATGATCAGTACCTGGGATCCAAAGAGCAGAATGCCCTTTCATACGTTTATAGCGAATTAGCGTGTCCTCAACAGCTAGCATGATGGCATGTCCAAGATGTAGAGTTCCTGTTACGTTTGGTGGTGGTATAGCAATGGTATAAGAATCCCCCTCTTTACTAGGCTTAAAAGCTTCGGCAGATTCCCATTTTTTATAAATATCTTGTTCAACTTTCTGTGGATCGTAGTTTTTTTCCATGATTCTTTTAAATTTTTCCTGATTATGGTATCTTTTTTTTGCTTTTTTTTCAAAGAAAATGCCTACATTTGATTTTAAATGTGAAAAATGCGGAAAAACTTTTTCAAATCTGGTAAATGCAGGTGTTACTGAAGTGAATTGTAAATGTGGATCAAAAGCAAAAAAGATTTTTTCGGTACCAAATATCCAGTTTAAAGGTAAAGGATTTTTCGCATCTGATCATAAATGCTCTGGAAATTGTTGTAAGAAAGAGGGTGATTAAAAGTCAACAATAAACTTCCTAGGAATTAGGTTTTTAAGTCTTGATCCCATAATTTTAGCGTTACCTATTGCTAGATTTTTGTATTTAAAGACAACTTGGGATCCTTTTATTTTTAGTGTGTTTTCTAGATCTTGACCTTTTAGGTAGTTTTTGGTTTGTTCTAGGTTTAAATCTTGGGTGTTTTTGGTAAATTGATCACCAAGTAGATAAGCTCCCTCAAAATCGAGCCGAACAGTGTCCCTGTGTATTTCTGCAAGGCTAAATCCAGCTCTGTCAAATTCAAAAGATAAATTAAAATTTTTTGGAATCATGAAGATGGTTTTTTTGTCTCTGTGAACAAATAGGCAGTTTTTGTATGGATATAAGTCAATTCCAAATTCATCAATGAAGTATTTTTCTAAAATCTTGTAGTCTTTTTTGGATATATATTTTAATTTGTCTGATTTTTTAGTCCAATTATCAATTTTTATTGATTTTTTCTTGCGGATTTTGGCTACAAAAAATCCTTCAGAATTAAAAACATGAGGCCATATCCTAAGACATTTTTGACTTATTTCAGACCCATATTTTTGAAGTGCAGAGCATTTTTCTGCACCATCAAAACTATATTTTAACTCCATTAGCTCAGCTTGAGGAAATTCATCAAGTAGGTATTTGACCACTTCTTCATTTTCTTCTGGTGCGAGTGTGCAGGTTGAATATACCATTTCCCCTTCTTCTTGAAGTGCTAAAAACCCTGACTTGATGAGCGATTTTTGAATAGCTGAGATTTTTTTACTTTCGTTGTCGTGCCAGTGCTTAAGTGCATCATTGTCTTTTCTGATCGTACCTTCGCCTGTACATGGGGCATCAATAAGTATTTTATCGAAATATTCAGGTGTATCAGAGGCAAATTTTTCACCGCTTTTATTAGTAACAATGCAGTTTTTTACACCACAACGCAGATTGTTAAATGTTAGTTTTTTTATGCGGCTAGCTGATGCGTCATTTGCTACTAATATGCCTTGATTTTGCATAAGCCCTGCAAGTTGAGTTGCTTTTGAGCCTGGTGCAGAACACATGTCTAATATTTTTTGTCCTGATCCAAGAATACTCGGGGGCATCATGCTTGATGATTCTTGGATAAAAAATAACCCCAAAATATGCTCTATGCTCTTTCCGAGGGGTTTTGTGCGGTCTTCTCGGTCAATCCAAAAACCTTCATCACACCAAGGAATAGGTGTTAGTTCCCATTTTTTATCTTGAGCGATTTTTTTAAAATCATTGACACTTATTTTGAGAGTGTTTACTCTTATGCTTTTTCTGAGGGGCTTTTTTGAGTATTTTAAAAACTTTTCAAAATCCTCTTTTGGTAGGATTTTTTCATATTTTTCACAAAAAGCCTGTGGAAAAAAAATATTTTTCATGCGATAATTCTGCCACGATTTTAAGTAAAAAACCATGTATGATAAATATGAACTTGTCGCTGGACTTGAAATTCACGCAAGATTAAAGACTCAGACAAAATTATTTTGTAGTTGTTCAAATGATACTTTTTCAAAAGAAGCTAATTCTTTGATTTGCCCTATTTGTGCTGGTTTTCCTGGTGCTTTGCCTGTGTTAAATAAGGAGGCGCTTTCTATGGCTATCAAGACAGGATTGGCCCTTAAATGTGATGTTAAAAAATTCTCAAAATTTGATAGAAAGAGTTATTTTTACCCTGATTTACCTTCTGGATTTCAGATTTCTCAATATGATGAGCCAATTTGTGAGGGTGGTGAGTTGGAAGTGTATGTTGGTGAAGAAAAAAAGACATTTCAGTTTAACCGCATACATATGGAAAATGATGCTGGTAAGCTGACACATGAAAATCATTCCTCTCTTGTGGATTTAAATAGGGCAGGATCGCCTTTAATTGAAATGGTTACAGAGCCTTGTTTTCGCTCTTCTGAAGATGTTTTTGAGTTTTTAAAAGAACTTCAAAGGACACTTAGGTTTTTGGGTACATCTGATGCAGATATGGAAAAAGGCATGATGCGTTGTGATGCCAATATTTCAATTCGTCTTAAAGGGGCTGTTGAGTTTGGCACAAAAGTAGAAATTAAAAATATGAATTCATTTAATAATATCAAAAAAGCGCTTGATTATGAATTTGTGCGTCAGGTAAAGGCAGTAGAAAAAGGTGAAAAATTAATTCAAGAGACAAGAGGCTGGGTTGATGATAAGGAGATCACTGTGTCTCAAAGAAGCAAGGAGGAAAGTGCAGATTATAGGTATTTTCCTGAGCCTGATCTGCCACCTGTGATCCTGGATAATGCCGAGCTTGATGCCTATAAAAAAGAGGTTCCTGAGTTGTCAGCTCAAAAAAGAACTAGATTTATAAATGATTTTAAATTGCCTTTTAAGCACGCTTCTACTTTGTCCTGGGAGAGAGAATTGGCAGAATTTTTTGAGGAAGTTGTAAAAATATCAAATAATCCTCAAAAAGCAGCTAATTTAATTTTGGGTGATTATTTAGCTTTACAAAAAGAGCAAGAAGTAAATATAAGTGCTGCAAATTTAGCAAAAATCATAAAATTAATGGACGAGGGGAAAATTTCATCAAAAATTGCCAAAGAGATTTTGCCGGAAATTTCTAAATCAGACTTAGATCCAGAGAAATACGTAGAAGAAAAGGGCTTAATTCAAATGTCAGACACAGGTGAATTAGAAACTGTTTGCCAAGAAGTAATGAGTGAAAATCCAAAAATGGTCGAGGATTTTAAAGGTGGAAAGGAAAAAGCAATTGGTGGATTGGTAGGGCAAGTTATGAAAAAAACTCAAGGAAAAGCATCACCTCCAATGGTAAATGATATTTTAAGAAAATTAATGAGCTAATCTAAGCCCCTCTTTAATTTAGAGGGGTTTTATTTTTTTAGGTAAATCAAAAACTCTTTATTGCCATCTCCTCCTTCAATTGGAGACGGGATTATGCCTAATGATTTAAGCCCAATTTTTTTGGAAAAGGTTTCTATTTTTTGGCACACTTGATTGTGTATTTCAGGATTTTTAATTATGCCATTTTTATTAAGAGCATTTCGGCCTGCTTCGAATTGTGGCTTTATTAGGGCAATTATTTCGCCGTGATTTATGATTTTATTGATTGTTGGTAGGATTAATTCAAGTGAAATAAAAGACACATCAATACATATAAATTCAATCGGCTCAGTGAACATAGATTTTTGGAGATGGCGGGCGTTGGTTTTTTCTATGGAAATCACCTTAGGGTTTGATTTTATTTGATCTGCAAGTTGATTTGTACCAACGTCTATGGCGTAGATTTTTTTGGCTTCTTGCTCAAGTAAAACTTGAGAAAAACCTCCAGTCGACGCACCAATATCAAGGCATATTTTGTTTTTTGGGTTGATTTTCCAGTGGTTAAGGGCATGAAGTAGTTTGTAGGCTGATCTGGCTACATAGTGCGATATTTCTCCTTGAATTTTTACTTTGTCTTCGAGGTTTATGATATGGCTTGGTTTTGTGATGATTTTTTGATTTACAGCAATAAGCCCTTCTTTAATTGCTTTTGTTGCTTTTTCCCTTGAGTTTATAAGACCTTGTTCTTTTAGAAATTTATCTAATCTCATGAATTAAGTTTACTAAAAAATATTATCAAAAAAAAGAAGAGGCTTTAGGATTTGGTCATGAAATTGCTGGTAGGGCTTGTCTAAAAGTTAGACGACTGGCCGTTGCCTTTGAAGATGTTAGGGCAAGATGGTCATTAGAGTGGTTTAAAATAAAAATCGAGCTTAGTTTTTATGTTTTTCTGCGGAAGTGGCTGTGTAAGTATAGCGCTATTCTTGATTTTGCTTGCAATTTTGAAAAATATCTGTAAAATAAGAGGGCTTTTCTTATTGTTCCCAGTATTTTGGGAATACATTTAGTCCAAATAAGATGAAAAAATACGAACTAGTAATCATCCTATCTCCAGAAAATACAGAGAAGGAAGCACAAGACAGTGCAGCAAAAATTAAAGCTCATCTTGAAACTGAGGGCGCAAAAATCTCATACGAGGATTTTTGGGGTCTTAGAGAGCTTGCTTATCCGATTAAGAAGCATACAAGCGGATACTATTTCCTATATGAAATGGAAATAGATGGAGCAAAAATTCAAGGATTTGATAGAGATTTCTTGATCAATAAAGACATTATCAGACATCTTGTTGTCTTGATGGAAACTCAGGAGAGACAAGCTCTTGTAGATGAAAAAGAAGAAGAAAAAAAGCCTGCAAGAAGGGGTGCGCCTAAAAAATCAGCTCCAAAAAAATCTTCAAAACTCGATAAGGTTTTAGATGATTCTGATTTAAATGTTTAATTTTTTTTGATTTACCATGTCAACATACGAAAATAGAAAATGTGAGTTCTGCCAAGAACAAATCAAACATATTGATTACAAAAATGTATCACTTTTGAAAAAATACATCACTTATTTTTCAAAAATCAAACCAAGATATTATACAGGTACTTGTTTGCGCCATCAAAAAAAGCTTGCTGTTGCGATCAAAAGAGCAAGACATTTAGCACTTTTACCATTTGTAAAATAAATTTGATAATTAAAACACCCCAGGCTACTGGGGTGTTTTTTGTATATAGATTTAATTTGGGATTTTTTAAGTTAATTCTTCACCAAAAAAACTAATTTTGAATTCCTCAAGCCTGTCTTCCAGGATTGCTTGGCGAATTTTTCGCATAAAATTAATTATATAATATATGTTGTGATAGGAACAAAGTTCAACCCCAAGCATTTCTTTGGCTCTTAGTAGGTAATTAATATAGGCTTTTGAAAAATTACGACACACATAACAATCACAATCTTCGTCAATTGGAGACATGTCGTTGCGGTATTCTGAGCGTGTAATATTAATTTTTTTGTTTGGGGCTTTTGTGTGAAAAAGTGAGCCATGACGAGCATTGCGAGTTGGAGCAACACAATCAAAAGTATCCATTCCATTTTCTACACCTCTCATTAAGTCGATTAAATCTCCACCAATGCCCAATAAATGTACGGGTTTTGTGTCACCTATTATATCGTGGCACATTTTAACGGTTTCGTCCATTTGGGCTTTGTCTTTGCCGAGTGATCCACCAATACAAATCCCCGGAGTTCCACTATTGGCAATGTATTCACAAGATATTTTACGTAGATCTGGATAGATTCCACCCTGTACTATGCCATAAAGAGCTTGTTTGGATTTGAGGCGCTTGTGTTCGATTATACAGCGATCAAGCCAGCGATGAGTCATGTGCATTGAGCGTTCTGTGTAGCGTTTTGTGACATGAAAAGGCGTGCATTCATCAAGCACAGCAATCATATCTGCTCCTAGTTTGTGCTGAATTTGAATTGATTTTTCAGGTGTAAGCTCATAAAGGCTGCCATCAAGGTATGATTTAAATATTGCACCTTTTTCATTGAGTTTTAATAATGTTTTTTGACGATTGCGGTTACCTTTGCCTTTTATTTCGTCAGAAATAGTTCCGTGTCCCATTGAAAATATTTGAAAACCTCCACTGTCTGTAAACATAGGTCCAGAGTATTTCATGAATCCATGCAGACCCCCTGCTTGAGCTATTAAATCTTGACCCGGATTTAAGTACAAGTGATAAGTATTACAAAGTACACAAGGCACATTGATTTCTTTAAGTTGAGCGGGGGTGATGCCTTTAACTGTGGCTTTTGTGCCCACAATCATAATCATCGGAGTTTCTAGTGGTCCATGAAGAGTGTTTATGACACCTGCTTTTGCTCTAGTTTTCTTGTCTTTTTTGATTACTTCGAAAAATGCCATAATGCGATAAATAAACAAAAGGTGTATCTAAGATAGATACAGCTACTTTAAAAATATATGCAAACAATATCACTTCCCAAACAATGCTTATCTCAAAAAATCCAAATCCAACAGCAATAAAAGAAAAAACCACTGTATCTAAAAATTGAGCTACAAGCGTTGAGGTGTTGTTTCTGAGCCATAGATATTTGCCTTTTGTTTTTTTGTATATGAGATTGTAGATAAATACATCTGTTGTATTGCTAATCAAAAATGCTGAAAGGCTAGCTACTACTATACCAAATGCAGGAGCAAAAACAGTCATTAGGCTGGATTGGATTTCCTCAGATCCATCAAGTGGTGCTATTTGCATATTAAGATAAGCCTGTGAGACTACAAAGTAGATCAATAAGCTAAAAAATCCTATTTTTACGCCATTGAGAGCTTTTTGTTTTCCGTGGTGTTCATTAAGTAGGTCTGTTGCTAGAAAAATACAACCACAAATCACGTTTCCGCCATATGTTGTTAATCCAAATAAATCAAATGGCTTAATTACAAAAATATTAAGCATCATACTAAGAGCAGCAATAAGGGCATATAGATAGCCTTCGCCTTTTTTGTTACACCAGAGTGCAGTAAGAGCCAGTATGATAAAAAGTCCTAAAAATATTAATTCGTTCATTTTAAAAATAAAAACACTTTTATATATTACTTATTTTTTTGATAAAATAAAGCAAATGCAAAAAATACAAGATCCAATAGTAAGATAAGACATAAAACATAAGGTCGGTCATATCTTTTTTGTTTTGGGCTTAGATTTAATAATTAAAAAGCCTCACAAGTTTGTGAGGCTTTTTTTAGATGTCTATTATGCAAAATTTGTAATTACATATCCTACGATAAATGGAGCCAAGAAGCCAATAATAGCACCAATCAATGCTCCTATAATTGCTTTTTTTGCTTTTGCTGTACGCTCTTCGTCGCCTGCTGCAGTTGCAAACATGATTCCTCCCCAGATTACAATTATTACAGAGATTCCACCTACAAGGTTGCCTAGGATAGTAGCGATTTTATCAATCATGCTGCCTAGGTCTTTGTCTTCTCCTCCAAAGCCTAATTGACCGTCTTCGCTATCACAGTTTTCATCAATACCGTTGTCCATTTTTTCGATTTGATTTGGATTAATAGTATTTCCTTTAATGGTTTTTTTGCCAGCAATATCAGGATTATAGACCTTGTTGGCATCTGGCTGCTCAGGGTCTTCTACATCAATTGTTGCAAAATCACACCTAAGTTCCTCCATGCCTTTTGAACCAAGTCCTAAATCTTCTTCTTCACACCCAAATCCATCATCAGCATAAAAGCGATCCTTATCTTGATCTACACATTCAGCGGTACAAAGCGGTGTAAACAAGATAAAGGATAATAGAAAGAGTATTTTTTTATTCATTTTAAAGTTAAATATCAGGTTTATTTTGAAAAAAGCTTGCAAAAAATGCAAGTATTTAATTGAATTAAGATGTGAAAAAATTAAAATTAATTTCGGCAGAAAAAATCTCATATTGGTTTTTTAGCTTGTTTTTATTGACTTGCACCTTTCCAGTTCGCAAGATTATTTATGGAGATATGAGCTTTATGACGGGATTTTTTTCTGAGTATTTAACTATATTTTTTGAGATAAGTGAGATTTTTTTAGGGTTCAGTTTTTTGTTTTTTGCTTTTATTAAAAAAAACACAACAACCCAAAAAAGTTTTCTTTTTTTACTGCTTGGGTTTTTTTTGAGTCTTGAGGTGGCTAGTATTTTTGCTGTTGAGCAAAAATTAGCATTCCTTGGTGCATTAAAAGTTTTTGAGGCATTTTTGGCTGGTGTTTTTATATATAGTTCTAAATATCCTTTTAAAAATATTGCTTGGATATTGTTTTGTGTAGCTCTTTTTCAGGGAGCGCTTGGTGTGACGCAATTTATTATAGGTCATAGTGCGGGGCTTGGTTTTGTTAGGGAGCAGTCACTCAACGCAATAGATGCGGGCATGCCTAAATTTGCAGATCATTTGAGGGCTAGTGGTACTTTTTTGCATCCAAATATTTTAAGCTTTTTTCTTGTTTTGAGTTTTTTTCTGGGAGATTTTATAAAAAAACCGTGGTTTTATTTAAGGTATTTATTGATTATTCCGATTGTTCTGACTTTTTCTAGGACTGGTATTTTGGCGCTTTTTTGTGGGCTTTTATTTAAGAAAAAGGATTTTTTGTGGGCACTGTTATTAATTTTGCTTTTTTTAATTTATGCACCTGTTCGTGAGCTTTTAATGGAGAGGCTTGTTTTGGGAGACTCTTTAACTGAGCGATTGGGTGGATTTGATGATGCTTTTTTTATAATTAGAGATTATCCATGGGGAGTAGGTGTTAGAAATTATATCTTGTATTTGCAAGATATAGCGCCATGGAGTATGCAACCTGTTCACAGTTTATTTTTATTAATAAGCGCTGAGGTGGGTGTCTTGGCTGGTGTTGTAATGTTCTTGTTTTTTGTATTGGCTTTTATTAAAAACAAAGCCCAAAGAAGTTTGATTATGGTTTTCTTTGTCTTTGGGCTTTTTGATCATTTTTTATGGAGTATCTATACGGGGTTAATGCTCCTTGCTATTTTTATGGGATTGTTTTTTCGTAAAGAAGAGCATGGTTTGTTGAAGAAGTTTTTTATTTAATTTCTCCTTGATAAGTTGCCTTTCCTGAAAGTGATTCTTCTATTCTAAGAAGTTGATTGTATTTAGCTATTCTTTCAGAGCGACAGAGTGAGCCTGTTTTAATCTGTCCTGTTGAGAGTCCTACGCATAAATCAGCTATTGTTGTGTCTTCGGTTTCACCGCTCCTATGTGATACCATAGCTTCCCAGCCAGACTCGTGAGCCATTTGAATAGCTTTGATGGTTTCTGTGATTGTGCCTATTTGATTAAATTTAATCAAAACAGCGTTCATTGCTTTCATATCAATGCCTTTTGCAATACGTTCAATATTTGTAACCAATAAATCATCGCCCACAATTTGTACTTTGTCGCCAATTTTAGCTGTTAATTTTGCGCAAGACTCAAAGTCATCTTCAATAAAAGGATCCTCAATAGAAATAATAGGATACTTGTTTGCTAAATCAGTATAAAAATCAACCATATCGTCTGCTGTTTTAGCTTCACCTTTTACAATATAGGATTTTTTATTTTCGTCGTAAAATTCATTTGCAGCCACATCAAGTGCTATTTTTACCTTGTCCTTGTGTCCTGCTTTTTCAGCTGCTTTTAAAATGATTTCAATAGCTTCTTCGTTGGTTTTTAAGTGTGGAGCAAAACCGCCCTCGTCGCCAACTGCTACTACATGGCCTTCATCTTTGAGTATTTTTTTTAAATTATGAAATGTCTCAGCGCCTATTTTAAGTGCTTCTGAAAAATCAGCTGCACCAGTTGGAACAAGCATAAATTCTTGAATCTCAAGTCCGCTGTCAGCATGTGCTCCTCCGTTTATAATATTCATAAAAGGCGTTGGAAGTTTTGTAGCAAAACCTTTTTTGGTAATATTTGCAAAATATTGAAAAAGACTAGTACGCTTACTCATTGCTCCTATTTTACAAACTGCAAGCGATACTCCTAGAATTGCATTTGCTCCTAGTTTTGATTTGTTTTTTGTGCCATCAAGTTCGATCATTTTTTGGTCAATCGCTTCTTGATCAGTCGGATCCATGCCTTCTATTGCATCTGCAATGATAGTATTTACATTGCTAATTGCTTTTAAAACACCCTTGCCAAGGTAGCGATCTAGGTCACCATCACGAAGCTCAACAGCTTCATGAGAGCCAGTTGAGGCACCACTTGGTACTATAGCATTTGTTTTAAGACCATTGGTCAAAAAAATTTCTACTTCAATAGTGGGGTTGCCTCTCGAATCAAGGACTTCCCTCGCATGTATCTTTTGAATTTTGTCCATTTTATTTTAAAAATCTATATAGATTTTCTCATTTTTTTAGGGTTTTGGCAAATAAAGAGGAGCAAAGCCATTCTATTGTGTTGTTGAAGATTGGCTATAGTTGGTGTATTTGTATTATTTGTATTATTTGTATAAAATCTAAAATTAGTTCCATTTGTAGGAGTTAGGTTGTGATTCCAGTTAAATGGTGTGATTTTTTTGTTATTTTAAATATCATTCCAGATATTATTTACTCTGTCATTTTTAAGGTTAAGGATTGTATATTGTTAAGATTTTTGTTTTAAGTTTTGGTTTTTGATAAACATTTCAATCAGCTCCGTATCCTTCTTTGCTTTTGGTCGCAATTTTCGCTGAGAATTGGCGGAGAGGGCGGGATTCGAACCCGCGGTCCCACTATTAGCAGGACAACACATTAGCAGTGTGCCGCATTCGACCACTCTGCCACCTCTCCGTAATTTTATATATTCATTCTTATATACTATATAAGATAATTACGCACAATATTTTGCCTGATTTTTAGATTCATTTCAATCTTTTTTTCATCTCTTCACTTTTGACATCATTCGTGGCACAATGATCTAGCTTTATAAAAAATATGATCCAAAAGTTAATTAATAAAGTATTTGGTGATCCAGTACAAAAAGAAATAAGCCAACTTCAAAAAATAGTCGACAAAATCAATCAAATAGAAAATGAATATCAATCATTAACAGATGATGAACTTAGGGCAAAAGTCGATGAATTTAGAGAACGTTTAAAAAACAAGGAAACAGAAGATGATTTGCTACAAGAGGCATTTGCAGTAGTAAAAAATGCTTGCAGGCGTATTTCAGGACAAAAATTCCCCCTACTTAATGGTGAGTTTATCTGGGAAATGGTGCCTTATGATGTGCAGTTAATTGGTGGAATAGTCTTGCATAAAGGACGTATTGCAGAAATGAAAACAGGTGAAGGTAAGACACTTGTAAGCACTTTGCCGATTTTTTTAAATGCTTTAAGCGGCAAGGGTGTGCATGCAGTTACTGTAAATGACTATCTGGCTCGTCGTGATCGTGAGTGGATGAAGCCATTGTTTGATTTTCTTGGTCTTACAAGTGGTGTTATAACTCATGATATGAGTCCTGATGAGCGCAAAGAGGCTTATAGTGCTGATATTACTTATGCTACTAACAATGAGCTTGGTTTTGATTTTTTGCGTGATGGTATGGTTTCTCATTTGGATCATATGGTGCAGAGAGATTTGCATTATGCGATTATTGATGAGGTTGATTCTATTTTAATTGATGAGGCCAGAACGCCTTTGATTATTTCTCAGCCTGCTGAAGAGTCTACACAAAAATATTCTCGTTATGCTCAGTTGATTCAAAATTTACAAGAAAATACACATTACAATATTGACGAGAAACAAAAAACAGCAACATTAACAGAAGAGGGTGTTGCTAAGATGGAAGAGTTGCTAGGTGTGCAAAATATTTTTGTTGATGCTGGTCTTGATGAGGTTAGGCATATTGAGCATGCTTTGCGAGCTAAGACATGTTACCAAAAGGATACAGACTATGTAGTTAAAGATGGTGAAGTAATAATTGTTGATGAATTTACAGGGCGTTTGATGGAGGGTCGTAGGTATTCTGAAGGGCTTCATCAAGCGATTGAGGCAAAAGAAAATGTTGAGATTAAGAGGGAGAGTAGAACAATGGCAACAATTACATTTCAAAATTACTTTCGTATGTATAATAAACTGTCTGGTATGACAGGTACTGCTATGACTGAGGCCGAGGAATTTGCTAAGATTTACGGGCTTGATGCCTTACCTATTCCTACTAATAAGCCTATCCAAAGAACAGATCAGAAGGATTTTGTATATAAAAATGAAAATGGTAAATTTCAAGCTATTGCAAATGAGGTTAAGTCTCGTCATGAAAAAGGTCAGCCAGTCTTGATAGGCACTATCAGTATTGAAAAATCCGAAGCATTAAGTGGGGCGCTTGCTCGTGCTGGTATCAATCATTCTGTTTTGAATGCTAAGCAACATGAAAAAGAAGCTGAGATAGTTGCAAATGCAGGACAAAAAGGTGCTGTAACTATTGCGACAAACATGGCGGGTCGTGGTACTGATATCAAGATAAATGACGAAGTAAAAGCGCTTGGTGGTCTTTGTATAATAGGTTCTGAGCGTCATGAATCTCGTCGTATAGATAATCAGCTTAGGGGTCGTGCTGGTCGTCAAGGTGATCCAGGTGAGTCAAGGTTTTTTGTATCACTCGAAGATCCACTTATGAGGCTTTTTGGTTCTGATAAGTTGCAAAATATGATGAATACTCTCAATATTCCAGATGATATGCCAATTGAGAGTCGTATGGTCTCAGGTGCAATTGAAAATGCTCAAAAAAAGGTAGAAGGACGTAATTTTGATATTAGAAAGCATGTTGTGGAATTTGATGATGTTACTAATAAGCACAGAGAGATTGTTCATAAAAGAAGGCGTAAAATTCTTGAAAATAAAAATTTACATGAAGATGTAATGAATATGCTTCAGACTACAAGTTATGAGATAGTTGAGAACAATACGCTTTTAAAGCCTGAGGAGTGGGATCGCAAAGAGATTTATGAGTCTCTTATGGCAATACATAGTAATCCTGAAAGGCTTTCACAGGAAAAAATTAATCAACTTGAAAAAAAAGAGGAATTAAAGGAGTCTGCTTTTAATTATCTAAGGAGTGAACTAGAGGTTAAAAAGGCTGATTTGCCTGATCCGGAGCGGTTTTCTGATGTTGAGAGGTTGGTGTATCTACATATTATTGATACTGCTTGGCCTGCTCACTTAGATGAGATGAAGCATCTTCGTGAGACCGTATCTCTTCGTAGTTATGCTCAAAAAGATCCACTTCTTGAATTTAAACAAGAGGGATTTATTAAGTTTAAAGAATTATTAAAAAATATTGATTCACAGACTGTAAATGCTTTGTTTAAGGTTAAAATTAATATCCAGATGCCAGTTAGAGAAGAAGCGCCAAAAGAAGTAAATACAAATCAAGATGAGATTGGGGCCCAAGAAAGTTTTAAGCCAAAGAAAAAAGTAAAAACCATAACTAGAACGATAAAAAACACATCTGAAACAGGAAGAAACGATCCTTGTCCATGTGGAAGTGGCCAAAAATACAAAAAATGTTGCGGTAAGCATGAATGAAAAATGGCAAAAAATAATCAGCGAATACGAAGAATTAGAGCAAAAGCTTATAGGACAGCTTGATCCTGATGAGATGCGCAAGATTTCTAAAAAAGTCTCCTACATGAGGCCTTCTTATGAGAAGATCAAGAAATTTGTTGATAATTTAAATGCAATAGAGGAAAATCAGGAGTTATTAAAAGATAAAGAATTGGCAGATCTTGCCAGAGAGGAGATTTCTGGTCTAAAAATTGAAAATGAAAAATTAGAACTAGAAATTATTGAGCTACTTTCACCAAAAGATCCAGATGCTCATAAAGATGCTATTGTTGAGATCAGGGCTGGTACAGGAGGCGATGAAGCGGGTTTGTTTGCAGGAGAAATAGCACGTATGTATATGCGTTATGCTGAGCTGAGGGGATTTAAAGTTGAGATGATAGAAAAAAATGAAACTGAGACAGGAGCAGTTAAGGAAGTCTCTTTTGCTGTAAGGGGAAATAATGCTTATTCGTATTTTACTTATGAGAGCGGGGTACATAGGGTTCAGAGAGTGCCAAAAACAGAATCAAAAGGTAGACTACATACCTCTGCTGCCACTGTTTATGCCTGTCCTGAGCATGATGCCGAAGAAATTGAAATACCTGATAATGAATTAAAAATAGATACATTTAGAGCTTCTGGTGCAGGAGGTCAGCATGTAAATACTACTGATTCTGCTGTAAGGATTACACATATACCGACAGGTATTGTTGCTAGTTGCCAAGATGAAAAATCACAGCATAAAAATAAAGAAAAGGCCTATAGTATATTGATATCGAGAGTTATTGAGCAAAAAAATGAAGAAGAAGCCAAAAAATTAGGTGAAGAACGTCGTAGTAAAATAAAATCAGGAGACAGAAGTGAAAAAATTCGTACTTGGAATTTTCCTCAAGATCGCATTACAGATCACAGAATTAAAAAAAGTTTTTTCGGAATAAAAGAGATTATGGAGGGAAATATGGACAAAATTATTGATGAATTAAAAAAGTTTGACAAATAAAAATCAAAGGAGGATAGTGATTTTGATTTTATGGTTTTGACATGAAAGTCAGGGATTTTTATCTGAAGGATTTTGCTACTGCTCATAAAGATGCAGAGCTGTATCAATTAATTGAAATTTCAATTAAAAAGGGTACAAACGGTATTTTTATTATTGATAATGAAGGCAGGCTTGAAGGTTTGGTAAGCATTTTCAATATCCTTGAAGCAATTATTCCAAAATCTTTAAAAGAAAATCCAGATCTCTCAGCTGTTGCATCTGGGTGCCTTTTTGCACACCTTATCGAAAACAAAAAGCATTTAACTGCTCAAGATATCATGTGCACAAAGGTACCTAGAGTCAAACTTGACACAAAAATTATCGAAATCGCTGCAAATAGCTTACAAGATGAAAACTATCGTTTAGCTGTTGTAGATGATGAGGGCAAGGTGATCGGTGTCATTAATAGGACAATTTTGAGAGAGATTATTGCAAAACAACTTAATATTTCAAAAGAAACATGAACTCTCTTTCAATTCTATCAGTAAGCACATTTCTTGTGGCTTATTTTTTTATAGTGCAAGAAAAGATTCACAAGACTATTATTGTGATTTTGGCTAGTTTTTTTCTTGCATTATTTGGAGTCTATAATAATCATGGCTCAAAAGGACAATTTGACAATATGCTGCATTTTATTGACTTCAATGTGTTGTCGCTAATCGTTGGCATGATGATTATAGTGCGTATTACGGAAAAATCAGGCGTATTTACCTTTTTAGCAATGAAGATTGTTGAGGCTACAAAGGGCAACATGAAGTTGATTTTCTTTTCTTTGATGATACTGACTGCGGTTATGACTGCTTTGCTCAGCAATGTAACAACTGTGATGATTTTGACCCCTGTTTTTTTAGTGATTTGTTATCGTTTTCATATCAATCCTTTGCCATTTTTTATAACTGAAATATTGCTTTCAAATATTGGTGGTACAGCTACTCCTGTTGGTGATATGACAAATATCATTATTGCTAGTAAGGCTGGTTTTAGTTTTAATCATGTAGTTGTAAATTTAGCGCCAGTGGTTATGGTTATAGCTTTTGTTGTTGCTGGTTTGGCTACTTTTATATTTAGAAAGGATTTAAAAAATGCCTGCAAAGATCAAATGGATGAACTAAAAGGGCAGAAATGGATTTCTGATCCTGTTTTAATGAAAAAAGGCTTAGGTGTTTTGTCTATGGTTATTTGTGGCTTTATTTTTCATGATTTTATTGGTGTTGAAAATGGTGTAATTGCTTTAAGCGGAGCGATGTTGCTTTTGATTTTAACGAAAAAAGAACCAAAAGAGGCATTTCAATTAGTCGAGTGGCCTATTGTGTTCTTTTTTGTTGGACTTTTTACATTGATTGGTTCACTTGAGATCACAGGTGTTATTGATATATTGGCAGAGCAGATTATTGATGTATTTGGTGAAAATCAAGCTTTGTTGATGATGGTTATGGTTTTTGCTTCGGCTGTTTTTTCAGCTTTTGTAGACAATATCCCATTTGCTACTGCTATGATCCCAATTATTTTTAAATTAGGACATGAGACAGGTATGCCGACAGAGCCACTCTTTTGGTCATTGGCGCTTGGTGCATGTATAGGTGGTAGTGGTACGCTTGTTGGTGCTAGTTGTAACTTGGTTGTTGCTGGTATAGCTGAACAAAACGAGATTCCCCTAACATTTAAAAAATATTTTTCATATGCATTTCCGCTTATGATGATAGGTGTTGTAATTGCTGCTATATATCTATATGTATTTTATACCTGATAATAAAAAAAAGAGGCTAGGTGTAGAGCCTCTTTTTATGTAAAATTATTTGAAATGTTAATTTCCGTATTTTGCAAACAATTCTCCATCTAGCTGGTCAAATGTGATGTGTTCCCTAACTCCGAATACGCTTGATGTGATTTTTAGAAAGATATCGCTCTTGTAGTCGTATTTTCCTGCGATCTTGATCCCGTATCTTTTTAGGTCCACATTTCCAAATGTGATTGTTTTATTTACTGATGAGATACTAAAACTGGCTCTTGTGTGGTTGCATTCATATAGCCCAAAGATTTTTTTTAGTTCTATGAGTGCTTTTTTTTCTTCTTCGATATTTCTTGAGACCTCTTGAGCGTCTTTATTTTCATTTAAACTTAGTGTTGAGGCTTCTTCTTCGTTTTTTTCTGGTTCAATATAAGCTTCAAAGATTTCTTTTGAAAAGTCGTCCATTTCAACACCATTTAGCGGTTTTAGTTGTTTTTTTTCTTCGGCAATAGTCAAAAATGTTTTTGCATCAATATCATAAATACCTGATAAGACAAAGATTCCTTTGTGGTTTTCGTAGGATATTCTGCTAAATCTAGCTGTATTTGTCTTTGTGTCTAGTGCAATATTCTTCTTGATGTCGTATGTGAATTTTAGTTTTCCAAAATCTTCTTCTACTGCTTTTTGAAGATTTCTAATATCTTCTCTGTCGCTCAATGCTTGTTTTGCTGCTTTTACTAAATCTTCAAAGTCTGAGTCAGGTAGCTCAAAGTCTTCGATTTTAATATTTGTACATACAAGCTCGTCTACATTAAATATAAATGTGATTTCTTCAGGGTAGTTTTCTATTGTTGCGTTTTTAATTCTTACTTTATTTGAAGATATTGGTAAAATATCTCTTGTTTCAACAGTGATGCCTGAATTGTCTAGTTTTTTCTTTGCTACTTTTTTTAGAAGTGATGCGAGTGTTGAGCTAACTTCTTTTGAGGCTTCTTCTTCGTTTGCAGATGCATGCATTGTTGATCCATCTTCGTTTTTGTTTTTATTGTCTTCTTTGCCTGGAGTCTCTGCAAGCTTATCAACTAGCCATGTTACTTGTGTAAGAGATACACCACCTGGATATTCAACTCCGTTGTCAAATGTTATTCCTGAAATTGATTTATTGCCTTTGTTGTATGTGCCTGATAAAGAGTGGCTATTTGGTAGAATTGCTCTATGAATGATAAATATATTTTCAGAGTCTCCTTGTAGGTCATGTGAAATAATAGTTATGTCTTCTTTTGCAAATTCATCTCTGACACTTGCAAGTAGTTTTGTACGTTTTTCTTCTGCACTTTCGCTTTGATCTTCACCTTTTTCAATTTTATAAAGCTCTTCAAGTAGTTGTTCTGCTTTTTCCATGTCTTCTAGGTGTTTTTCAAAGTCGCCTTCATTAAATGATGTATTATTTTCGAGGTATGCGAGTTTTTTATTAATAATATCGCTTTGTTCCATGATTTTTTCTTTTACACCGAACATTTCTGGTACTGTTTCAAGTTCAAAACGTACTTGTGAGCTATCAATAGCTTGTTTTGCTAAGTCATAACGCTTGTTGTTAAGCAGTGAATCAGTTAGATCAAGGCTTTTTTGCGCAATTTCCATTTTTAGAAGAGCTTGATTTTCTTGGTCTTCATTGGCCAGTGCTAGGTCATTTATCCATTCGTTTGTAGTAAGAAGTGTTGGCGTGATATTGTCAGAATAAAATTGTGCAATTTTGAATAACACTTCTCTGTGATTTGATAATTCTGAGTTTAGATCAGCATATTCAAAGTCAGACCATAAAGTGCGGAAATAATTGGCCTCTGCTATGAATAGTTCATTATTTCTTTGTTTGATAAAGTCTTCCATCAATGATAATGAGCTTCTAAGTATGGCAATTGTTACTTCTGGGTCATTTTGAGCTTCTTCAAGTAGTAAGTATTCTATTTCGTGATGTGCCCTTAGGTATGAGATATCACTTGATAGATAATATGTAGTTTGCCATAAATCTAATAGCTCATCGTATGAAAAACGGCTATTTAGAAGTATCTTTTTTGCCATATCCATATCTTGACTTTGTAGGTATGTAAAAAAATCATCTTTGCGAGTTTCCATGTTGTCTTTTTTAACTTCCTGCCTTTTTTCTGGAAGTACAGCTAAAAACTGCCTAAGTCCTAGTAGGTTAGATGAGAAAGACTCATCTGATTGAATATCAATAAAATAATCTTCTCCAATGTGAAATAAAGATGTTTTGTCTTTTTCTATATTTGTTTTTTCCCAGTCTGTAAGCTCGGCATTGTGCATTTTTACTTCTTTTTTAAGCTTAGAGAAGCGAAGTTTTTTAATTTGTGGCTGGATTAAGGAATCTGACATAATTACTCTTGATCCAATTGGTATAATGAAATTTTTACTTTCTCCGTCAGGAAAGTGCATTACTGTTTCGATATTGTGTCTCCATGAGGTTACTTCAAATGTTTTTTCTTTTCTTACGAAGTCGCCAGAAGCATTTTCTAAAAGAAAAGATATTTTTGACATATTTAGCTGTTTTTCGTTGTGTGCAAATACCCAAGCATGACCTTTTAATAGTTCAATTTCGTTTTTATTTTTGATTTTAATAATACTTTCTTCGGCTAATCTAACTTCAGATTTATCAAAAAGTGTAATTGTTGCATTTGAGCGTTTGACTGTTTCTATTTTTTCACCAGTAAAAACTTTTGAGCCTGAGACTATTTCTCTTGATTCGCCAAATTCATCTGTTACAAAAGCACGACCCTCAATTTCTGCGGTCATTTGGTTTTCTGAGGCTTGAGTTTCAGAATTTTCGCTAAAAAATATAGAAAAAGCAATCGTAATAACTGCCAAGACCATGGCAAAGCTAAAGTGCATAAATCTATGAATACTAGAGTGTCTGTTGACTGCATCTTGTTTTTTTTGAGGAGGTTTTTGTTTTGGTATTTGATCAAAACTTGCAACTTGAAAATTTGTTTTTGTTTCTGGTGTCATTTGCTTTTTTATAAAATTATTGTATAAATTTATTTTTCATATTATTTTATAACAAAATTCTACATAAGTCAATAGTTATGTTTTTGTTTTTTTGAAGCCACAAATAAAAAAACCTGTTTTTTTAACAGGTTTTTTTATTGTTTTAAATATCCATTTGGAGATTCTTGTCTTGTTCTGGTTTTTCTTGTTTTTCATTCATTGTTGTTTCTTCGATTTTTATCAAAGAAACACCTGAAAGCAGGTCTCCTTCTGAAGGTCTCATCAAGATTACACCTTGCGTTGAGCGTCCAATGGAAGGAATATCCTCAATGCTCATGCGGATTGATTGTCCTAGTTTTGTTGTCAGGATTAAGTCTCCGCTAAAGTCAGTTGATACAACTTTTGCTCCTGCTATATCGCCTGTTTTACGAGTAATGTTTGCTGCTTTTACGCCGCTTCCTGATCTTTTTTGTTTACGGAAATCTGCCACTTTGGTCATTTTTCCGAGTCCGTTTTCCATAACTACAAGTAGTTGTGAGTTTTCATCACCTGATGATACTACGTCCATTTCTATAACTTTGTCAGTATTTTTAAGGCTTATGCCACGTACTCCCATAGCAGGACGCCCCATACATCTAACATCATCTTGGTCAAAGCGGATTGATTTACCATGTTTTGTAATAATCATTATATCGTCTCCATCGCTAGTAAATGATACCCATCTCAATAGATCGTCTTCGTTGAGCTTGATCGCAATTAGTCCACTTCTTCTAACGTTTTTAAAGTCTTCGATGCTTGTTTTTTTGATTACGCCTTTTTCAGTTGCCATTGTGAGATATGATCCATTGTTGGCTGTCTCATCAAGAAGTGCAGTTACATGCTCATCTTGATTTAATGACAAGAAATTTACAAGAGCCTGACCTTTTGAGGTGCGAGATGATTCTGGGATTTCATAGGCTCTGAGTCTAAATACACGCCCATGGCTAGTAAAAAAGAGTAGGTTGTTGTGATTTTGGGTGTGTAGAACAATGTTCATTTCATCGTCTGCTTTTGCGACTGATCCTTTTAGTCCTTTTCCTCCTCTGCCCTGAGTACGGAATGAGGCAGGAGATATTCTTTTAATCCAGCCAGCTTGGGTGATTGTAATTATTTTTTCTTCATTTGGGATAGTATCTAGTGCTTCCATTTTGCCGAGTGCATGTGGAATAACACGAGTCCTTCTTTCGTCGCTGTATTTATCTCTTACTTCTTGTGTTTCTTCTTGCATTATTAAAAGTACTCTTTCTGGTTTTGCTAAAATATCTTCAAGATCAGCAATCAAAAGCATTTTTTCGTTTAATTCATCTTCTATTTTTTTTCTTTCAAGTCCAGCAAGTGTAGAAAGTCTCATTGCCAAGATCGCATTTGCTTGAATTTCTGTGAATCCAAATGCGTCAATTAGATTGTCTCTGGCTATTTCTTTTGTTTCTGATGACTTAATGATGCGTATAATTTCATCAATATGATCTAGCGCCTTTTTAAGGCCTTCTAGTATATGCGCTCTGGCTTTTGCGATTTTTAGTTCGTATTCTGTGCGTCTTGTGATGACTATTTTTCTGTGAGCAATGAATTCTTCCAAGATTGACTTGAGATCAAGTAGTCTAGGCTGAATTCCTCCATCAGTCAAAGCAATAAAATTGCAACCAAATGATGATTGTAATGGTGTTAATTTGTAGATTTGATTGAGGATTTTATTTGGAAAGCTGTCTCTTTTAAGTGTGACAACTATTCTAATTTTTCCTTTTGATGATTCATCTCGAATATCTGTGATACCAACAATCTGCTTGTCTCTTACTAGTTCTGCTATTTTTGTTACTAAATTGGCTTTGTTTACTTGGTATGGAATTTCAGTGATTATAATTGATGGTCTGCCTTTTTCTTCTGTGATTTCTGCAACACCACGCATAATAATAGACCCCCTACCAGTAGTGTATGCTTCCTGGATTACTTTTGTATCGTAAATATTGCCACCTGTTGGAAAGTCAGGACCTTTTATAAATTGCATCAGGTCTTCAATAGTGGCTTCTGGGTTATTTGAAAGATGTGTTACAGCATCTAGTACTTCACCTAAATTATGTGGGGGTATGTTTGTTGCCATGCCAACAGCAATACCTGTACCACCATTTAATAATAATCCTGGGATTTTTGTTGGGAGTACAGATGGCTCTTTTTGTGTGCCGTCGTAATTATCTCTAAAATCAACTGTTTCTTTTTCAAGGTCTGATAGCATTTCTGATGAGATTTTTTGCATCTTTGCCTCTGTATAACGCATGGCAGCTGCATTGTCTCCGTCAATCGAACCAAAGTTTCCCTGTCCATCAACAAGCATATAGCGCATTGAGAAATTCTGCGCCATACGCACCATTGAATCATATACAGCACTATCGCCATGTGGATGGTATTTGGCAAGTACTTCACCAACAACAGCTGCTGATTTTCTATATTTTGCACCACTGGTTAAGCCAAGTTTGTGCATAGCGTATAGGATGCGTCTATGCACTGGCTTGAGTCCGTCTCTAACATCAGGAAGTGCACGAGAAACAATCACGCTCATAGCGTAACTCAAATAACTCTCACGCATTTCTTTACTGATTTCTTTTTCTGGAAAGGTCTCTAGTAGTGTGCCTTGATTTTCTTCTTTATCCATCTATTACTAAAACAATTCTTATTGATGATGCCACAATTAGGTTTTTTATTCAAGGGATAAAGAAGAAGACACGTAGTTAATGGCTTTTTGATTTTTTTAATTTTATAAGCCATCTTTATTGCTCATTGGGTCGCTTGGACGAACTAGGTATTATGGGCTTATTTCTTTGGTATTTTCTAAGGAAAGATCTTTAATAGCGCTCATTTTATAATCCCATATCTATTAATGCAGTTTCATTAACTTTTGCTAGGATCTTTTCAAAATCATCATCACCATCATCATACAGGCTTATGCCTTTTGTAGCTAATTTGTCTCGGATACGTAATGCAATATCTATGATTATTTTTAAATTATCTCCCGTTAAATCTATAAATCTATCGTTTTCACTTGTTATACTCATATGCTTAATTTCCTTTAAATACCCACCATCTATAAATGAAAGAAATTTTATATTTAAATCAGCTCTACATAGATATAAAATATCTTTATTACCTTCTGTGTAATCTATGGTTAATACAAACCTTCGTCCTTTATCCATAAGTTCCTGCACGCCTCTTTTTATTGTTTCCATTTTTTATTAAATTACTAAAAGCATAGAGTATTATATTTTATTAATTTCTTATTGCAAGCCTAATAAAAAATCATATATTATGAAGGTACTTTTTTAGTTTTAATTATGGCTTTTTCACTAAATAATATCATCCTCATTGGTCATGTGACAGAAAAACCAGAACTCAGACAAACCACATCAGGAAAGTCAGTCACAGATTTAAATCTTCAAGTAAAGTACAAGTTTACTAGAAATGACAATAATCAAACTCAGATAACAACTTCTTATCATACTGTTGTGCTTTGGAATAAGCAGGCAGAGATAGTAGATCAATATCTTTTAAAAGGATCGCAGGTATATATTGCAGGACGCCTAAAAACAGATGAATGGGAAGACGATAAAGGTCAAAAAAGACGCAAGGCAAAAGTAATAGCGAGAGAAATCATTATGCTTGATGCAAAAAATCAAATAGCAGCTGTTCCAGAGAGATCAGAAAACTTTGGAGGAATTAATCGTGTTAGTTTAATCGGCAATATGACACGTGATATAGAGCTTAGACAGACTCCGGGCGGTGAAAGCGTATGTAGTTTTGGAGTGGCGACAAATATGAGATGGCAAGGAGATGCAGGTGTTCAAGAGGAAACAGAGTTTCACAATATTGTGGCATGGAGCAATCTTGCGAGGGAGAGCGCAGAAACAATCAAAAAAGGCCAGAGAATTTATGTAGAAGGAGCTTTTACTACTCGTTCATGGGAGACACCAGAAGGAGAAAAGCGCTATACAAGTGAGATAATAGCTGACAAAGTGTTATTGCTTGGTGCAATGAGCGATATGGCAGATAGTTTTTCTGGTGATGTATCATCAACACAAGCTAGCCAATCAGCACAAGCACCAGAAGTGCCAGAGATTAGCTATGAAAGCGAAATAAATCCTGAAGATTTACCTTTTTAATTAGCAGATGAAAAAAATTTTTTGGGTGAAAATATCACCATTTGATAAAAAAATGGTATCAATTGCTCTTGAAAGTGGGGTTGATGCAATATGGGTTGATGATGAGTATTTTGAAGAGGCAAAAAATCTTGCCAAAGTTAATATAATTGGTGAAAAAAAAGGTGATATGCAAGTTGGAAAAGACCTAAAAGTTGTGAAAATCACAAAAAAAGAAGACGAAGATGATGTTGTTAAAATAAAAGGAGAAATACCTGTTGTAATTGAAAATATTGACTGGACAATCATTCCGCTTGAAAATTTGATTTCCAAAACCACAAATCTTATTCAAAGTGTAAAAACACCTCTTGAGGCAAAAATTGCTCTTGAGACAATGGAAAAAGGTGCAGACGGGATTTTGCTTATTCCTGAAACATTGAACGATATTAAGGAGACAGCGCAGATTATTGAAATGGCGAACAATGAAAATCTTAAGCTGGAAAAAGTAAAAATCACTGATACAAAAATCGTCACAATGAGTGATAGATGCTGTATGGATACTACTTCCATGCTTGCTCCAGGTGAGGGTATGTTGATAGGCAATACTGCAAGTGCTTTTTTCTTAGTGCACAATGAAAATGTCCAAAGTCCATTTTGTGCAGCTCGTCCATTTAGGGTAAATGCTGGTGCAGTGCATGCTTATATTAAGCTTCCAAATAATAAAACAAAATATTTATGTGAGGTTTCATCTGCTGATGAGGTCTTGACTTGTGATAAAGATGGAAATACCAGAGTGGTTGCAATTGGTCGCAATAAAATAGAGCGCCGACCAATGATGTTAATTGAGGCAGAGAGTCAAGATGGTAGAAAAGTGGCTTTAGTGATGCAAAATGCAGAGACAATCCGTCTAACATCACCAGATGGTCACCCAATCTCAGTTACAAAAATTCAAAAAGGAGACCAGGTCCTAGCGCATTTTGGAGACAAAACAGGTCGTCATTTTGGACAGGAGGTTAAGGAGACTATTAATGAAAAATAACTTCTTGCTTATGAAAACTGCACACTGCTTCGTCAGTGTGTTTTTTTCGCTCGCACGCTCACCATTAAGTGAGCTTAACTCGTCTCAAAAACATTGCACTATAATGTGTTTGTGCTACTCAAAAAACGCCTTTCCTAGGGTTTAATAGGCTGTATTGTTAAATAGTTTTTTAGAGAAAATTTTGTATTACCCCGCTATTTCGTTTTGCTCTCTTATAAAAACTCCCACCTTAACTACATTTAGCTAATTTATAATTAATGAGAAGATGTGCCGATTGAGCCATAATTTAAAAATCTCATTACAATATCGTGCTCTTCCCTTATTTTACTCAAGAAATCCTGAGATATTGCAGTTTTTAGTGTATGCCTTTTTTCTAAGCGACAAAACACCTTTGTTTTAACCAATATGCCATATTCAGTTAATTCTACAAATATTTGTGGCTTAGTGTTTTCTTCAGTTAGGGAAAATTTTGCACCCATTGCTGGAAGTGCTTTCTTGATTTCTTCCGTGTCTTGAGCTGTGTTTTCCTCGATAACTTCTTCTAATATTTGTCTAACTTTTTCAATATTTGAATTTCTTTCTAGTAAAAAATCAGTGATAATCCAGGTAAAACGATACATTGCAGAGAAATTTCTCATCTTCTCCTGAAAGATCATTTTATTTGGAATGGTGAGGATTTTTCCTGTTGGACCCCTTTCTCCTGTTTCTCTAATGATTGTATGGATTAGGCTGATTTCTTTTACACGTCCTCTTGCTCCGCCAATTTCAATCAAATCACCAATTTTATAGCCGTATCGCATTCCAATAAAAAACCATGCCAAAAATGATGAAATAACATCACGCACAGCAAATGCGAGACCAGTACCTAGCAATGCCAAGAATGGCAGCAAGACTGCAAACTGGGCAAATAAAGTAGCAAAGATAATGATTCCTACAATTGAATATGTAAATACATTTACAACTCTAAACAAAACCTCTCTGCGTCTAATCGGTAAGTTTTTGCCATGACGCTTAATGGTGCTTTTGGCTATATTGCTAAAAAATAAAGCCACCAAAATAGTACCTCCAAAAAACAGTAGCCTAATCAAAAAAGCTGTAAAATCTTGTTTTAAGATTTCTTTATTTTTTTCTATATTTGATCTGAATTCATTGATTTGAGTTTCTTTTTCATTGATTTTGGTCTTATGTTCTAGTTCTAATTCGTTTTTTCTTTTTTTAAGTTTTGCTATCTCAAGTTCAATAAAATCAATTTTTTCAATTAATTCTTTCTCTTTTTTATTAATATTTTCTAGAAAGATATTGTTTTCATCTTCTATTCCCGCAAAGCGCTCTTTGTCTTTTCTGAGTTTTTCTAGTTCATTTTCCAGTATTTCTTTTTCGGTTTGCTTTGTTGTTAATTCTTTTTCTGCTGTGTTTTTAAAGTCTTCTTTTAAAAATTTTAGATCAATTTCAGCTTTTGTAAGCTTGTTTTGTTCTTTGACAATATCTTGATACATCTCAAGAAATGACTTTTGCCCATCGTCTACGGTGCTTGTAGTGGTTAAGTCAGCAATACTTGCAGCATGAACAAGTGGACATAATCCTAAAAACAAAACAAGCCCTACAATTGATTTAAAAAATTTTGTCATTATATATTTTTTAACGCAAAAAATCTTTTTTAGTTTCACAAAAAATTAAATTATTTTTTTGCCATTTTTATCAACTACACAAACGCATGGCAAATCATCTACTTCCATTTCTCGAATTGCCTCTGCTAGTAGATCTTCATATGCAAGAATTTTAGATGATATGACTTTTTTTGAAAGAAAAGCGCCAACGCCGCCTGTTACAGACATTAGACAGCCTTTATCTTTAAATATGTTTATATATTTGTCTTTGATCCCCCCCTTGCCGATTAGTGAGATTGCTCCAAGTTTAAATAGCATTTCAAAATAATCCTGCATGCGTTCTGTAGTTGTAGGACCTATTGAGCCTGTAATTTTGCTTTTTGGTGTTGGGGTGGGACCACAGAAAAAAACTACCGCATTTTCAAAGGAAATTGGTGGTTTTTTTTCATTTTTTAGTCGTTCTAAGCTTTGATCTCTAATTAGAATTAATTTACCTGAAAAACTGCACAAATCTCCTGCATTTATAAAATTATAAGCCTTCTTTTGATTGTTTATTTTGTGCATATCTTTATTATAAGCATATTTCCATATAACAACCAAAATTTTCTACTGAAAGCTCATCATTTTCATCCAAAGCTTGATTTTCATAGAAATTTTCGCTGTTTTTATCTTTAACAATAATCTCATTTTCAGAAATATCTAAAAAATTATTTTTATATGCTGATACAGAGCTTGTATCAGCACTAGACACAGAGTAGATACCGATATTTGATGATGCGATCGTGTTCTCGTAAATTTTTGTTGAGTGAGTACCTTTACGAAAATTAACACCAGAGCCGTAGTAGATTCTGTTTAGGTAATTTTTGTAGATATTTGATGAATCTGAAAATAGATATAACCCATTGTCGTTTGAGTTTTTTATTAGATTTTCTGTTATGTTTATACTTGAATTTTCTAGCCTTATTCCAATACGATTTTTTGAAAGTGTGTTTTTGTATATTTTTCCTTTTATCAAACCTGATATATAGATTGCATGATCAGAAGACCCCTCTATAAAACTATTTTCTATATTTATATCAGAGGCATTTGAGATGTATATGCCTACTTGATTGTCAGTAAAAATTGAATTTTTGACATTTAGAGCAGAGTCTTCTTTGGCATAGACAGCTTTCTTTGCGCCTTTGAACATGATTCCATCAATTTCAACTTGAGCATTGTTTTCTATTGTCAAAATCACACCATTTTTATCGCTTGATGATAAGATGGTTTTGTTATTACCTTTTAGATGAATATTTTTATTGATAGTAAAACTACCTGTAAATGATAGATTTGAAATATCTAGCTCTTGATTATTTTGGGTTTTGTCTATGAGATCTTGAAGAGTTTCCGTGGTGTCTACTACACTTGCCTTAAATACATCAGTGCCATAGGTCGAAAAAAGCACACCAATAGCCACAAAAAACGCACTTAGTATAGATACGGTAAATTTTTTGACAGCATCTTCTATGCCTTTAGAAATTCCACTAAAGACCTTTTCTTGAATGCTTTTAAACATGCCTTTTTTAACTTGTTTTTTCTTTTTCTTCGGCATTTTTGAAAAATCTTTTAGTGACAAAAAGATGCACAAACACAAATGAAAGTGTAAAAACTCCTATAAATATCCACATGATTTTTTTTTCACTGTCTATGCTTTTATGATCAATGCTTTTCTGGATATTTGCTGAGAGAATTTCTTGATTTTTTTCTATTTTATTTTGTAATTCTTCCATTTTTTGATACATCATGTCTTTTTGTTTTTGTATGTGTTTAAGTTCCTGTCCTATGAGTATTTTTTCTTTTTTTGAGTCTGTTTTTTCTATTTTTTCTTCGATTATATTTAAATTTTCCTCTAATTTTTCTATTTTTTGTTCAAAAGTACGCTCTTTTTCAGTAATTTCATTTTTAGCTTGATAGATTCTTTGCACTTCAGCCGAGGTTTTGACTGGCTCTGTGTCTTCAAATACCGTAAAATCCACAGTAGCATCTTCTGTTGCTTCTCCAATAAGGCTTGATTTTACATTGATGTCAAAAACCACTTCTTCGCCAAAAAAATCAGAAAAATCATCGCCTTTTACAATTGGTTGTAGTTTGATGTGATAATTTCTCTCTTGGTCTGGTGCTTTAAAATAGGCTGAAAAAACAGCTATTTGATCGCCTTTTATGCTTGTCTTTTTTTCGCTTAATTTAATCAATCTTTCATTGCTCCAGCCCCAATTTTGAAATGAGTTTGAAAAATCAGCTTCATCTGATACTTCTTTGATCCCTAGAAATACAGGATTTTCACCTCTTATGGTTTCCCATGAATTTTTGCCTGTGTTTTTAAAGGTAAATTCAGCTAAGAAATTTTCCCCTGGTTCTAGCTCATAATTTAGGTTGCTTTCAATAAACGTGGCATCAAAAAGAGGTGCCTCGGCATGAGCATGAAGACTAAATAGAGTCATAAAAAATAATGCGTAAGCCACTTTTTTCATTTTTATTTTTATATCGTATAATTATATCAAAAAAGTAGCTTATTGTCAAAATAAATGAGCTTTTATCAGATATATTTTTTGATTATTTTTGCGATTTTTTCTGCTGATTCATTAGAGCTTAATTTTGAGATATTTTTACTAAATAATTCCTTGTTTTCTTGGAGCTTTTTTATGGTTTTTTGAAGATTTTTTTCTACTTCATCTTCCGTTAGCATAAGGCAAAGTTTTTGTTTTTGAAGATTTTTTGCATTTAGGTATTGATGATTGTTGGCTGAATTTTTAAGAGGGATCAGAATCGCAGGTTTTTTAAAATAAGCAATTTCAGCAATAGAATTTGCACCTGAGCGAGATATAACAAAATCACTTACATTGAGTACGTCAAAAAATTCATCATATAAAAAATCAAAAATTCTAATTGAGTCTGAATTTTTAAGATTAAGTTGATTTTTTCCTTTTATAATAACTATATTGAATGATTTTAGGTTTTTTAGCTGATTTTTGATTAAATTATTGATAAAGCTTGACCCTTGAGAGCCACCAATAACTAGAAGTATCGGCTTTTTGTATTTGAAATTTAAAAAATCATTAGCTTTTTTTGGATCTGCTTTTTGGGCATCTTGACGAATTGGTGTGCCAACCTCTGTGGCATCTTGAATTTGAAATGCGCTGAGTTTTTGGTTTGATAGTCTACTGAGTATACGATTTGCAAGACCCATTATGCTATCACTTTCATGTAAGACGAAAGGAATTCTTAGTAAAAAAGCAGAAATGCCAACAGGAAGTGATACAAAGCCACCTTTTGAGAATATGACTCTCGGACGATTAAAAACTAAAAATAAAAAACTTTCTACAAGCCCCCAAGATAATCTGCCAATGTCTAAAAAGTTTTGCCAATCAAAATATCGTCTCAATTTGCCTGTTGATATTTGTTTGTATTTAAAGTCGTATTTTTTAATTATGTTTTTATCAAGATCTGATTTTGAGCAGATAAAAAAAACATCTTTTTTGTTTAATTTAAGCGCTACGGCGATTGCAGGAGTGATATGTCCACCAGAGCCACCAGCCACAAAGAGGATATAATTTTTCATTATTTTAGGCGAGATTTTTTATAGAAAAATCTTCCAGATTCACGCTCCATAGAAATGTTTAAGAGAATTCCAGAAGCAAACATCATCATTAAAAGTGAAGTACCACCATAAGAGATAAAAGGCAAAGTAATGCCCGTTAAGGGCATAAGTGCTATTGTTACACAGATATTAATTAGAGCTTGGCATACAACCCAAGAAGTGATGCCAACGGCAACTAATTTTAGAAATCTGTCGTTGGTTTTTTCGCCGATCATTAAGCCACGATAAGCAATCAAGAAAAATGCACCTATAAATATGGCAATGCGAATAAATCCAAGCTCTTCTGCTGCTGCTGCAAAGATTGTGTCTCCTTGTATTTCTGGTAGCCAGCCGTTTCTTTGTCCGCTTTCTCCTACACCAACTCCCCAAAATTTGCCACTACCAACAGCAATAAGAGATTGTTTGATTTGAAATAAGGCATCTTGCATGTCTGGAGAGTTTGAGTCAGGGTGCAAAAAAGCCAAAAAACGATCACGAATATAATCATGGGATAGGATAATTGGCCAAGCAATCAATGAGGCTATTGTGCCACCAGTAACAATATGCAAAAATCTTCCACCTGCTACAATAAGCATACATACAGATATGGCTCCAATTACTAGTACAGAGCCAAAATCAGGCTGCAAGGCTATTGGGGCAAGTGCTAGCGACAAAAGTATTACAAAAGGAAGAAAGCCACCTTCAAAGGTTTTGACTTCTTTTTCTTTTCTTTCAAGCCACAAGGCAAAATAAAATATAATAGCCAGTTTCATAATCTCAGAAGGTTGAATAGAAGGTAGAAAAGGTACGTCAATCCAGCTTTTTGCTGTTCCGTAATCTGAGCCGATTCCTTTAATAAAAAGAGATACTAATAAAATCCAAGATAACAGAAAAAATCCTGGAGCTATTTTTTTGTAAAATTTAACAGGAGCAAAAATGCCCAAAAAGAAAAGCCCTAAAGATAAAATCACTCTAATTATATGATTGACTAGATAAAAACTATTACAATTATTGCCTGTCTCAGGTGCGCAATACTCTTGACCGTGGATTTTTACCATTAAATTAAATGATTCGTAAGTGCTAACTGATGAGATCATCACAACTCCAAAGATCACGAGACCTATAATAGTAAAAAAAAGCCAGCGATCTATTTTTTCAAAATTCATTTTTTATTTTAGTAAAAATCCTCCGAGCTTCATCAATATTATCAACTTGCATTAATTCTTTACGATATTCAGAAGCTCCCTCTAGTCCTCTAACCACAAAAGCAAAAAATTTTCGCATAGCTATCACGCCTGCTTGACCATTTTGTTCTTGGGCTAGTTGAGCTTGAAATAAGACTAGCTCTATTTTGTCATTTAGGCTAGGTGTAAAATCAGGCTCAAGTATTTGTTTAAAAATAAAAGGATTTGCATTTGCCTCACGTCCTATCATAAATCCGTCTAGTTTTGATGCAAGCTCCATGGATTTTGTGCGGTCTTTTATGTCACCATTGCCGATTACTATAAAATCAGGATGAAGTTTTTTGAATTTGTATATGTTTGTGTAATCTGCTTCACCTGTAAAAGCTTGTTTAGCAGTACGTCCATGGATTGTTAGAGCATCTGCTCCAGCTTTTATCATTAATTCTCCAAAATCAAAAATTTGCTCAGGATTATCCCAGCCTAGGCGAGTCTTGACTGATACCTGAAGATTTGTGGCTGCTTTGGTTTGACGTACTATTTCATATGCCAAATCAGGCTCTTGTAATAGGTAGGCACCATTTTTGTGCCCAACTACTTTGCGAGCAGGACAACCAAAATTAATGTCTATTGCTCCTGCACCCATTTCTTCCATCATTGATGAGGCTAGGGCAAATTTTTCAGGATCTTTGCCAAATAATTGCACTATGAGTGGTTTTTCTGTTTTTTCGTGATAGATAGCCTTTTGGAGTAGGTTTTTACTGCGATTCTTGTGTGTTAATCCGTCTACTGATACAAATTCAGTAAAAGTTATCACTTCAGGGGTGATTTTTTTAATGGCTTGTCGCATGGGACTGTTACTCCAGCCGTCCATTGGAGCAAGTATGATTACGGGTTTTGCCGTTTTTTTCCAATTAAATTTAGTCATAACAAAAATATTATAAAAAAAAATGAAAGAAAAAAAAATCTTTTGCGTAATAAGGGGTGCCAGCGATCGCAAAAGCAAATTGAACTTTTAAATTTAAACAATAGATTTCAACACTGAAATACGTTTCATTAAGTATATAAATTGAAGTCTACCAGAGAGAGTATTATTTATCTCTCGCGATATTTTTTCCTTTTTTAAAAACACTATGAAAAAAACAAAATCACTTTTACTAGCATTTTCTCTTCTTCTTGGGCTCGCAGTAGTTCCGGTGGCTAGTGCCGACAGTGAAGATGACACACAAAGACGTATGTATAGACCACAAATTGACCGTACAGTAGAAAAAATCGACAATGGCATCAAGATGACAGTTGCATCAGAAGATGAAGAAGTAGTTGAGTATCTGCAAGCAAAAGACAGGCCTGGTTCGAAAAATGAATTAGTAACTCATGTGGTAGAAAATATTGAAAATGGTGTGGTGATTACAATTACAACTGAAGATGAAGACATGCTTGAAAGATTACATAATAGAGCAGATAGGTTAGAAAATGGATTTATAAGAAGACACAAAGGAATGGGACGCAGTATGATGAAAGGAATGAACGGAATGATGAATAGACAAGGTGATATGCATGATTGTTCCTATAAACAACAGTAATAATAAAAATCATAAAATAGCACAGACTCATTATGGGTCTGTGCTATAATGACCATAAAATGACTGACTTAGAGCTTATACAGAAGGCATTGGGTAATGATATAGAATGTTTTGCAGAGCTTATAAAGAGATATGAAGCGCCACTTTTGAGATACATATTAAGGATTTCTAGTTTTTCAGAAGAAGAAGCAGAGGAGATATTGCAAGAAGCATTTATAAAGGCATGGAGCAATCTTAATGATTTTGATCAAGATATTAAGTTTTCCTCTTGGATTTATAGAATAGTCCACAATCAAACAATTTCAGAATTTCGTAAAGCAAAATCACGTGCTTATGATAAAAAAGTAGATTTAGAAAATGAGCTCTTTGAAAATTTAGGATCAGAAATAGATCTGGTAAAGCAAACAAATACAAAGCTAAATCAAGAAATATTAGCCAGGGCTTTGTATAATTTAAAAATCAAATATAGAGAAATACTCGTGTTAAGATATTTAGAGGAAAAAAGCTATGATGAAATATCAGACATCATCAAAAAACCTCAAGGCACAGTTGCTACCATGCTCAATAGGGCAAAAAAGCAACTCAAAGAAAAATTGGAAAAGATTGACTTTAAATATGAATAAGATTTCAGATCAAGTATTGGCAAAGATTAAAAAGAAAGACTTAAAACCTAAGTCTAAGTGGCTATTTATACTCAAAAATATAGCTTTTTGGGCCCTGTTTCTACTTGGATCTTTGTTTGGTGCGATTGCTTTTTCAGTCATGCTTTATGTGATCGTCGAGGCTGATTTTTTATTACTTTGGGAAAATAGAACTAGTGCTATGGAGGCTTTAATATTAATCACACCTTTTTTTTGGATTGGTTTTATGCTGCTTGTGTTGATGCTTGGACTTTATGGCATAAAGCATACCAAAAAAGCTTATAAATACTCATTTGTTAGCGTCTTTACTTTGGTTTTGGTTTTAAATTTTGCTTTTGGTGCAGGTGCTTATTATTTAGGATCAGGTGAAAGGTTGGATAATATTTTTGAGGAAAAAATAGAACACTACAAAGGCGCAGAGCATTTTAAGATGATGATTTATCTCAGGGGAGATAGGGGGTTTATAGCTGGAGAGGTTGTTAAAGTAAATGATCAATTTTTGATCTTATTGGACTTGTCTCAAAAAGAATGGGAGGTAAATATTAAAAAGGCTACATTTATAAAACCTGTTCAAGAGGGGCAAATGATTAGAGTAATTGGTAAAAAAATGGAAGACGACAAATTTTCCGCCAAGATTATTGCACCTTGGCAGAAACATGATTGTCCAAATTGTATGATGCACAAAAAAAAGATGATTAAGAAATTACACAAACGATTTCAATCTCAACAAGGGCATCTAACGGAAGGCGAGCAACCTCGATTGTTGAACGAGCGGGCTTGTGGTCCTGAAAATACTCACTGTAAACCTCGTTTACTTGAGCAAAATCGCCCATATCGTTAAGAAAAATTGTTGTTTTTACAATGTTTTCTTTTGTGAGTCCTGCCTCATTTAAGATGGCTTGGATATTTTGAAGAACAAGTTTTGCTTGTGCTTTTACATTTTCGCCTGTGATCTTCATAGTCTCTGGGTTTAGTGCGATTTGGCCTGATGCAAATAGCATATTATTTGCGATGATAGCCTGAGAGTAGGGCCCTATTGCTTTTGGTGCTTTTTCTGCATTTATAATTTTCATGTTTTGATAAAAAATCAAATTAAATTATAATTTATGAGGCTTTTTTTGTAAAAAATAAAAACAAATGAGAGAAAAAATTGCTCCAAATGTGTCCATTGCCATGTCTTTTTGGGCGTCCCAGATATCACCTTGACTTCCTAGGAATTCTATACCTGCATTACCACCTTCTATGGCTGCATAAAGCCATTCTATTATCTCATAAGCACAAGCTACTGACATCATAAAAAATAATCCAAAAAGCATTGCTAAGCCCTTTGAGCAAAGATTTTTTCTAAATAAAATTTCAGCCATTGGATAGGCATAAAATCCAATAAAAAAATGCCCAAAGCGATCAAAATGATTTCTAGAAAATCCAAATAAATCATTTACAAAATCAAATGGAACATTTGCAAATGTATAGTGTCCCCCAATCGTATGCCAAAAAAGCCAAAATGCCATAAAGATATACGACAGATTAGAAAATCGAAATTTTTTATAAGTAAAGATAAGTAGTAAAAATACTCCAACAAGAGGCAGGTTTTCTGCCCACCACACATCACGATTGACTGGATTTATAGCCAAAATAGTCCAAAAAATTAAATAAATTATTGCCAAGATAATTGGTAGATTTAGTTTTTTCATGTTTTGATAAAAAATAAATTTATGTTAATATCTGAATCCTATTGTTAGTTTATGGAAAAACAAAGCTTAGACAGTTTGGAAAGACAGCGCTATGGAGAGGTTTTAGATAACTTAATTGCTTTTTTTAAAACAGAAAGTTTTATTTTTTTAAAGGCTATTGCTGATATGGATTCTATCACTGAGATTACTTTAAATAAAGAAGACCCACAAAAAACAATTAATCAACTACAAGCTCCTGAGATTGGAGTTGATTCTATAATTTCAGAAGTTGGTAATGAATTTAGAAATAAAGTTCGTGAAATTTGGAATACAAAGGTAGGAGGACTAAGTATTGCTGGAGAAGATGAGATAAGCTTTGTTAGTAATGAGGCTGAGGATCAGCTTGCAAATGGCTCTGAAACTACTTGTTTGTTGAAATATTTTTGTGAAATTAAAAATAAAATTTTTAATTTAAAAAAAGCTTATCTTAAGCAAGAGTCTTTTAGGGGTGATTTGATTGCTGAGCTTGAAAATAAGACAGAAGATAAAAATCTACAAGCCAAGATTAATAAACTTGTAGAAAATAACAACAAATTAAAACAAAGAGCAGAAAAGCTCCTTGATGAACTAGAGGGTATTCTTAGAGATGGAATTGACGAGGAGGCTTTAAAAAACAAACAAGAGCTTAATAGTGTGGATATATCAGGTGCGATAAATCAAATCAGGGTCTTAATAGCAAGGGTTCATGTTATGGAAAATCAAGAGCCTGTTACTGAAGGGTTAAGTGTTGATATAAGTCAGACAAGAGGTGCTATATATAAAAAAATATTATCCATAGTTGCTGCAGGATTGGTTGTTGTTGCGGGTGTAAATATTGCTACTGTTAGAGTAGCTAATGTTATTGCAAAGTCTCTCTTTGTAAGAGAGCATATCCTTAGGAAAAAAATAGAGTCCAATCCACGATTATTTTCTGATCCAGAGCTTGCCTTAGAGGCCTTGTTGTCTCGTCAAGTTACAGCCGAGACATTTGATAGTGTTGCTATTGAGTTGCAAAAAACACATATACATTGGAGTCTTGATAGGACAAATAGTGATTATGACGAAATAATTATTAGTACCAATAGAGTAAGTCCTGATTTATTTTTAATGATAGAGTATTCATGTATGAATGAATATGGTTCTATGATCAGAAAAAAGCAAAGAGTTTTTATTTCTGATAAAAAAAGGATCAAAATCCCAAAAAACAGAGACGCCTTGATAGTTTCAAAGTCTTTTAGGTTTAAGGTTGGTGATAAAGAATTTTTTATTGATCTTAGGCCTATGATTTAAAAATACAGGCTTTTATTGGTTGTTTTTTATAAATTGTTAAAGTCTTCTGGGCTTCTGGCGTATTTCTTGGCTTCTTCTTTGTCTATAATATTATCTCTTACTAGTTTTGTGAGGGCTTGATCTAGGCTTTGCATACCTTCTCTTGTGCCTATTTCAATGCTTGATGGAATTTGAAAAACCTTATCTGTACGGATTAAGTTTTTAATAGCTGATGTTCCAAACATTATTTCAAATGCAGCAACTTGTCCTGTGCCGTCTTTTCTTTTGCATAAAACTTGCGAGATAACACAACGTATTGATTCAGAGATCATGGCTCTGATTTGCCCTTGCTCACCAGGAGGAAAGGCGTCAATGATACGTGTTATGGTTTTGTGAGCACTTGCTGTATGGAGTGTTCCAAATACTAAGTGTCCAGTTTCGGCAGCTGTTAGGGCAAGAGAGATGGTCTCAAGATCACGCATTTCTCCGATCATGATACTGTCGGGATCTTCCCTTAGTGCTGATTTAAGAGCTCTTGCAAATGAGTTTGTATTGCTACGAACTTCCCTGTGGTTAACTATTGATATTTTTGATTTATGCAGGATTTCTACTGGGTCTTCGATGGTTAAGATATGCCCTTCGTCATGCTCATTTACCATGTCTATCAATGTTGCTAGAGTTGTTGATTTACCACAGCCAGCAGGGCCAGTTACTAATACTAGGCCTTTTTTGTAGTCTTTAATGCTAGCGATGCTTTTTGGTAGGCATAATTCATCAAAACTCATAATGTGGTCTGATATCATTCTGTATACTGCTGCAGGACCTCTAAGGTTTTGAAGTGCATTACATCTCAATCTCTGTCCTGTTGTAGGACAATGAAAGCTAAAATCAGCATCACCTGTTTCGTCAAATTCTTTACGAACTTCTTTGTCCATTGTCGCATAGATTATTTTTAGTGCCTCTTCTTCATTTAAAGGTTTCCAGCCTTTCATGTCGTATACTTCACCAAATCTACGCATTTTTGGCATGACTCCGGTAGAAATATGAATATCAGATGCATTGTGATCTTTGGCGTATTTAATAATTTCTTCAAGTTCAATAATGCCTGATCCCTCTTGGATTTCAGCTGAAACTTGAGGTATCGCTTGTGGGGGCTCATTGATTTGTGCTTCTGTTTGAGCAATAGGCTCATTAAATGATATGCCTCCTGATTCCTGAGCTGGTTCAGGTTGATTGAAACTGATACCCTGAGGCTCATTGATTTGTGGCTCAGGAGTATTAAATTGTGGTTCTGTAGGCGTAGGTTCTGCAGGCGTAGGCTCTGAAAAGCTTATGCCTCCTTCTGTGGGTGTGGTAGATTCAGGGGTATCTGTTGGAATGTTGGTCTGAAGGTTGTCAGTTTGTTGAGTTGAGATTTGTGCCTGATCTATAAAAGGTGAATGAGTATCATCTTTTTTTTGTCTGTTACCAAATATGTGAAAATATATATTTTTTGCCATTGTGCATTTTTTAAATTAGAGAATTGGCTTCTTGGGGTTTAAATTGATCAAAAAGATCTTTGTTTATGGCGTGTACAATAGCCTCCTTATATTCCGCCTTGTCCGATCTAATTAGGTCAATTAGGCATTGATCCATTGTTTGCATGCCGATATCTTTACCACTTTGAATAGAAAGTGGAATTTGGTGAATTTCGTTTTTGCGAATCTGGTTTCTAATAGCGTCAGTACCTATCAATACTTCGTAAGCACCAACTCTGCCCCCGCCTTTCTTTTTTAATAGGGCTTGAGCAACAATATACTGAACAGAATCAGCCAACATTGAGCGGATTTGCTCTTGTTCTTCGGCAGAAAAAACATCAACAATACGATTTATGGTTTTAGCTGCTGAAGATGTGTGCAATGTTCCGAAAACAAGAGCACCTGATTCTGCTGCTGTTAAGGCAAGAGAGATAGTTTCAAGATCACGCATTTCTCCCACTAATACGATATCTGGATCTTGACGTGTTGTTCCTCTAAGTGCAGAGGAAAATGATTTTGAATGTTTGCCTACTTCTCTGTGAGTAATTAGGCATTGTTTTGGTTGATGTACAAATTCAACCGGATCTTCGATTGTTAAAATATGACCTTGCTTGGTCTTGTTGAATAGATCAATAATAGCAGCAAGAGTTGTTGATTTGCCACTACCTGTTGGGCCTGTGACCAAAACTAGTCCTTTTTTGAGATTCATAATCTTTCGCAGGGATTCTGGAAGACCAAGATTTTCAAAAGGGATAATTTCAGAAGGGATAATACGAAAAACAGCATTTACACCCTTTGTGGTAAAAAATGAATTAACACGAAAACGAGCTACGTTTGGAATCTCGATGGCATAATCTAAGTCTTTTTCATCGTCAAAGCACTTTTTTTGTTCATCGTCCATTGTTTGCTCTATGAGCTCTCGAGCCATTTCATAAGTAAGCACAGGGTATTTTTCCTGTAACTTTGTAGAGCCACTTACACGAAAAGCAGGCATTTCATGCGTACTGATATGAATATCAGAAGCACCAACCTCATTTGCCTCGGTAAGTATTTGAAAAATATCAAAATCCATAATTTTTATTTTTATTTTTTACCTATTTATTATAAACTATAAACACGTTTTTTACAAGATTAAAAAATATGGCAAAATACAAAACACTAGCCTGTGTAGGATTATTTCTCTGCTTAGGAGTACAAAATGCTGGGGCTATTTTTTATAGTGATGTGATGCCCAATCACGATAATTTTATCAGTATCATATCATTAACAGAAGATGGCATAGTTAATGGTTTTAGTGATGGGACATTTCGTCCTGATCAGGATTTAAATAGGGCAGAATCAGTAAAGATGTTGATTCTTGGAGCATTTATGAAGGCTGATTCTATTCCAAAGACAAATCCGTTTCCAGATGTTAAAAAAGACGAGTGGTTTGCTCCTTATGTAAAGACTGCGATGAATTTGGGTGTAGTAAAAGGTACAAAAGAAGGCAAATTTGAACCAGCAAGAACACTTAACAAGGCAGAGGCTATCAAAATGGCACTTCTAATAAATGGAATTGATATAAAAGAAGCCAAAAAAAATCCCTATCTTGATGTTAAAAAAGACGAGTGGTTTGCTCCTTATTTTGCATTTGCAAAAGACAACAGCATATTTGACGAGCCTAGTTATATCAATCCAAATGCTGAAATAACACGTGGAGAATTTGCAGAGATTATTTATCGGGTTGAAGATTATAAAAATAATCATCATCCTGATGAAGGAGGAGCGACTTATTTAGCTGATATGTTTGTGGGACGCAAAACAGCCAATGGAGAGATATTTTCTCATGATGATTACACATGTGCTCATCAGACATTGCCATTTGATACACGTGTATTGGTGGAATACCCAGAAAAAAACACATCAGTTGTGGTTAGGGTAAATGACAGGGGTCCTTATGCAGAGGGTAATATAATAGATCTAACCAAAAAAGCATTTAAAAAACTTGATTCATTAGATAGAGGTGTCTTAAATGTTCAAATAAAAGAAATTTCAAAAAAAACCCCACTTGGCTCACCTGATTCAAAAGTTTGCTTCAAGGGTGTCTTAGATGATTTTATTGCAAAGGATTTTTATAAAAATATCACATTGGATCAGCCACTCCCGACGGCATTTCGTTTAAATGAAGTCTATAAGCTTGAGGGGCAATTAGATAGCAGAACAGAATCAAATATTACAGTGTTTTTATCTGGAAGGTATTTTAATAAAAAAACAGACTCAGAAGGTAAATTTAGTATAGATTTGTATTTTCCAGAAAAAGGAAAATTTGAAATAGGAATTATAAAAGGACAAGAGGGCAGTAGTTTTTTTAAAAAAATTCAGGTCATAGAGCCAATTTGTGATCCAAATTTTGATGAGCAATCAGAAAGCATGCCAAGTGATTTGATAATAGAAAATATAGCAGGAGATGCTTATTTTTCTTGGAATGATGAATGGAATAAGTTGTTTAAATTAGTTTTTACAAATGGTGAAAAGCAAGTAATTGTTTATGTAAATAGTCAAAATAAATTTCATCCACCCGCTGATTTTTTTAGAGAATTTTCAGAAGGTATAGTCAATCTTGATATATATGGAGCACCGCTTTTAAATAATTCTTCACTTGGTCAATTAAAGCGTTTCAAAAAAGGACAAAGTATTAAATTTTACGCACTCGACAGGCATATAAGACAAGTTGATGAGAGCATTGAAAAGTTGCAATTGCCAGCATTTTATGAACTTGGCAAAAAAATAAAAGTGTCAGGTGAAACTACAAAAAAACTCAAAGAAAAAGCAGTAATCGTAGATCCTGACGGAGAAATCACAGAAATAGATTTAAGTATTGAAGATGGTAAGTTTGAGCTTTTATTTACTCCTGAGAAAATGGGTGCTTATATAGTTGAAATAAATTTAGACACAGGAATTGCCCTGATAAATGCACCTATTTATACAAAAGGCTTTGTTCCATTTAATCCTAATCATAGAGAGATGGGACATAATGAAGCACTGGAGGTAGTTGATATAAAAAGAGATGCAAAGGTGATACTGACTTATATTAACAAAGAACGTAAGACAAAAGGGCTAAATGAGCTTGAAATTGATGAAAAATTGGGTAATTTGGCTCAGTTTAGAGCGGAAGATATGCGAGATGAAAATTATTTTGCTCATCAGGATAAAAGAGGCAAATTCGCAAAAGATTACACTGTTGAGTACGGTATTAAAGCAAGTGTGGGGGAAAATATATCAATGGATTCAAATTTATACCTTGCTCATGAGGGTCTAATGGCAAGTCCTATTCATATGAAAAATATACTAAACCCAAAATGGAGCAGGCTTGGAATAGGGCTTGCAAAGCGTGAATCAGGAGAAATATTACTTGTTGAGATATTTAGTGAAGAGGTATTTGAAGAAAATGAACTTGAGACTTACAGGGATCAAATTCTCGAAGCAATTAATGGAAAACGTGAAAAACCATTATTGCCAAATGCAAAATTAAATGCAGTAGCTCAAGTGTGGTCCAGCAAGATGGCAAAAGAAGAATTTTTGGATTTTGTTGCACCTGATGGCAAAAAATTGCAGGAATACATAGATGATGCAGGTATAGAAGGAGTTTCGAGTGGTATGCTCATGAACAATACTAGTTTTTATGATTTTTTAGGTGGATTAAAAGATGAAAAAATTGGTTCAGGTGATGATGCTTATGATAATTCACTCCTGGAAGATCAGTGGGAAAATGTGGGCATAGGAATTTCTGTTGATGATCTTGGTATAATATATGCAAATATTTTGTTGAGTAGGGAGTCTTAATTATGTAAAATGTTTTTTTGTAGTCTTCCTTGGTAAGAAAAGTGTCTCGGGTTGAGTTTGTTTTTGAAAAATCCCCTAAGTAATATCATAAGCAAACTATTTACTCACTTTTTAGTCCTGTCATTATTTAAAATAACCCTTTGTAAGTTTGGTATGGGTTTTGTTCGATTGCTTCGTCTCCGGTCACAATCCTCGCTGAGAGCTAACTTAGGGAAAAGTCTAGATTTTCTTAAAAACTAGGAATTAAAAATTCCAAGTTTTCTGCAAAAATCTTGCACCGCTCCATTCATTCGCTTCGCTCATTCATTCCGCTTAGCACCGTCTTTTCTCGCTGAGAGATGGGGGCCAGAGGCAGAATCGTCCTTCGCTACGTCAACCGGGACGGTTG